>NZ_JABVBF010000350.1 GCF_013344765.1 Acinetobacter lactucae
CTGTTGCCGTCACGGTAATGGTGTGTGGACCGTCTGTTAATACAGGCAAGCTATTGTCTGCAAGCGTCCAGGTGCCATCGCCATTGTTCGTCGCCGGATAGTCAGTGCCATCTACATTCACCACCACCGTCGCAGTCGGGTCATTGACTGTACCGGTGAGCGCTGGGGTGCTGTCATTGGTGAGGACATCATCCAGTGCGACTGCCGGTGCAACTGCATCAACCACAGCTGTTGCTGGTCCTGAGGTATTGCCTGCTGGATCTTTTGTTACTGCTGTTACCGTGTCACCATCATTCAAGCCTGGGTTTGGTACAGTCCAGCTACCATCCGGGCCTGCTACAACACTGGCTGTACTACCATCTGGATAAGTTACTGTCACCGTTGAACCAGGTTCTGCCGTACCTGTAATCGGGTCTGTCCCGTTCACCGGGTCAATCACTGGTGCATTCGGTGCAGTGGTATCAACTGTCACCACAGCCGTATCCGTACCCGCATTGCCCGCTGCATCTGTTGCCGTCACGGTAATGGTGTGTGGTCCATCAGTCAGTGCAGGCAAGCTATTGTCTACAAGCGTCCAGGTGCCGTCGCCATTGTTCACTGCCGGGTAGTCAACACCATCCACATTCACCACCACCGTCGCAGTCGGGTCATTGACTGTACCAGTGAGCGCCGGGGTGCTGTCATTGGTGAGGACATCATCCAGTGCGACTGCCGGTGCAACTGCATCAACCACAGCTGTTGCTGGTCCTGAGGTATTGCCCGCAGGATCTTCTGTTACTGCTGTTACCGTGTCACCATCGTTCAAGCCTGGGTTTGGTACAGTCCAGCTACCATCCGGGCCTGCTACAACACTGGCTGTACTACCATCTGGATAAGTTACTGTCACCGTTGAACCAGGTTCTGCTGTACCTGTAATCGGATCTGTCCCGTTCACCGGGTCAATCACTGGTGCATTCGGAGCCGTCGTATCAACTGTCACCACAGCCGTATCTGTACCCGCATTGCCCGCTGCATCTGTTGCCGTCACGGTAATGGTGTGTGGAC
>NZ_JABVBF010000351.1 GCF_013344765.1 Acinetobacter lactucae
ACCTTAAATAAAATAAAAGGTGTAGTCAGCATTAATTCCAAGATCATTTTACAGAAGATTGTTCAAAAACCACTTTGACCCATCATTTTTAATTAAAGAGTTATGTCATGATCGAAACAAAGCGTTTAATTTTAAGACAGTGGAAAGAAAGTGATTTTGAGCCATTTATAACAATGGGCTTAGATCAAGATGTTATGCAATTTTTCCCAACTCTCTTAACGCCCCAAGAAAGCCATAATTTAATCCAAAAAATTTCATCTCTTATTAATGAAAATGGTTGGGGCTTCTGGGCAGTAGAATTAAAGGAAACCCATCAATTTATCGGTTTTACTGGTTTACACGGCCAACCTGAACAATTTGACTTCTCTCCATGTGTGGAAATTGGGTGGCGACTTACAAAAGAATTTTGGAAACAAGGTTATGCAACTGAAGGAGCAAAAGCAGCTTTAGACTATGGTTTTAATGTACTGAATTTAGATAAGATCGTTTCATTTACCGCTAACATAAATACACCCTCTCAAGCTGTAATGGAGCGGATAGGAATGCAAAAAGTTAAAAACTTTGATCATCCCAAGGTTCCTCTCCATCACCAATTAAAAGCACATGTTTTATATGAAATTACGAGCTCTTCATTTAATTTTTTATTAAAGTCAAAATCTTAAGTTATTAATAAATATTTTCTTAATCATCGAAATCATAACCAACAGATGTAGAGCATTCCCAATACTCATGGATTTTACTTGCGATATCATCTTTTCCCATTGTAGTGAGTACATAAAAAAGCTTTGCCTCTTTATTTTTTCTTAGTATCAATAAGTTGTAATAATCATACTCAGGCCCATTAAGACCTAACGTGGGCTGTGAATCACAGTGCTTTTCTGCTTTGTAGTGCCATTCAAGCTTATAAGTATCAAGGCCATCAGCAGCATTGATTACAATACCGTCATTGGCTCCGCCAATAAATCCAATTTTCATTGCTTTCTCTAAATTCTTATTAGGAGTAATTTTAAATATAACTTTAAACAAGTCACCTTCAATT
>NZ_JABVBF010000352.1 GCF_013344765.1 Acinetobacter lactucae
ATATACATTTAAATCTTAGATTTCACAGACCTCATATCTTAAAAATTTAATAGTTTTTCCCATCTATTTTTCGGAAATACTTGGAATATTCATTGTTTTCCAAAGAGAAATAAAAGTTAGTTACAAATGAAAACTGATTATGAAGATGAAAGTATATATTCCCTATACTTCTTCCGAAGAATGTTTATCATGGCGAACTCAGCTCATATTTTTTACTAACTCAAAATAATTGGATCTTTGACACCAATCTTTTAAGCTTATGAGTTTTAGTAGAGTATGCCTAGAAGCTATACCAATCCGATTTCTGCCTTAAATATTTTAATACTTTCATAAAGATACCAGTTAGCCCTGGTACCAACAAGTACCACTTGGTAACAATAAGTACCATATGCTATAATTGTTGTCAATAGAAGGGAGACAAATGGTTATGGCTGATTATCGTAATAAGCTCATTATGGGTTTAGCACAAGTTTTTGAACAAGAAAATAAACCTCTTTTTAATGTAACAATTACTGATATTGTTTCAGCAGCAAAAGTTTCTAAACGCACATTTTATGAGCACTTCAACAATAAAGAAGACTGCTTTTTAGCCCTGTATGAGCAGAATAGTTTTTATGTTCTCACTAAGGTAATAGAAGCTGGACTACAGAATCTATCTCCCGAAAATCCCTGCCTAAGCAAAGTAACTGATGCAATCTTTAATTCTTATTTTGAAGTATTATTAACTCAATCCAATCTAATGAATCGACTTTATATTGATATTCTAACTATTGATCAAAGAGGTTTAGAACTTCGTTATTTTATTATATATAATTTTACTCAAAATATTAAAAGACTTCCTTTTCCTGGATTAGAAAAGATTACTAATAGCGAACTTTTATTATTTTTGAGTGGAATTAATGAACTTGTTTTGTATCATTTTCATAACAACGAATATATAAAAATTGAAGATATAATTAGAACCGTACAAAAATTTATATTTAATTTCTCAAAGATATATGAATTTAATATTTTAGAAAATTGATTATAT
>NZ_JABVBF010000353.1 GCF_013344765.1 Acinetobacter lactucae
ATATTGACAGACAGATCTGTATGATTTAATTTAGAGATAAATAATCTAAACTGAAAAAAAGAATGTCTATAAAAAAAATTGGTAGCTTTGAATGGATGCAATCAACAGATGGGCATCTCAACACTAAAGAAAAAATTAAACTTTTAAATGAAATTTTTTTACCTAGTATGCTGGGTGTTATGAAGTCTCAACTTTATATTGGGAGTTCAAAAAGCAATATAACCTTAAAAGATATAAAGGTTCCTGATACTAAGATTATTGTAGAAGCGATAAATGAGCTGAATGAAAAAGCCTCAGGTACTCTTATTAATCATTCATGGAGAACTTATTTTTGGGGTGCTGCGATAAGTCTTCAGGATCAAAGAAAATATGACCCCGAAGTTTTGTTAGTAGCTTCTTTGTATCATGACATCGGTCTTACAGATACTCATAAAGAATCAAAAGGTTGTAGATGTTTTACATATGAGAGCTCAATGCAATTTGAAAAGAAAGCAAAGCACTTAAATTATGACGAAAACAAAATCAAAACTGTCAAAGATGCTATATGCATGCATATGAATGGTCATATTGCTGAAGACAATGAATCTGAAGTAATTCTTCTTCAACAAGGTACATCTTGTGATGTAGTCGGAGATAAATTATTTACTTTATCAAAGGATTATAGAACAGAAGTTCTAGAGAAATATCCACGTCTGAGATTTAACTCAGAATTCAAAAAATTATTAGCAGAAGAACGAAAAACTGTTAAAAGCTCGCGAACAAAACTCTTATCACAGTTAGGCCTACCAGTGATGATTTCCATGAATCCATTTGGGGAATGAAACCATGAATGAAACTTTTCTTTTTAATAATAAGTTCCCTGTTACAGTAAAAAAATTCGAAGTAGGTAAATCAACATCTGAAAATATAACTTTTATATTATTGCCTGCAATTGGTGTACCAATTAAAAAATATCAAAATTTTATAGCTGAACTAAATAGCTATGGATTTAACGTAGTAACTGCAGACT
>NZ_JABVBF010000354.1 GCF_013344765.1 Acinetobacter lactucae
ATTTAGTAATTAGGCATGATTTAAATTTTTATCTAAATGGAATACTTTAATGAGCTGGTCAATGAATTTTTGAACACCTAAGGACTGCGAGTTTTTGCGGTAATTTACAAATAAATCAAGTGTAGGTAACTCAACATCAAGTGGGCGAACGACCGTATTTTTGATGCCTAAAGGTGCCACATAGGCAGGTAAAATTGTACAACCTAACCCAGAACCAAGAGAGTTAATATTGAACAGCATGCTGTCTGCTTTTTGAACAATATTGAGGTCGATATTGTGGGTTTTGGCGAAATCTAAAATTGTGTTATGTAATGTTTGTGATTGCTCGGCAGCAGGAATAATAAAGTCAACGCCTTGTAAAGCTTGGACAGGAATTCTGTCATATTGAGTAAGTGGATGATTTTTAGGAAGCAAGAAAATCAGGGGTTCAGTCAAAACAAATTGGCTTTGAATCTCATCACTATTTGTATTTTCGCGGGTAAAGGTAATGTCTAACTCACCTTTTTTTAAGGCTTTAAGTTGTTCAGTATTGTTTAGGTTAGATAGTTCAATGATGAGATCGGGGTGTTGTAGTCGCAAATTAGGCAGAACATAAGGGAAGATTTTCATTTCTGCGATGGGGACAAAACCGATACGTAAGAGTTGCTGTTTCGCCCTAGAAACCTGCCGTGCCATAGCAACCGCTTTTTCAGCTTGAGCGAGGGTGAGCCGAGCATGTTCTAAAAAGACTTCGCCTTCTTCTGTTAACTCAACTTTACGTTTAGTGCGGTTTAAAAGTCGTACACCGACATCTTCTTCTAAGTCTTTAATTTGCTGGCTAAGTGAGGGTTGTGCAGTAAAAAGTTTAAGAGCGGCTTTACTAAAATTTAATTCTTCAGCAACGGTAATAAAATATCGGAGATGGCGTAGTTCCATAAGACTAATCCAAAAAATGTCTTACTATGATTTAAGTGAAGTATAAAGCATAAATAGATATAGCGTGAAGGTGCTTTAGGT
>NZ_JABVBF010000355.1 GCF_013344765.1 Acinetobacter lactucae
TGATAGTAATGTCTATATATTAATAATCACTTATCGAAAATAAAAAAGCCCCGATTTTCTCAGGGCATTTTATCGATTTAAAAAGTTTAGATTCCCCGCCAATCTACACGTGCATTTCGCTCAGTTTGATATATTCTTAGTACATATTGACCCAGCGGCAAATCCAGCAAATACTTTTGGTAGTTGTTCCATTCAGCTGAAATCTCTCCATCGTCTTCTTTTTCCCAAGGTGTACCTTTTATCTCTAATAATGGTGCAAGCATAGAACACACCGAAATATCAGCAAGACTTAGCCGATCACCCACCATATAGCGTGCTTGATTTTCAATTAAATATTGATTCAGCTCCTCAATCAGTTCATTCATTTGTTCTTGTGACTGATTCACTAAATTCTCTTCAAGTTTATAATTCTTCTTTACCAGTGTTTTGAGAAAAGGTTTCGATATTTTTTCAAACTGACGTAAATAGCCTTGTTCACCCATCATAATTTCTAAAGCATGATCACCTTGTGCTAGTGTGTGTGCTAAAGCCCAACGTCGGACATGAACACCTAGCTCATCAGCCAAGCTATCTATTTTTAATGTTTGCTGTCTTAAATGTTCATCACGGCGTAGCAGTGAATGCTCTGGATAAGTATCATCCAGATAAAGTGCTATTTTAGTCGATTCAGCAATCCATTGATGATCATCTTTCAAAATAGGCAGTAAATTTTGGCCTGTTTTGAGTTGTGCAAAAGCACGATGAAACCCTGGAATTAAGTTATGAGCCACATAATCAAGTTCTTTATGGTCTAACAACCAGCGAGCTTTTTCACAATAATGGGACAAAGGAAACTGATACAAAACCCGCATAAAATCTCCACGTTTATTTTTATTTGACTATTTGTACAAAAATGGTCGATGGTAAGTAGATACTTTAGAAGCTATTTTTAGTTAAAACAATGGATATTGTGCTCATTTTTCACTGACAGTTAAGTCTATTTTTTTATATCTTTT
>NZ_JABVBF010000356.1 GCF_013344765.1 Acinetobacter lactucae
GCACTTGCGGCAGGTGAAGATGCCAACATCAGCTTCACGTTCAGTGAGGCAGTAGCAGGCTTTGATGCAAGCGACATCACAGTGGTAGGCGGTACATTGACTGGCCTGACTACGACTGACAACATCATCTGGACAGCAGTGTTCACACCGGATGGCACAGGCACAGCACCAAGCATTGCGGTGGCTGACGGTAGCTACACAGATACTGTGGGCAATCTCGGTACAGGCGATGTACTTGATGGTACAGACGGCTTTATCGTTGACCTTGTTGCACCGGTGGTGACTTTCCCGGATGTATCGACGAACGATACAACGCCTGCATTGACCGGTACGATCGATGATCCTACTGCGAGTGTGGTGGTGACCGTGGATGGCGTGGATTACCCGGCAACCAACAATGGTGACGGTACTTGGACGCTTGCAGACAATACACTTCCAGTGTTGGCAGATGGCCCGCACACAGTGAGCGTGATTGCAACAGATGTAGCAGGTAACGTTTCAACTCCGGTAACCGGCACAGTGACTGTTGATGCGACAGCACCAACCCTTGCAATCACGACAGATGACCTTGCACTTGCGGCAGGTGAAGATGCCAACATCAGCTTCACGTTCAGTGAGGCAGTAGCAGGCTTTGATGCAAGCGACATCACAGTGGTAGGCGGTACATTGACTGGCCTGACTACGACTGACAACATCACCTGGACAGCAGTGTTCACACCGGATGGCACAGGCACAGCACCAAGCATTGCGGTGGCTGACGGTAGCTACACAGATGTCTTGGGTAACCTGGGTACAGGCGATGTACTTGATGGTACAGACGGCTTTATCGTTGACCTTGTTGCACCGGTGGTGACTTTCCCGGATGTATCGACGAACGATACAACGCCTGCATTGACCGGTACGATCGATGATCCTACTGCGAGTGTGGTGGTGACCGTGGATGGCGTGGATTACCCGGCAACCAACAATGGTGACGGTACTTGGACGC
>NZ_JABVBF010000357.1 GCF_013344765.1 Acinetobacter lactucae
TAACAATATTGATATTATCATTTAGCTTTGAATTATCAGTTGTACCCTTTTTTTCAAAATCTCTACTTGGCCGAACTAAAGGTTTACCACCTAAAAAGACAATAATTTCTTCCATTGTTCGAGCATTCTTAAATTTTTTACCGTCCTTTGGACTAAGCGTAAATCGATTAACATTAATTTTTGAATCTGTATATTCAGTACATAACCACCAACGATATGCATCTCTACCATTGCTGAACCTCTCTTTATAATTGAGATAAGTATCGCAATTTGGATTATTTTTTGGACACACTTGTCCTTGTAATTTCGACCATGAAGGATCATTTGTAGCTTCAACTATTTTACCAAATCCTGTTGGACCATCATGATGTGCTACATAGCCAACTTTTGCGAGATCCCCTGGTTCAAGGCTATCAATTTTACTATATATTTTCTTAACAATATTTATATTTGCTCTTGCATATGCGGCAGCAGAATCTACAGAAAATGTAGGGTCAGTCCCAAGTGCTTTTAATTTTGCTTTATCTGTATTCGAAATTAATTTAAGTGCCATGTTCTCTTTAAAATTAGAGATTAATTTTTTCTTAATAACATATTGTTGGAGTAAGGTGTCTTTATAAGTAGAAACTGTACATATCTCATACCAAGTTCCGCTTAAAAACTGGGTCAAACCTACTGCTGATGATGTCGAAGCTTGTGCTTGAGGATTCCATTCTTGGCTACCTTTTTTTGTTCCTGCTTCCGCATTAATTTTTGCAGCCAAGGCTTGTGGCGCTAAATTATATTTTTTTGCCGCGTCGATAATTATTTTTCGATATTTTTCATTATCTGGATGTAAATATAAATTTTCTTCTGAGTACACTGGAGCTACTGTAACCGCAGGTAGCCCTCCTTCTATTCTTGTCTCAGATGCTCCAGATGCTCCAGATGCTCCAGATGCTCCAGATGCTCCAGATGCTCCAGATGCTCCAGATG
>NZ_JABVBF010000358.1 GCF_013344765.1 Acinetobacter lactucae
GTATTCACAGCTAATTACGTTCCCTGGGCATCCATCTGCTAAACAATCATCTCTATCAACTAAGTGTACATCATTACAAACGAAACAAAATAAGTTATCTGAATCAGGTTTATTAGGTCTTAAAACTGCATATCTAGGTTCAATTCCTTCATATTTATCTCCTTCATATTTACATTTTGGGCAATAATATAAACGTTGTTTCTTATTAATTTTAAAAAAACGATTTATCTGTGAAGAAGTTAAAAAATTGAATACAGTTAAAAATTCTTTAGCAACTAGACCAGGTACATGGTCTGTATCAAAATATAAATGCGTTTCTGGTGAATTTTCAAGAAAATCAGCACGTGTTTCAACCCAATTTTCATCATGATAAAGATATTCATGTACCTCAAGCAGAATCAAAATGACTTCTTGAGCTGACACGCTCAAATCTCTACTCACAGTATGCATTGCTTTATTTCTTTGCTTTCTAAGCCTATCAAACAATTCAGAAAAATTATCATCAAATTTCGTATCATTAACCGTATTATAAACCTTGATTAAATCTTGAGCATCAATAGCTCTAAATTCTGAGAAGCTTACTCCTTTACCAACATTATCTTTAGGCCAATCTGAATAATTTCCTGAAATAAGCAAATATGGACTAATTTCAACGAGCCTCCCTTTTATTGCTAATTCAACTCCTTGTTGAGCAATTATAAGTGATGTAAGAACTCTTTGACGTGCAGTTTCCCAAAAAGCATCTTTATCATGATCATCTATTTCTGAATACCGACTGGCATCATTAATCATTAATAAAAATGAAATTACTATGTCCCATGCAAAATCGAACTGAGCTTTTGCTGCGATATCAAACTCTTCGCTTGTTGGAATATCTTTGATCATTAGTTAAAAATTCCTTTATTCAATTTCATATAATAATTGATATCTTATTGTAAT
>NZ_JABVBF010000359.1 GCF_013344765.1 Acinetobacter lactucae
GTATTTTAAGAAGAGGCAAAACTATGCTATTTAATTTTTTAAACAAGAAAGTAATCATAAAGAAGAAAAGTCTTTTCCATATTTAACGAAAGAACTATCTTGGGATGAAGAAAAAATAATAGCAATTCGATTTAATGGTACACAACGGACTATATATTATAAAAATATTATACGAATAGAAATTATTATTACTGATCTTTATTTTCCCGTACTTAAATGGATTATACAAGATGATAGTTTAGATGATCATACGACAATAGATTTTTATAATGATCTAAAGCCAAATATCAATGATTTGGTTGTAGATATGTTTAATAAAAAGATAAAAGATTATGATAATCAGAAGGTTCACGAAAAAGTTATAGAGGCGATGGGTGCAAGTAGTGGCTTATTTCATTTATGGAGCAGAGAAGATATTGATCAGGTACTAAATAAGATATGGGATAACAATAAGGATAAAATAGAAGCTGATATTAATAAGGCTATAAAAGATGCAGAAGAGCAGAGAAAAAGTAAGCAATGGTGGAAAATTTTTTAAAAGATTTAGGATGGGTTGGCTATAATTATGCCTGAAATCTAGAGAAATAAAGATGAACTTTAAAAACTTAATAATATTGTTTTTAATGACAAGTTTTTTAGGGTGTAGTAGAGATTACAAGATTGAACCGCATGAGCTTCCAGTAGCCTATGTAGGTAAGGCATATAATCAGACATTAAAAATTACTGGTGGAAGAGTCATACCACAGTCTTTTGAAGTGAAAGATAATTTTCCAAATGATATGAATATCTCTATTGAGCCAATAGATCAAAATGAAGCAGATGCTTATAATAATTTAAAAATTTCTGGAGTTCCAAAGTATAAGGGAACTTTTACGATTCATATATATGCGGGTTTTTATGCTAGTGGGGATGGGAAGTTAGATAAGACC
>NZ_JABVBF010000035.1 GCF_013344765.1 Acinetobacter lactucae
GGCTTGATAGTTCAAGAGAGGCGAGTCTCTTGAACTATAGAAATTTTTATAAATAAGTGAAAATCACTTCATCTGGCAGGCGTGATTTAGGAAGTTTAGCATTAAAGTCATTTTCACTACGATAGCCTAAGGAAACAATCACAGAGCTTCGTAAGCCTTTTTCAGTTAAACCGAGCTCGGCATTTAAAATTTCCTCATCAAAACCACCCATCGGAGTTGCATCGATACCTTCTAAGCCAGTAGCAAACAGTAACTGTCCTAAAGCAATGAATGTTTGGTTTTCCATCCATCCAAATAAATTTTTCTGCTCGTTTCGGTAAAACTCAACATAGCCATGGCGAGTATCTTTTTGACCTAATTTGGCTTTTTCATCTTTAAAACGGCCACTTAAATCATCTTGCTCAAGTAATTGATTTAAATATTCAGAGGAAATATCTGTTTTTGTGCAGAATACAATTGTATGTGATGACTCAAGCACTTTAGGTGCATTGTAAGCATACTTTCCTGTTAATGCTTTTGCGATTCGTTCTTTAGCTGCAAGATTGTCTGCAACTACGAAATGCCAAGGCTGAATATTTACTGAAGAAGGGGTAAAACGTAAAATTTCTAATAATTTATTAATTTTTTCTTGAGGAATTTTCTTTTCAGAATCATATGCTTTTGTTGTATAGCGGCTTTTAACAGAGTTCAATAAGTCCATAGGTGTGCTCCATATCAATCTTATGGCAATTGAGAGAATTTAATCTTTGCCATCATATGCTATTTTATTCAAAGGTATTTGCTCTTTAATTTGATATAAATTTATAGCAGTAATGTCGCAATTAAATAATATTTTTTATAAATATATACTTCTAAATTAGTATTTCCATTCAATTAACTTTAGCTGCGGTGCGTTATCAGTAGGATCAATTTCCAAAATATAAGCTTGATCTTCACGCCAATCGCCAAGAACAATTCTTTGTTTAGCTTCTACCTGATGAATTGAAGGTCGATGGGTATGGCCATGAATCAGTGTGTCTACATCTGTTAAAGCAGAAAGTACAGCTTGCTCATTCACATCCATAATTTCATAGCTTTTTTGCTGTTTATCAGCGGAGCTTCGTTTTCGAAAACCATTCACCAGTTTGGTACGAAAACTCAGTGGGGTACGACGTAAAAAAGCCACTAAAAGCGGATTTCGAATAATTTTTTTAAATCTTTGATAAGAAATATCATCTGTACATAAGGCATCACCGTGTTCTAGGCGGTACTGATGTCCAGCAATGTTGAGATAATAAATGTCGGGTAGTAATACACCGTTAAATTTATTGAGGAAAACCTGATTCAAAGCAAAATCACGGTTGCCTACTTGAAAGTAAACCCGATTTCCTTTTTGGTTGAAGTCTTTTAATGCTTCAACAATTTCATCGAGCCATGGTGCTGAGTAATCATCACCAATCCAAGCGTTAAACCAGTCACCTAAAATATAGAGCTGTGTTTGTTTATCTTGATAATGCACCAATAAATCTAAAAACCCTCGAACGAGTCGAGGGTGTTCAGGTGACAAGTGTAGATCTGAAATAAACAGATAAGTCACAGCTTATTCCTAAAATTATTCAGAAATAATTTTAGCAGATTCGATTACAACGTTTTCTAAAGGAACGTCAGCGTGGTAACCACGGTTGCCAGTACGAACACCTTTGATCGCATCAACAACATCCATACCTTCAACAACTTTACCAAATACGGCATAACCCCAACCTTGAGCAGTTTTAGAGGTATGGTTTAAGAAAGAGTTGTTTTTTACGTTAATGAAGAACTGTGCAGAAGCAGAGTGAGGTGCTTGAGTACGTGCCATAGCAATCGTACCAACATCATTGCTTAAACCGTTGTCAGCTTCGTTTTCGATAGAATCACGAGTCGCTTTTTCTTTGAAGTTTTCGTCCATCCCGCCACCTTGGATCATGAAACCATCAATGACACGGTGGAAAATAACGCCGTCATAAAAACCGTCACGTACATATTCTAAAAAGTTTGCTACTGTTTTTGGTGCTTTTTCAGTATTTAGTTCAAGAACAATACGACCTTTATTGGTGTTTAATTCGACTTGAGGAAAACTCATTACATTAATCTCCTAAACATGGGCTTATGACCATGGGTTTTTGGTTGAGAGAAGCATAAGCAAACTGTAAACTACAAGGCAAGTAAAAAACGTTAAAATCTTTGTGAAAAATGAAGATAGCGTTTAAATTTTTCGAAATTTATCTACAAAGAAGTGATTGATACACTATGAAGCCTAATGATGTTGTCTCGAGCCTGCCAAATAACCCGACACCGAATACTCATGCCTCTGTCGATTCTGCGCAGCAAGAACAACAGGCTGGCTTAGATTTTGTTCGCCAAGTCATTACTGATGATTTGGCTACAGGACGTGCAAAGCAGATCGTAACGCGTTTTCCACCAGAACCAAATGGCTATTTACATATTGGCCATGTAAAAGCAATTTGCTTGAACTTTGGTGTGGCTGAAGAGTTTGATGGTTTGTGTAATTTGCGTTTTGACGATACAAATCCTGATGCTGAAGAACAAGAGTATGTTGATGGTATTGCGAATGATGTGAAATGGCTTGGTTTTAACTGGAATGGTGAACCACGCTATGCATCAGGTTATTTTGATCAATTATATGCATGGGCAGTTCAACTTATTGAACAAGGCGATGCATATGTAGATTTGCAATCTCCAGAAGAAATTAAGTTAAACCGCGGTAGTTTTGTTGAGCCAGGTAAAAACTCTCCATACCGTGATGCATCTATTGAAGAGAATCTTACTCGCTTTGAAAAAATGCGTAGTGGTGAGTTTAAAGAGGGTGAAGCAGTTTTACGTGCCAAGATTGATATGGCAAGTACAAATGTACATATGCGTGATCCGATTTTATATCGCGTATTGCATTCAGAGCATCACCAAACCGGAGATAAATGGAAAATCTACCCGATGTATGACTATGCTCATCCATTGTCTGATGCCATTGAAGGGATTACCCATTCGCTTTGTACATTAGAATTCCAAGATCACCGTCCGTTTTATGACTGGATTGTAGAAAAAGTAAAATCTAAAGCTGTTCCACATCAGTATGAATCTTCACGTTTAAACGTGGACTACACCATTACATCAAAACGTAAATTACGTAAATTGGTGGAAGGTGGCTATGTAAATGGTTGGGATGACCCACGTATGCCGACTGTGGTAGGAATGCGCCGCCGTGGTTTTACTCCTGAAGGTTTACGTGATTTCTGTAAGCGTGTAGGCGTGTCAAAAACTGATGGTATTGTAGATGTTGCAATGCTTGAGTTCTGTATTCGTCAATCTTTAGAAAATACTGCTGCGCGTGGTATGGCTGTTTTAAGCCCACTTAAAGTGACTTTAACTAATTTACCAGAAGATATGGATCTGACACATGCTCGCCATCCTAATGTAGATATGGGTGATCGTGTGATTCCTTTAACCAAGGAAATCTATATTGACCGTAAAGACTTTGAAGAAGTACCGCCAAAAGGCTTTAAACGTTTAGTTCCTGATGGTGAAGTGCGTTTACGTCATGCTTACGTCATTAAATGTGATGAAGTCATTAAAGATGCAAATGGTGAAGTGATTGAGCTGAAATGTTCAATTGACCCTGAAACTTTAGGTAAGAATCCTGAAGGTCGTAAAGTTAAAGGTGTGATTCACTGGGTATCTGCAACTAAAGGTATTCCTGCTGAAGTACGTATTTATGATCGATTATTTACAGAAGCTGACCCTGAAACTGGTGATGACTACTTGGCAAATCTTAATCCTGAATCATTAAAAATCGTACAAGCTGTCATTGAGCCAGCTTTAGCACAAGCAACTCCTGAAGATCGTTTCCAATTTGAGCGCGAAGGCTATTTTGTCGCTGATCAATATGATCATTCACCAGAGAAACCAGTTTTCAACCGTATTCTTGACTTAAAAGACAGCTTCAAACCTGAGAAAAAGTAAGAGATTGATTATCTCTTACTTTTTCGCAAGACGAACAACATGTTGTGAGTAAATAACTAAAATCAAAAAGCCCAACTCAGTTGGGCTTTTTATTTAAATGTCTTCTCATATTTTCTTTTTCTTTATGATTAATAGCCTTGGCAAATTAGCTTAGGTAGGATTAATCACATAAAAATAAAGAACTAAGATTATAAGGAGAATACATGAAAGCAATAAATAAGTATTGACCGTATTAAAGCTTCTAATAAATTTCCAGATATCCATAGTAAATCAACGTATATTTTATGTTACAAATTAATAATACACTGAAAATTTTATGAAATGTTTCTTAAAGTCGGATATAGCATTTCCTTTGTTTGAAAAATGAGCAAACAATAATACCAAATAGTAAAATTTAGTATTTGTGCATATTAGAGCCTTAATACTTTAACCACTATATCCAATTCGTTTAAGAAACTTTTGGATAACTTCAAATGCAGCATGTTCGAGTGCTTGAGCATATTCTAAGTTTTCTTCTCGGAGTTTCGGAATTGAAATATTGGCATTACGAAGTTCACATGTATGGCCAATGAGCCATTTCTCAAAATTTTCTTCTGTCGTTTCAATATGGAACTGCAATGCAAGAATATTATTTCCAACTTCAAATGCTTGATTGGTATAAATCTCTGAGCTAGCTAGTAGCACGGCATTTTCAGGGAGATCAAAAGTATCACCATGCCAATGTAAAACATGAACATTGTTAAGCAAAGGAGATAATACCTGATTAGAACGTAAACTTAAGCTTAGTGTTCCCCAACCAATTTCTTTTTGATGACCAGCATATACTTTAGCACCAAGTGCATGCGCAATCAGCTGTGCACCTAGGCAAATACCGAGAGTAGGTTTATCTGCTGCCAAGCGTTGTTTAAGTAAACCAATTTCATCTTTTAAAAATGGATAATCTTCAGTTTCATAAACTCCGATTGGTCCACCTAAAATAATAGTTAATCCATCGTGTGAAAAAGCAGGGGTTAAATCATCTACACCTGCTTCAAAATAACGGACACGAAATCCAAGTTGATAAAACACATCTTCTAATGAACCTAAGTCTTCGAAAGCAAGATGCTGAATGGCATAAATAGTTTTAGGGAAGGCGTTTGTTGTGTTCATACAAATGATTCATAGAAGATCAATAGATGGAGTATAGCGATAAATATAAAGAAGAAAATATCTGTATAAATTGCCAATACCCGAAAATTGATATTTTGCGTTAAGATAATGTTGTTATGCAAAGGTTTATCTATTTTTCAATAAATCTCTTTGCATATTCCTCTGTTTAAAATAGCAGCTTTTGAGTTTGTTCAATGCCTATATTTGAAAGTTGATATTCATCTTTTAAATTAACACCTGAAAAACCAAGTTGTTTTGATTTTTTCATTAAGGCCATTAAACGTTGTGTTGCAACCGGAATACTTAAACCTGCAGAGCGAATATTGGAAATACAATTGCGTTTCGCATCTAAACAGCCTGAATATGCATTCCAAGTATAGTAAATGCCCATACTGTCAGGAGAGCTTAATCCCGGACGTTCTCCAATCAGCATCACAAGCATGGATGCTTTAAAGATTTCAGCAACTTCATCACCTAAAGCAACTCGGCTACCTGTGGCAAGTACAATTGGTGCAAGACTCCAGTTTTCTTGCTGAATTTGTTCACTTAGCGCGGTAATGAATGGAATAGCATTTGCTTCAATTGCTCTTGCAGAAAGTCCGTCACCGACCACAATACAAACATCGTATGGCTTCGGATTTTCCGCATATTCCTTAATTAAGACATCTTTTGATTGGCTTGAAAGCTGACGGCCTAAATCTGGCCGTTTAAGGTAAATTTCTTTATTAGGAGCATTACTTTGTACATGAATGCTTGGAAGCTGAAGTTGCTGTAATTGTTCAGATAAATGACAAACGTCCAGATCTTTATAAACAGCATCTTTTGCTTGTGCATGAGATAACTGGAATTCAAGTAAGGCTCGTGTTGGGATACTGCAACCTGCACGACCCAAAGCAATACGGGCATCGGTAAACTGTTTGAGTTTTTCCCACTGATCTTGATGGGTAGAGGAGGGATATTGAATATCACGACTGAGTTTCATAGTGTTCTCCCTAATTCATCAGCAGACGAGAGAATTGGTCGGGCATGTGATCTGCCCAGCAAATTTGAGAGTTTTGTTGTTTAAAAATGCCTTGCTGTTCAAGCCAAGCAGAAAACTCAGGAGCAGGTTTTAAACCTAAGAGTTGTCTTAGGTAGAGGGCATCGTGGAACGAGGTCGTTTGATAATTGAGCATGACATCATCTGAACCCGGAATACCCATAATAAAGTTGATGCCCGCCGCCCCAAAAAGGGTAAGGAGAACATCCATGTCGTTTTGGTCGGCATCAGCATGGTTGGTGTAACAAATGTCGCAGCCCATTGGCACCCCGAGTAATTTACCGCAGAAGTGATCTTCTAGACCTGCACGTATAATTTGTTTACCGTTAAAGAGGTACTCAGGGCCAATAAAACCAACGACTGTATTTACTAAAAGTGGGTTATATTTTCGGGCTACAGCATAGGCACGAGTTTCTAAGGTTTGTTGGTCCACGCCGTGATGAGCATTGCTTGATAGGGCACTGCCTTGACCCGTTTCAAAGTACATAACATTTTGTCCAATAGTTCCGCGCTTGAGTGCGAGCGTGGCTTCATATCCGTCTTGTAATAAATCGAGTGAAATTCCAAATCCTTCGTTTGCCAGCTGAGTGCCAGCGATTGATTGAAACATTAAATCAATTGGCACGTTTTTTTCAGCCAGTTGAATGCCTGAGCTGATATGGGTAAGTACACAAGATTGTGTTGGAATTTGATATTCCTGAATGACATGGTCAAGTAATTTCAGTAGCTCTGACAAATTATGAAGGTTATCTGTGGCGGGGTTAATGCCAATCACTGCATCACCATTGCCATACATCAAACCATCTAAAATACTGGCAGAAATACCAAGCACATCGTCGGTAGGATGGTTCGGTTGTAAACGGGTAGAAAGATGACCTTTTAAACCAATGGTGTTGCGAAATTGGGTAATTACTTCGCATTTACTGGCGACATAAATTAAATCCTGATTACGCATAATTTTGCTGACGGCAGCCACCATTTCTGGAGTTAAACCTGATGCTAATGCTTTTAAGGTTTGGGCATTGGCTTCTTCTCCCAGTAACCAATTTCGGAAATCACCTACTGTAAAGTGTGAAATAGGGGCAAAGGCTGCCAGATCATGTTCATCAATAATCAGTCGCGTAATTTCATCAGTTTCGTAATCGACCAGAACCTCATTTAAAAAGGTTTTAAGTGGTACATCGGCCAAAGTCATTTGTGCCGCAACATGTTCGGTTGCATCTCTGGCCGCTACACCTGCTAATTCATCACCTGAACGTAGCGGCGTTGCTTTTGCCATCAAGGTCTTCAAGTCAGCAAAGTGATACTGTTGATTGGCGATAATATTGCGATAACTCATAGTTGAATCCTTTTTTATAGTTCTTGTTCTGCGGCTTTAATATTTGCAAACTCTTCTTCTGGTGTACCTTTAACTAAATGATAACGGCTATAGAATAAAAAGTAAGCAATAAATACGACATAAATAGTGGCAGCAATAAACCAAACTTTTGGATTGACAACAAAGCCTGCAACTACAGCAGCGACTGCTAGGACTAAGGCAATACTTGAAGTAACGATTCCTCCAGGAGTTTTATAAGGACGAACCATATCGGGTTTAGATAGGCGTAGTTTGATGTGGGATAAAAGAATCAACACATAAGAAATGGTGGCACCAAAAACCGCGATTAAAATCAGTGAATCGCCTTCTTTGGTCAGTGAAAGTAAGAACCCAATAATGCCAGGAATAATAATCGCAAGATAAGGGGCTTTATTTTTATTGGTTAAAGAGAGTGAAGTAGGTAAGTAACCAGCACGAGAGAGTGCAAAGATTTGACGGGAATAAGCATAGATAATTGAAAAGAAACTTGCGATTAAACCTGCTAAGCCCACAAAGTTTACAAAGGTCGCAAGCCAAGTATTGGTGCCATAAACTTTAACCAGAGCATCGACAAGGGGAGCACCAGAGTTTTGCAAAGTACTTGCACCTGCTGCGCCTGCACCCAAGAATAAAATGAGCATGGCAAACGCCGTTAAGATGAGCATTGCACCGATCAAACCGCGCGG
The DNA here is from genome assembly GCF_013344765.1 of Acinetobacter lactucae. Taxonomy (GTDB): domain Bacteria; phylum Pseudomonadota; class Gammaproteobacteria; order Pseudomonadales; family Moraxellaceae; genus Acinetobacter; species Acinetobacter lactucae_A. The sequence goes on from NZ_JABVBF010000035.1 coordinate 8,228, forward strand.
GAGAGATTTAGCTGGATCTTTCGCTTCTTCGGCCGCTAATGGCACACCTTCAACTGCAAGGAAAAACCAGATTGCAAAAGGAACAGCGGCCCAAATCCCTAAATAGCCATGAGGTAGAAAACTGCTTGCGCCTACACCTGTACCAACTGGAATATCTAATAAATTTTGTGCATTAAAATGCGGAATCATTGCCACAATAAACACAACCAGAGCAACTGCTGCGACAAGTGTAATTGCGAACATAATTTTTAAGGCTTCGCCGGCACCTTTCAGATGTATGCCCATAAAAATGGCGTAGCAGGCGAGATAAATCATCCAGCCATTAATACCAAATAGAGATTCGCAATAACCACCAATAAATACAGCAATCGCCGCAGGGGCAATTGCGTACTCAATTAAAATAGCTGTTCCTGTTAAATAACCCCCAAAAGGTCCAAAGGCAGCACGTGCAAAACTATAACCGCCACCTGCTGTCGGCATCATGGTGGACATTTCTGACATAGAAAGACATAGACATAGGTACATCAAGGCGGCGAGTGCAGTGGCAATAAACATGCCACCCCAACCACCTTGAGCAATACCAAAGTTCCAGCCAGCAAAATCACCCGATATCACATAAGCTACGCCTAAACCAATCAGGAGTAACCAACCAACCGTACCTTGTTTGAGTTGACGCTGAGCAAAATATTCTGCTGATGAGACTTCTGTGCTTGAAGAAATGACCGAAGCTGTTTCTGGTTGATTCATACAATACTCCTGCGAGTGGGTTTGTATTTATCAATGCAAAAGCAATGCCTAAATGAAGTACTTTAGAGAGTAGATGGAGCTTTTTTATTCTAAATGATAAAAATTCAAGCTTAATAATCGTAAATAAAGAAGCCAGCAATCTAAATTACTGGCTTCTTATATAATTAGTCATCTTACTTCTTTCTAGTGTTGATAGTTTGGTATCAACTTGGTGCGAAATTTAGAAGAAGCCCATTGGTTTAGTTGAATAACTCACCAACAAGTTTTTAGTTTGTTGATAATGATCTAGCATCATCTTATGGTTTTCGCGGCCAATACCAGACTTCTTATAACCACCAAATGCAGCATGTGCAGGGTAAATGTTATAGCAGTTGGTCCAAACACGGCCAGCTTCAATAGCACGACCAGCACGGTAAGAAATGTGAGCTGAACGTGACCATACACCTGCACCTAAACCATACATGGTGTCATTGGCAATTTTAATTGCATCGTCAAAGTCTTTGAACGTTGTTACAGCAAGTACAGGTCCAAAAATTTCTTCTTGGAAAACTTGCATGCCATTGTGACCTTTAAAAATAGTCGGATCAACATAGTAACCATCGCCTACTTCTTTACGGCCACTACCACCAAGTAAGAGTTCTGCACCTTCTTCACGGCCCGTGTTAATACAACGTAAGATTTTCTCTTGTTGTTGTAGCGATGCTTGAGCCCCAATCATTGTTTCAGTATCAAGTGGGTGACCCGTTTTAATACGTTTTACGCGTTCAACAGCCATCTCCAAGAACTGATCAGCAATACTTTCTTGTACTAAAGCACGAGAAGGACAAGTACATACTTCACCTTGGTTTAAGGCAAACATGGCAAAGCCTTCAAGCGTTTTTTCTAAGAAGTCATCTTCTTTATCCATAATATCTTCAAAGAAAAGGTTTGGTGACTTACCGCCAAGTTCTAAGGTAACTGGAATAATATTTTCGGTCGCATATTGCATCACCATTTGTCCAGTTTGAGTTGAACCTGTGAATGCGATTTTTGCAATACGTGGGTTTGTCGCTAATGGGCGGCCGACTTCTGAACCGAAACCATTGACAATATTAAGTACGCCCGGCGGTAAAATGTCTTGAATGAGTTCAGCCACCAACAAAATACCTACTGGCGTTTGCTCAGCTGGCTTAATCACCACACAGTTACCAGCCGCTAGAGCAGGAGCAAGTTTCCATGCTGCCATCAAAATCGGGAAGTTCCATGGAATGATTTGGCCCACTACACCAAGTGGTTCGTGGAAATGATATGCAATTGTATCTTCATCAATTTCAGAGATACCACCTTCTTGAGCACGAATACATCCAGCGAAATAACGGAAATGGTCAATCGCAAGCGGAAGATCAGCTGCTAAAGTTTCACGGACTGCTTTACCGTTATCCCAAGTTTCTGCAACAGCAAGCATTTCAAGGTTTGCTTCTAAACGATCAGCAATTTTTAAAAGGATATTTGAGCGTACCGTTGGTGATGCTTTATTCCATGTTGCTTTTGCTTTGTGCGCTGCATCTAGAGCGAGCTCAATATCTTCGGCACTAGAGCGTGGAATACGTGTAAAAGCTTTTCCGTCAACAGGAGATACATTGTCAAAATACGCACCTTTTACAGGTGCTACCCATTCACCGCCAATAAAATTTTCGTATTGTGATTTAAATTGAACTTTTGAGCCTGGTTGATTTGGATCGATATAGCGCATATAAATATTCCTTTGCTTTTTAGGACTAAAGACTAACAAGAACCCTGTCAGTAGGTACTTTCGTACTTTGTATAATTAGGATATAAAGAAGAAGGTTGGAGAAAGGTTGGAATAGAAATGTGGATATATAAGGAATTTACAAATGTTCACAAAAAAGGATTTATTGCAGCAACGGACGTTGATTGATCAACTGCGCACGCAAAATAGTCTCTCTCCTCAGAATGCTGCCAAACTCGGCCAAAGTATTGCAAGCTCGTGGGAACGATCAGCTTCTGCTGCGATTCCTAAAGAGCGTTTTGCGGCTCCATTAGTCGAGAAAAAAACTGCTTCACAAAACGCTTTAGATATGGCCTTAAGCCAATGTGCCGACGACTTACATCATATTGCAGAGCAATCTTCAATGGTAATTGCTGTCGGTGATATCGGCAGTACGATTATCTGGACGGCAACAAGTGCTCAAATGCAAAGTGCAGCTGAGCGTGTTCACTTTGTACAAGGTGGGCAATGGCGTGAAGAATTTGTTGGTACGAATGCCTTGGCGTTATCTTTAAAAACTCAACAATCAAGCTGTGTTTTTTCAAACGAACATTACATGGAATCGATTCATGATTGGGTTTGCTATGCCGCGCCAATTATCGATCCATACTCTAAACAAACTCTAGGAGTTGTTGATTTATCAACCACTTGGAAGAATCATAATAGTTTAGGAATATTGGCTGCTGAACGTTGTGCATCCATTATTCAGTCAGCACTACTTGAGCAACAGCGCCAGCAATTACATATTCGTGCTTTTTCGACACCGCAAGTTAAATTTAACGGCAAAAGTTTATTATTAACACCGCGTCAAATTGAAATTTTAACTATATTGGCTTTATGTCCGCATGGCTTAACTTTAGAGCATCTTTATCAGGCACTCTATGGTGAACGTAAAGTCAGCATGGGCACACTTAAAGCTGAAATGTCTCAACTACGGGATATTTTGGGAGGCTTACTTGGTTCACGTCCATATCGTTTGCTTGTGCATGTTGAAGCCGATTTTTTACAAGCTGAACAGGCGCTGGATGCGGGATATGCGGCTTCTGCTTTGCAGCTTTACACAGGCGTATTTCTGGCAAAAACTGAAAGTCCGTTTTTATGCGCATGGCGCGACTGCCTTGAATCACGCTTGAGCGATGCAATTTTTAAAACACAAGAAACAGATTTACTGTTAAAGCATTTAGCTCATTTCCCTGAAGCAATTGATGCGGTAGAACGCCTTATGGAGCTATTACCGAGTGAACATCCTGCGCATCAATTGCTGGTGAAATACCTTGATTCACCTAAGCTCAGTTAAGTGATTTTTTGATCCAGCCACTGGAACAATTGTTGATAGACTTGTTTCCGTACTGGCTGGGCCGAAAGGACTAAGTCGTGCAATCCATTTTGAATAGAGACAACCGAGACATCGCCTTTAATTTTTTTACCATGTTTTTCAATGTCTTTAACGTCTAAAATCACATCGCTTTGAGTCACATCTGGCCCCCATTTGCGAGGGTTTTTAGTTTGGTGCGAATGCATAATCAGGGCTGGAATATTCAATTTAACACCGCGGTGAATCTCTTTTTGTGCCGTATGAATTGTATGTACAAAGCTGAGTTGAACTGTAGGGGCAGAGGTTGGTTTCCAGTCAAGATTGAAGTCCCATTCACCTTTGAGTTGCTTGTGAAGGCTGGTGGTGTACCATTTGTTTAATTGACTTGGGAATTTAACTTTTGGTAGATATTTTCCTACTCGACTGAGCATTGGAATACCAAACTTCTTTTCGACTAAGCTTAAATTAAAGTCGTAAAACGGACTATTCGCCCATAGTGCTTTAATAAGAGGATGATCTGGATGATGTGCAGTATAAAGCGTTGCTGTCAACCCACCAGTCGAATGTCCTGCAAGCAAAACTTGAGTGTGTTGCTCTTTGCCAATAATTTCTAATGCTTGAGTAATTTCGGCGTCATATTCATTTAAATCAAGCACATTATAGAAAATTTGATGAGGCAGCTTTGAGCGACCATATTTTCTTAGATCGAGTGCATAGAAGTCATAACCATGCGCATTGAATTGCTCAGCCATTTCGGTTTGAAAGAAATAATCTAAAAAACCATGAATATATAGTACGGCTTTTTGGGAGGGTTGAGCGGCTTTTTTACGCACTAAGGTGGCTACAACTTTCCCTTCATAATCATCAGGAAAATTAAATGTGAGCTGTTCGTAACCAGTGCCTAAAATATCTGGAACATAAGTTTGATTAGCTAAAGATGTATTCATTTTTATCGAGCTATTGTAATTAAGACATGCTGAGTATCCTTCAATGAAATGGGCGAATTGTCAATCAGGTTTGGAGAAGGTTGGAATATAGGTTCTAAAAAAAGGGAATACCGCTGGAGTATTCCCCAAAAAAGTAAGTCAACGGTCGGAGGGATTTGACTTACTAGAGGGATATGCCATTACATCAGTATTAAAGTGCTGCTTTAAAAATCTCCACAACTTGTGCATGGTTTGCTTTACGAGGATTAGTCAACATACACGCATCTTTTTGAGCATTATCTGCCATCACTGCAAGGTCTTCTGTTTTTACCCCAAGCTCGGTTAAACCAGAAGGAATACCAATCGATGAAGACAGTTTGCGAATGGCATCAATAGCAGCATAGGCAGCTTCCATCACTGTTAACCCGTGAGTTTTTACCCCCATTAACTCTGCGATTTTTGCATAGCGATCTGGGCAAGCAATTAAGTTAAATTCACATACGTGTGGTAGCAAGATTGCGTTACACACGCCGTGAGGAAGATTGTAGAAACCGCCCAACTGGTGTGCCATTGCGTGAACATAACCTAAAGATGCATTGTTAAATGCCATACCAGCCAAGTATTGTGCATAGCTCATGGCATCACGCGCTTCAATATTTTCACCATTTGCTACAGCAGGTTGTAACCATTGACTAATCATCGTAATTGCTTTTTCTGCGCAGGCATCGGTAATTGGATTTGCCGCCGTAGAAACATAGGCTTCAACTGCATGGGTTAACGCATCCATACCTGTTGCAGCGGTTAAACCTGCAGGTTTTGCAATCATGAGTTTAGGGTCATCAATCGCGATAAGTGGAGTACAACGCCAGTCAACAATCGCCATTTTCACGTGAGTGTCTGTATTGGTAATAATACAGAAACGAGTCATTTCCGATGCAGTACCAGCCGTTGTATTCACTGCAATCAATGGGGTCATCGGTACTTTACTTTTATCGATACCTTCGTAGTCACGAATATGACCACCACCAGCTGTAACTAAGCCAATCCCTTTTGCACAGTCGTGAGATGAACCGCCACCTAGAGAGACAATAAAGTCACAGCCATTTTCGTTATAGGCATTTACGCCATTATGAACATTAATATCGGTTGGGTTAGGTTCTGCACCCGGAAAAATATGGCTCGCAACGCCTGCTTCAGTTAAATAGTTTGCGATAAGATCTGCGACACCAAATTTAAATAAGCCTTCATCGGTCACAATTAATGCTTTTTTTGCGCCGAGGTTTTGTGCCTTTGTACCAATTTCTTTGGCACATCCTGGTCCAAAGAGTGATACGCATGGAATATAAAAACCGTTTGTTTGATCTGCAATATTTTTAAAAGCCATGGAGTGATTCCTTCTTCCATAAATCCATTGTTTGTTATTACAGGTGAGCCTCACCATGGCCTTAGTATTGTGATGTGAAGTTTATTTTCCTACCTACCAAAAACCTACCAAATATTATTTTGCTTTTAATTTTTGATTTATAAGTACTTTTTAGAAAGTTTGGCACATTCATTTAATTTTTTCGGGAAAATCGTTAAGCTATGGGCTGTTGAAGATGTACATATGAGATTATGAAACAGGAAACTGCGCTTAAACTGCTTAAAGCAGGTGAAAATGTCTTTTTAACCGGTTCGGCTGGTGCAGGGAAAACCTATACACTTAATCAGTACATCCAATACCTAAAAGCACGTAAAGTGCCTGTGGCAATTACGGCATCTACAGGTATTGCAGCAACACATATGAACGGCATGACCATTCACACATGGGCTGGCATTGGTATTAAAGATCTGTTAACTGATGATGATCTAAAGCGCATGAAAGAGCGTAAATATCTCAAAGAACATCTTGAAAATGCGCAAGTTTTGGTGATTGATGAAATCTCGATGCTACATGCGAAACAGCTTAATCTGGTTAATCAAGTCCTAAAATATTTTAAAGAAAGCGACGAGGCATTTGGTGGTATTCAAGTGATTGTGGCTGGAGATTTCTTCCAGTTGCCACCTGTGGGACGTAATGGTGAAGCTAACCGTGACAAGTTCTGCTTTATGTCAGATGCATGGGTCGAAGCCAAATTTCGCGTATGTTATTTAACAGAACAGCACCGTCAAGACGACGAAATTCTGAATCAGATATTAAATGCGATTCGTGCGCAAAATATTCAACCCGATCATTTGCAAGCACTACGTCAATCACGTGCCCATGATATTGGTGAGACCTTTACTCGTCTTTATACGCACAATATGGATGTCGACAATATCAACTATCAGCACTTAAACGAAATTGATAACGAAGGGCATCAATTCAATGCTGTTTTAGATGGTAATGAAAAATTATTAGAAACTTTAAAATCTTCGGTTCGTGCGCCAGAAGAACTCACACTTAAAAAACATGCCAAAGTGATGTTTGTAAAAAACAACTTTGATATGGGCTATATCAACGGGAGTTTGGGTGAAGTCATCGGTTTTGAGGAAGATGACGAAAATGGCTTATTACCAAAGGTAAAACTAACCGATGGCACCACTTTGCTGGTTGCTCCTGAAACATGGTCAGTCGAAAATGAAGCAGGCAAAGTCATTGCAAGTTTTCAGCAAATTCCGCTTCGTTTAGCATGGGCGATTACTATTCATAAAAGCCAAGGGATGACTTTAGAAGCGGCCGAAATTAACCTCATGAACACCTTTGAAAAAGGTCAGGGTTATGTTGCACTTTCGCGCTTAAAATCTTTAACGGGGTTAAAGCTATTAGGGATTAATGAGCAAGCTTTAGAATTAGACAGTTTAGCTGTCAAAGCCGATCGCCGTTTTCAAGAGCTGTCTAAAGAAGCTGAAGACAACTTTGCAGATGTAGATTTAACTGCTCAGCATAAAGCGTTTATTCGTCACTGTGGCGGCACCTTGAATGAAACCGAGATCTCTCGTAATGAGAAGAAACTCGCAAAAGGTGGTAAGCAAAATTATGCTACGGCAACGCTAGACGAGACACGTGTCTTGTTTGAAGAAGGGTATGAAATTGAAGATATCGCGCATGAACGTGGTTTAACCCCAGCGACGATTATTAATCACTTGGCTCGACTTCATAAAGAACAGAAGCTGGATATTTCGGTTGCCCATCCGGGTGACGAAGTGGTCGAAGAAATTCGTAAAATTTATAAGAAGCTGAAAAAGCGCCAAAATCCAGATCATTTTTCTGATGATGGTTCGATCAAACTAAGACCAATTGTTGAAGCAACCAGTCCTCGAATGGGGTATGATCAGGTCCGATTAGCTTTATTATTTATTGAGTAAAGTTTAATTGGCTTAATTACTTATTACATAAATTGAGGTGGCTATGCCGCACGTTGTAGTTGATTATTCAGAAAACTTAACTGGATTAAACGCAAAACAATTACTTGAAGAAATTAATACCACGCTTATTGATACAGAGCTATTTAGTCCAGAAGACATTAAAAGCCGTGCACGTAAAGATGATGTTTTCCTCATTGGCTTAGGGGCTGATCAAGCTTATATTCATGTAAAAGCCTACATTTTGTCTGGAAGAACTGATGAACAAAAACAGCTAATTGGTGATCGGCTATTAACGGCACTCAGCAATAAAAATTATTTACAACAAGAGTTTAATAAAGAAATTCAATTGTGCGTTGAACTCATTGACATGCCAAGAGAAGATTATTTTAAGCAAGTTATATAACACTAAAAAGCGCAATTTCGATCAAGAATAGAGATGAGCACTATGTAAAAGTAGTGCTATCGAATGAACAGACATAAATGTATGGCTGTATATATACAAAAGCTGCAACTGGTTTGCGATTATATTCAAAGACATTTAGATGAAGATCTAGATGTTGATCGATTGAGTCAGATTGCGGCCTTATCCAAGTTTCATTTTCATCGCATTTTTGCCATTCATATTGGTTTAAATGTGATGAAGTTTATTCAACTTTCTCGTTTAAAGCGGGCCTCTTTTCAACTGGCATTTGAACCCGATCTCAAAATTATTGAGATTGCCTTGCAAGCAGGGTTTGATAGTCCAGAGGCATTTACTCGTGCATTTAAGCGTTCATTTGATCAAACTCCTCGAGCTTTTAGAGATCAACCAGACTGGGAATCTTGGCACCAGAAGTTTGTTTTTACCATTCCAAAAAGTGAGCTAAAAATGAATGTAAATATTGTTGAGCGACCTGCTGAAAAGATTGCCTATTTGTCACATTTAGGTAGTCCCGATAAAGTCTTTGAAACTGCTGCGCGTTTTATTGCGTGGCGTAAAGAAACAGGTCTATCACCTGTGACCAAATCTAGAACTTATGGTATTCCGTTTGCTGATCCTGAACAGACATCGTCTGACGAGTTTCGATTTGATATTGCAGGTTCAATTGAAAAGGCTGTAACTGAAAATATTTACGACATACAAACAGGAGAAATTCCTGCGGGTCGTTATGCAACCGTAAGACATTTTGGTAGTCATGACCAGATTAAAGATAGTGTGTATTACATCTTTAGAAACTGGTTACCCGATCAATCAGAAGAAGCGGGGGATTATCCTGTTTTCTTTCACTATCACAACTTTGTACATGATGTGAAAGAGTCCGATCTTATTACTGATATCTACTTACTTTTAAAATGATTGCAAGTAATACAGGCCTAACTTAGGTTATGCCTGTAAGTTTAAAAGTTTGATATCTGCATATTGCTCAATTAAGTTGTCATCTAGCATATGGATATAATCCATAAAAATGCTACTAAAACTTCCCATGGTTTGTGCTTGATTTGCAGCAAGTTTACCTGCAATTGCGAAGTGAACATGAGCTGAAAGTGCGGCAATGCTTGGTGTCGTCACCGCACTATATGCTGCGATTAACGCACCTAAAGCACAACCTGTTGCGGTAATTTTAGGTTGTAACGGACTTCCGCCATTTACCTGGATAACGATGTCCAATTCTTTAGATAAAATGTAATCTGACTCGCCCGAAATAGCGATACATTCTCCATGCGTTAATAGGGAGTAAGCCTGTTGATAGGCTTGATCACTACTTAATGTACTATCGACACCTTTAGATTGAACTTGGTTGCCTGCAAGCATACTGATTTCTGAGGCATTACCACGAATAACGCTTGGCTTAAACTGTAAAAGTTCGTCCGTCATTTGACTGCGCCAAGCTAAAATTGGTCCATAGCCGACTGGGTCGAGTACCCAAGGAATGTTATTAAGCTGTGCTGCTTTTGCAGAGATTTGCATGGCCTGCATTTGCTCTGAAGTAGGTGTGCCCAAATTAATGCTTAAAGCCGATGAAATTTTGGTAAAACTTTCTGCTTCATAAGGATTATCAATCATGGCAGGTGAAGCACCAGAAGCAAGTAGCACATTGGCTGTATAGTTGGTCGCAACGCTATTGGTAATGCATTGCACAAGAGGCGTTTTTGCCTGCATGTTCTGCCAAGCTTCAATGACCTGTTCAATCAAACTAGATGTCATATTATTATCCTTATTAAGCCAAAGTGATTGTAGATTTAGTGAGTAAAATAATGATCTTGATGCTTACATCTTTGACAAATTAAGGAAACATAATCTGCCGCATCATAATCAACAGTTAAATCATTTGAACCACAATGCATACAACGTTTAACCGAATAAAAGTTTAAACGCGGTTCAATTTTACGCCATGCTTTCCAGACAGGTTGTACGAATATCTGTTCGTCGTAGCCCAAGAAACGGTTAAGCAAAATATAGCTCATTTTACTGTAGGGAATATTGTGAGGACGAGGCAGCATTGAGGTTTCCCACTTTTCAGCTAAAGCTCTCTCTCGATATTGCTCTAAGGTTTTCTTTAACAAATTGGTGTTAATAAATTTTTCATTACGTGGCTGTAGGGCTTTCTGTTTATAAAGATATTCGAGCGCCGTCTGAATCAGATAATAGATTTGACCAATCGCCAATGAATCCATTAAACGATAGCAAAAAGTTTGGAAATTGGTGCTTCCTGCAATTTGAATGCCCCATGTTCGGCAATAGAATTGCATAAACTGAATAATCTCTTGATATAGCACCTGAAAAAGCACGTCTTTCACTTCATCGGTGCTACGAAACGGAATGCCGAGGCTTAAATTTTCATAAAACCAATGGCGTAGTTGCTGGGCGACACTAAATAAACTTGGGTCACTATAACCATCCAAGCGAATGTTTAAATAAAAACACTGAGGTTCATCAGATTGATCTTGGGCGTTTAAAATTCCATCTTTATGAAGTTGTTTAATGAGATAGTTTTGAAATATCCAGTTCGGGGTAATGTGATGGTATTTAATCCGGTCCCAGTGAATATATTCATCATGTGCAACATCGTCACGTGCATAGTCATCAAGTAAACTGAGTAAAAAAAGTTTATGTAAAAAACTCAGTTGCTCCAGACTTCGCTGTGGTTGATCTTTTGACTTAAATTGGCGTTGTTCTTGTAAGCGCGTTTGCTGTAAAAGCTTTTTACGTTGTTTAGTACATGTTTCACAGTGGCACGTCATTTTTGTATCTTTAAATACGCGGTGCTGGCAATGACTGCATTCATGAAACTGAATGTCTTGTTCAAATTGCTCGGCTTCTACCCAGTACATTGAAGCTTGGCAGAGAGGACAATGGCTACTTTCATCTAGCTGTTTCTGTAGAATTTGTAAGGCCATTTTGCTCCGAACATAAAATAAAAATGATGGGCTATTATACACAGCCTCGCTATATATGGCGGAGATTACCAATTTCGTTTGTTGCTAAAATAGAAAAACCTAAAATCTATATTTTGATTTTAGGTTTTCATAACAGGCTGAAAGTTAAGATTAAACAGGGCACGGTAAGCTCTCATCATTCTGTCCAAGCTTTTTGGCATTGATAAGTGCCTGCACTTTTCTACTTGGTAATTTTATTTTACCTAAAGCATCATAAGTATTAACGATCGAAGTTACCTCCTGAGCTGTAATAGAAATACCTTCCGCAGATAAAAATACCGCAATCACATGGTGATCGAGTCCTGCTGCGTCTAGATCATGAATCGCTTTAATATTTTCTAAACGATGAAAATGTGTTTTTAATTCCATACTGACACCTCTTGTTCTGATTGAAATATTCATATTGGTGTATTAGAGAAGGCAAGAACCATGCCTAAAATGTAAGCTGGCTCTAAAAAATGTTAAAAGCTGAAGTTGTTTTATTTTTATTGTATAGATTGATTATATAAGCAACGATTATCGTAAATTTGGTCTAATCTGTGCTAATAAAAGACGATTCTAATTTGAAATATATAAATGAAGTCCCATTAATTTTATAAGGTAAGCAAACACGGTATGTATGAATCTGTATGATCAAGTTCATAACAATTCGTACGACGGTTTCCGAAAAGTATATAAGGAATAAAGATGAATATTGCGGCGCAGCCTCCAGTTCAGGCAGATCAAACAATTTATTTAAAAGATTATCAAAAACCTTCGTTCTTGGTTGAGTCCATTAATCTTGATATTCAAGTGTATGACGACAAAACAATTGTTGATTCAACCTTGGTGATGAAGCGCCAAACTGCTGGAGACTTGGTGTTATTGGGCCGTGACCTTGAATTGCAATCGATTCAGCTCAATGGGAAAATTCTTACTCCTGCACAATATTCACTCGATAGTGAGCAACTGGTGATCACTGATGCACCAGATGAAGTCATTTTACAAACACAAGTGATTATTCATCCTGAAACCAATACTCAGCTTGAAGGTTTATATAAAGCAGATGAGTTGTTCGTAACACAGAATGAACCGGAAGGTTTCCGCAAAATTACGTTCTACCCAGATCGTCCAGACGTACTTTCTGTCTTTACGACACGTGTAGAAGCAGACAAGAAATATCCTGTGTTACTTGCGAATGGTAACTTGCTTGAAACAGGTGAGATTGGTGAAAACCGTCACTTTGCAATCTGGCAAGATCCGACTAAAAAGCCAAGCTATTTATTTGCTTGTGTCATTGGTGATTTAGCTGTACTTAAAGATCGTTATACGACGTCTGAAGGACGTGATGTTGCTTTAGAAATCTATGCAATCGAGAAAGACATTCCAAAATGCCATATTGCGATGGAAGCTTTAAAGCATTCAATGCGTTGGGATGAAGAACACTATGGCCGTGCATATGACCTAGACAACTATATGATTGTTGCTGTTAGCCAGTTCAACATGGGTGCCATGGAAAATAAGGGTTTAAATATCTTTAATACTTCATGTGTACTTGCTGATGAGGAATATACGACGGACGCTGCAATCATGCGTGTACAGTCTGTGATTGCCCATGAGTATTTCCATAACTGGACAGGGAACCGTATTACTTGCCGTGACTGGTTCCAGTTGTGCTTAAAAGAAGGCTTAACGGTATTCCGTGATCAATCTTTCTCGGAAGATTTACAATCTGCTGCGGTTCAACGTATTGATGATGTCGCTGTACTAAAATCGCATCAATTCCCAGAAGATGCAGGTCCTTTGTCCCATCCACCACGTCCAGATCACTTTGTAGAAATTAATAACTTCTATACCGCAACTGTTTATGAAAAAGGTGCGGAAATTAACCGTATGATGTCGACCTTACTTGGCAAAGAAAAATACCGTAAGGGTACGGATGAATATTTCCGCCGTCATGATGGTCAAGCCGTGACAGTAGAAGACTGGGTTGCTGCATTATCTGCGGGTTCAGGTGTTGATTTATCTGCATTTTTAAATTGGTATAACCAACCGGGTACGCCAAAGCTTGAAGCAAAAGGTGAGTACGATACAGCGACACAAACTTACCGTTTAAGCTTTAAACAAAGTTTAAAAGCACATCCTAAATACCCAAATTTAAAAGCTGTACCGATTCCTGTGGCTTTAGCACTGTTTAATGCGAAAACAGGTGAGCAATATACATTGCATAGTGAAAGTATATTCGTAAATGATGTTAAAGATGGTGTGTACTTATTTGACCAAGATGAGTCAACCATTGAGTTTACAGGTGTGACTGAGCAACCGGTTGTGTCGTTACTTCGTAATTTTTCGGCTCCTGTAAATCTTGTATTTGATTATACCGATGAAGAATTAGCTTTCTTAATTCAGCACGAAACAAACGGCTTTAACCAATGGCAAGCAACGCAAACCTTGCTTGAACGTATCTTGTTAGAAGACCATTCTGCCGATGCGTACATTCAAGCCATTCAAAGTACTTTACCTGAGTTAGTGGGGCGTGACCCACTTTTAGCTTCGCGTTTATTTGATGTACCAAGTGAAGGTTATTTAGGTAGCCGTATCGATCAGAACTATGCACCAGCTGATATTCATGTAAAACGTGAAGCTTTACTCAATCGTTTGGCACAAGAGTTGGGTTCATTCTGGAAGGATACTTACCTGACACTTGACCCAGATCTACAAAAAGAATTTTCTTTAGCTATGGGTGTTCGTGCATTAAAGAATATCATGCTGATGATGATGGCGCGTCAGGGCGACCAAAGTGCATTTGAATTAGCACATGTGCAGTACCAAAACACAGGCAATATGTCTGAGCGTTTAGGGGCGTTACGTGTATTGGTTTGGCAAAATGCACCTCAGGCTCAAGATGCGCTTGTTGATTTCTATGACCGCTTTAAAGATGAAGCTTTATCTTTAGACCAGTGGTTTATGATTCAGGCTGCAAACCCAAATGCGACAGCAGAAACAATCCAGTACCTGACTCAACATGCTGACTATGATTTAACAACTCCAAACCGTATTCGTGCGGTGAGTGGAGGGTTGTCAAATAACCCTGAAAATACTTGGGGCTTTGGTGTAGCGCACTTTATTAATCTTGCGCAATATCTTGATGAAAAGAACCCAATTTTAGGTTCACGTCTATTACAGGTATTGTCGCGTTGGTACACACTTGTGGAACCGCAACGAACTCAAGTACAACAGGCTTTACAAGCATTGCAGCCTAAAGTGAAATCGAAAAATGTTTCTGAAACTTTAAATAGTATGTTGAGTGTTTAATTATTTAAATTTACTAAATAAAGACCTCGTAAGAGGTCTTTATTTTTTGTATATCTAATAGCTATTCAA
>NZ_JABVBF010000360.1 GCF_013344765.1 Acinetobacter lactucae
TGTGAGGTGCCTGAGTCTAGGTTTATTATTATATTTTTTCTATTTATTATTATGCTTAAAATTTATAGCTATAACCTAGAGTGTAAACAAAAGGATTAATATCTAGATCAAATTTAGCGCCATTTGTTAAAGTAACTTCCGGACTAATATCAGCGTAACGAACATCTACAAATACACCCCAATTTTTAGCATCAGCAGGTTGGAAATTAAACCCAACTTGTCCTGCCACACCAAAATCTTCTTTTACTTTATCAGCAACACCTTGCTCGTCCCAAGGAATAAATGCTGTAGCACCAATACCAATATATGGTGTGAAACGTGTAGAGTTTTTAAAATGGTATTTCGCGGTAATTGTTGGTGGTAACTGTTTAATACGCGCTACCTTGTTTCCATCTAACAAAACATCATGATTAACTGGGGCTGCTAATAATAATTCTGCCGAAAATGGTGATTGGCCAAAAAAATACTCTATCGATGGGGTAAATGCATATTCATTGTCTGCTTTTACCACACCCAAAGCCGTTGTTGTATCTTCTGATGGAGCAATAGCACTACCACCAAATTTCACTTGCCAGTTACCAGCAAAAGTAAAAGAAGACATCCCCATTAATGCAATAACCAAAGCTTTTTTGAACACTTTAATATCTCCAACCTTATTTATATTTATAATAAACACTTATTTTAAAACCTTGCAATACTCATTATAAAATTATTTTAATATTTATTTTCAAATAACTGTTTTAAATAAAATTATATATTAACCAACTATTTTAATAGGTTTTAATTCCAACTATATTAATCAAGATTATTTTATATTACCAACCATTTTAATATACTTTTAATTCTGAGTGTTTTAATATAATTTATTTAAAATACATGTTTTATTTAAACAATAAAAACCTTCTTAATT
>NZ_JABVBF010000361.1 GCF_013344765.1 Acinetobacter lactucae
GGCGAAAAAAAGTACAAATATGCAGTTTAATGAAAAAAATATAAATAAAACTTGACACGTTTAAATAACCAAGATAAATAGCGGCTAGACCCATTCACATTTTTTCATTAGAGGTAGTTTTAGTGTCTTCTACAGATTTTGAATTAGATGATAACTACGGTGATGATGATGATGTCGGTTTTGATGAGTCATCAGGCAAAATCACTGCGAAAGAATCATTAGAAAAACGTAGATTAATTGATGATCTATTGGCTCAACGCCGTTTAGAGCGTGAGTTGAAAGATTTTGATTATGATTTAGACGATGATGATCTTGATGATGAAGACTAATCAAATCTGAATAGGGCATCGTCAGCTTAGATGCTATGCTATCGTAGATTTCTTTTTTATAGTCAGGTAACACAATGAGTGCGTTAGATTTAGACCAATTAAGTGAATATCTAGATGGAGACCACAATGAGTATGGTCTAGATTTCGCTGCAACTCATGGTTTTCTGTGTGCAATTGCAGTAGGCCCTCAGTTTGATCGTTGGTTAGATGAATTATTTGATAATAACCATAAAAAAGTTCCTGCCGAAATTATTCAGCAGATCAAAGCGTGGTTAGAATCAATTCGACAAGACTTAGCAAATGAAAATGGAATTGAGTTTCCGTTTGAAATTGAAGAAGCCGATGTTGAGTCTAGCTTAGGCGACTGGAGTGTAGGATTTGTTGATGCAATGTTCTTAAATGAAGATGCATGGTTTGCACCTGAATATGAAGAACAATTAATTGATTTAACTTTACCAATGATGGTATTTAGTGGAATTGATGAAGAAGATCCACAGATGGAATCTTTCCGTCGTAATGGACAGTTAATGGATGAACTGGCAGAAGAAATTCCAGATAATTTGAATGAATTATATTT
>NZ_JABVBF010000362.1 GCF_013344765.1 Acinetobacter lactucae
CTATACTAAGGACTTGCATGATTTTAAAATTGAATTTGAAAATGTAACTTTTCAATATGCTTTTTTTGAAAAAAATATACTACAAAATTTAAACTTAGAGATTAATAGTGGCGAGTCGGTGGCTATTATAGGACCTTCAGGTTGTGGTAAATCCACCCTTTTTAATTTATTGTTAGGTGTTCACAAATTAGGAAATGGAAAAATTAAAATAGGTGATAAAGATATAGAAAATATAGATAATGATTTTTTAAGAAGTATAATTAGTACTGTTTTACAAGATGATATTCTTTTTGGAGGGTCAATAGGTGATAATATTTCATTTTATGATAATGAGGTAGATTATAATTTTATGGAGGAATGTGCCAGAATTGCATGTATACATGATGATATTCAAAAAATGCCAATGGGATATCATACGTTAGTTGGAGATATGGGTACGGTTTTATCAGGTGGACAAAAGCAAAGAGTATTACTTGCGAGAGCATTGTATAAAAAACCAAAAATTTTATTACTTGATGAGGCTACAAGCCACCTAGATGTAAAAAAAGAATATCATGTAAGTGAGAATATCAAATCTTTAAATATAACTAGAGTGATTATTGCACATAGACCAGAAACAATTATGACTGTAGATAGAGTATTATATATGGAAGGTGGTAAGATTACTAAAAATTTTAAACCATTAGAAGCAATTGAGTTTATGAAAGAAAAGATTTTGAATTAGGAAAATGCTATGCAATATTTACTATGCTTAAATAATTTTGAAAATGATGAGCTGTTAAATTTTAAAAAATGGATTTCTTCTAATTATTCAAATAATTTACATTTAAAGAGTGTTAAAAGAATTGATTTTCTTGCTACTAATCAGAATTTCATAAATAGATTTT
>NZ_JABVBF010000363.1 GCF_013344765.1 Acinetobacter lactucae
ATATACTTCTCTCACCTAGTGCCGGATCTAAAATAATTGCTTTGTTATTCTTTATTTCATACAAAACTACATAATGATTAAAATTCCAATGTAAGATAGAGGGACCATTTAGATGTTTTAAATTTTTTACATCAATTTTTAATGGTCTATTTGCCAAGCCTACCTTATTACATATTTTTGTTAAATAACCTAATGTCATTCCTTTAAGAGATACTGGGAATTTATATCGTAGTTCCCTTAGTTCCACCTTACTACCATGATAGTTTAGTATCATGGCTATACATGCCAATCCACATTCTGTACTTTCAGTTTGTAAAATAGTATATTTTTTTGATTTAAAGAAACCAAACTCTAATCCACTAAGTTTCATATACTTCTCACATTATTCTTTAAATACATTAAAGGTTTTAATATCCACTCATATACTCTTTTATTTTCTAGAATAATATCAACTTCTGCTTTCATGCCTGGTTTTAAATAAAAAACATTATTATTGTATTTTATTTTTTGATCCTTAATTTTAACTTTTGCAATAAAATAGGAACCACTATTATCATTTTCTGCATTTAAAATATTTTCACTTGAAACACTAATCGGTGAAATAGAATAAATAATACCCTCTCCTTGACCAAACTGTTGATAAGGGTATGCATCATATCTTAGATTAACTTTCCCACCCACTTTAACAAAACCTATTGAAGAACTAGGAATAAATAACATTGCCTCAACCAAAGAATTACTAGGTATAATATTAGCTATATTTTTACCTGTATTTAAATATATTCCCTTTAAGTCTTGAACAACATTAATATACCCATCAACTGGTGACTTTAGTATATATCCATTATTTTGTTCATTTAATGTTAATT
>NZ_JABVBF010000364.1 GCF_013344765.1 Acinetobacter lactucae
TTATCCAGGTATGGATTTTGATAAGCAAGAATCTGACTATCAAATTCCCGATGTAGTTGTTTCAAAAAAAGACTTACATTGGCAGGTTCAGCTAAACCCAGATGTGCTTCCTAAATTAAGAATTAATTCTTTTTACTCTAGTATGATTCGTAGAGCAGATCAGAGTGAAGATAATTTATATTTACGTAATCAAATGCTTGAGGCGAAAAACTTTATCAAAAGCATTGATGAAAGGCATAAAACGTTATTAAAAGTAGCTTCTTGTATTGTGGAGCATCAAAAAGCCTTTTTGGAAATAGGTCCTGAAGCAATGAAACCGCTAGTTCTTCGAGATGTCGCGGAAGAAGTCGAATTGCATGAATCTACAGTTTCTCGTGTAACTACAAATAAATACATGCTTACTCCACGTGGACTTTTTGAGTTGAAATATTTTTTCTCTAGCCATGTAGGAACAACTGCAGGGGGAGAGGCTTCTTCTACTGCAATTCGTGCAATGATTAAGAAACTTGTTGCGAATGAAAATCCGCGTAAACCCTTGTCAGATAATGTAATTGCTACATTACTAAAGGATGAAGGAATTGAGGTGGCTCGAAGAACGGTCGCAAAATATCGAGAATCGTTACATATTCCTTCGTCGTCTGAAAGAAAAGTCTTGATCTGAAATTTGAAGTATGACTATTCTAGAGATTCATTATGACGAAATAATGAAATTTCATTTTCACCAAGAGAGTAACTAAAATGGTTTAATTGTCCCAATTTTTCTTTTTGATCGCATTAAATCGTTTTAGTTCTTCTTTAGATAACCTAAAAAAGGTGAGGGATAGAATTATGCAAATAACGATTCGTGGACATCATTTAGCAATTACAC
>NZ_JABVBF010000365.1 GCF_013344765.1 Acinetobacter lactucae
GTGGCAATCAACCAAATTACAATTGGATTGAAAAGTCGATTATTTGTATCCCACATACTTCACAATCTTGGCCATGTATCGAAGAGCGGATACAGAAATGGTTGAAATATTACTCATTATCACCAGAAAAAAAACTTTCATATTTTTCAAAAAAAGATACTAATGATCGCCTAATTGCATTTGAAAAATATAAGATCGAAATTTCAGAGAAATTAAACAGACTATCAACAACTGAAAAAAGACTAATTACTCAATTAACTGAAAATGAAAAAGATATTGATACATTAGTTATTACGGCATTCCATATCTTAGCGGGAAAACCTTTAGCCAAATTTGCACCAGAATTTATTAAATGGAGCTTTAGTTGCAGTTTAAATTCAAGTTATAGCTCTCCAAATAAAGAATTTATTAATTTAATTCGATACAACCTTGTTGATTGGGAGAATACAAGGACTCAATTATTAAATGAAGCACAGATTTTAAACTCTTCAGATACTTCAGATATCGCAAAATGGGCTTATATTAGAGTGCTTTATTCAACAGGGGATTCTGAAGATGAAAATATTGCTGAAGAGATTATAAATAAACTTAGGCCTAATGCTCACTCAGGAGGATGGCGAAGAATTGAAGATTATTGTTCTACTGATCCGTGTGACCCGGAGTCATTTGAACCAGAAAATATTGTAAATACAACTAAAAAATGTGAAGAACTTGATGTTAATCAAATTTGGAATGATCTAAATCAGACTTCAGAAAGTCTTCTACTACATGATATTGAAACCGGGATGGCACGTTTTAGATCATCAGAAATTATATCTAAATATAGAAAACTGATTACTAATATTTTATGTCGAAAACAATATCC
>NZ_JABVBF010000366.1 GCF_013344765.1 Acinetobacter lactucae
TTCTTAGTTCCACCTAGTTGGTCGATATAATAATGCCAGTCATCGCCACCAATTAGAACCTTAACTTTTTCTTTTTCATTAGATTTTATGCGTCCAGTCCTACCATACTGGTCAAGGAAGCCAGTTTTTACTTGTCCATTTGAATGTAAAACAGAATATTTAATATTAGATGTTTCCTTAAATAGATTATAAACATCTAATTTATTACTAAAAGGAGATTGAACATTAGGGATTTCTGGCAAAGAAAAATTAGCCTTTTCACCACTTTTAAAAAGGTGTTGTCCAGCTTTCGGCTCAAATTTTCCTGGTGTAATCAGGGTAATACCATCTTTATTAATAATGATTTGAGAACCACCAGCCATTAATAACCTCAATTTTTATAAAAAATATTCAGAACTTTGCATAGATATAGCCTAAAATAAATGTATATCAAATGTCTCGTTATTTTACGTAAAATATGACTTTCATCTTAGCTATTCAATTAAACGATAGCATTATTGTTGCGGTTGACAATAAGAGAGTAACTGTAAATGAAACCTTAGATGTGGAGCTTTCTACTTCACATTACTCGAAGTTATACGCTTGGGAGAAAGGTATTATTACTGGTACTGGCGAATCAAGAGTGGTTCAGCAATCAGTTGATATATTTAAAAATATAGCAAAATCTAAATTAATAACTTTACCTGAATGTCTAGATGTTTCTAAGAGAATACGTACCTTAGAATTAGGTCAAAACCTTGATCAAGTTCATAATGGAAAACTACTTTGCTCTAGTTATAGTCAATCTGGCGCGCAATTATATAAAATTGAAAGATTTGATAAAACATCTCAGCATACGCTAAAAAAAGTTTCTCCCATGGAG
>NZ_JABVBF010000367.1 GCF_013344765.1 Acinetobacter lactucae
ATTAATGACATTATACTACTTTTCCTTCCAAAAATTCTTGTGCATACATCCCCGCTTCATATACAGAAGAAGTTTCTGTATATGAAGCGGGGATAATACATTCAATCATTATGATTGTGAGATACGGCAGGAGTCATATCTAGCAACCAAATACGAATAAGGCCGACAGGATGTCAGGCTTTTTTATATTCTTCTTTCCTAGTGTTATAAAGTGTGGGCTTATAAAATTACTTTGCTTCTTACTAATTATTAGATTTTAGTTAATTACTTTCTTTTACTGGCAGATAATTTAGGATTTCCATCAATTAAAACAATTTGAGAAGCTTTATTATAACTTGTAACAAATTCTCTTCTCACTTCTTGTAGTCTTTTGAACTTTTCTCTTAAGCCCCCTATATCTATTAGAATAAAAATACCTTCTTCTGACTGCTCGGCTGTCTTATATATTTCAAGTTGTTTCTCATAGCCATGTATTACATTTGGATTCGTCGATAATTCTATTTCGACTATAACTTTAAAATTAAAACCCTGAGATATTTTAAAATCAACAGGTCCATTACCACTATCTACTTCAGGACTAAGATCTAAATTATTTGCTTTACAATAACTCAAAGCTACGGCAAAAAGTAATCTTTGGCATGCTTTCTCTTTTCTCGGTTCTCCATCTTCAGTCCATAATTCTTTCCATAGACCATTATCTTCAATTAACAACTTGAATTGATCTATGATTTCAGTCACCACGTCTAAAAGTTGTTCTCTGTTTTGTATACCATTACTAAAATTTTTCAAATTTAAAGGATATTGATTTGCAATATTTTTTAAAATTTGAAGCCAAAATATATCTCCATTAGGATCTT
>NZ_JABVBF010000368.1 GCF_013344765.1 Acinetobacter lactucae
CTTATAAAAGAGACCTATTTAAATTAGAAATAAAAATGACAGTAATTTAATATCAACTGCCATTTTACAAAATACTTTTTATTTCCTGAGATTAAATTCTTTAAAAAAGTTTCTTTTTTTAATGACTTTTAATGAAGAGTATTTTCTCATATTATCAATTTCATCTTTTGTAAAAATATCACTAATTTCAAAATTTCCCCATACTTTTTTAGGAGTATTTTCATTAAGCAACCTACTATCTAAAAAATCAGAAATTTTCTTTAATCTTGCTGGATCTGTAGTAATATAACCAATAGGTACGGTGATAGAACTATCTGGATCAGGAATTATA
The DNA here is from genome assembly GCF_013344765.1 of Acinetobacter lactucae. Lineage (GTDB taxonomy): Bacteria > Pseudomonadota > Gammaproteobacteria > Pseudomonadales > Moraxellaceae > Acinetobacter > Acinetobacter lactucae_A. The sequence goes on from NZ_JABVBF010000368.1 coordinate 332, forward strand.
TGATATTGAACCACAGCAATAACATTTTTTATAAATAATACTTCAACGTTATCAATCTTCTCCTCTCCAAATAATATAGCACCATTACTTAACCTTGAAGAGTATCTATTTCTTAGCGTAGTTTCATTTTGAGTATTGCTGAAAAATGGAACTAACATTGGTTCATCAATTTCCGATTTCAAACAATCTATTAATGTATCATTAAATTTAGTTAAGTCAGAACCATTTGCTCCCCAGAAAGGTGTATTAGCTGTTAACCATAAACTAGCTATTTTAATATCTTTCACAATATTTTCTTTAACCTTTTCAAGTTCATTAAAAAAGATCTTAGAATTTTGCTCAAGATAAATTGGACCTAAGATACCTTTAGTATCAGAATTTCCATAACCTGTTAATCTATTATCACGATCAATCAACCACTGAGAGAAGTTTAATTTGTTATTTTCATAATATTTAATTAAGACATTATCATCAAAATTATTACAATATGATATAAAATCTAAACCTTTAATAG
>NZ_JABVBF010000369.1 GCF_013344765.1 Acinetobacter lactucae
TCTTTTCACTTTTATAGTTATTACACGAAAAAAAGCGGAGTCTAAACTCCGCTTTAATATCTGAAAAATCAAAGAGCTGCTTTAATTTTTTCGGCTAATTCTTTAATTTTTTCTTGATCACCTAACTCTACAGCATGGCGTCCAAGATGATGCACATTTGTTGGAATAAGGTGAAAATGAACATGCGGAACAGTTTGTCCAGCTGCTGCTCCAGAAAGTTGCATCAACACAATACCTTCCAAATTGAGCGCCTTTTCCATTGCTTTAGCAATCTTCTGAACAATTTGTATAGTATATGCTGCTGCTTCAGGTGGTAGATCTAGTAGTGTTACAGCAGGTGTTTTTGGAATAACTAATGTATGACCATCGGCTTGAGGCATAATATCCATAAAAGCTAGAACTTGATCATCTTCATAGACTTTTATCGCTGGAAGTTCACCACGTAAAATTTTTGCGAAGATATTTTGATCATCATATGCCATGTATTATTCCTTTAAAATTATTTACATTTCAATTCTTTCTGACGTTCTTTAATAGCGTCAAGACGTTGCTGTTCTTTGTCAGAAAATTTTGGTTTTGTCGTATGACAGTTTTCATTACCATATTTTTCTTTTGCATCAGGATCTTTAAAACAAAAGCCTTTTGATGCATAAATCAAATTATAGTCATCTTGCAATTTTTGACATTCTTGCTCAGGTGTTGCAGCTTGTATGCCTACGCTAGCAATGCTTACCACGCCAGTAAAGACTGCAACCATAAATTTATTCATGAGCTTTTCCTCAGTTAAAGGTATGAACCTGTACTCAATATAAGGTTTATTACCAATATTTCAATGACTATTAAT
>NZ_JABVBF010000036.1 GCF_013344765.1 Acinetobacter lactucae
TAATACCAATGGTGATGCGGTATTAATATTCACTTTTGTATTTTCAGGCAATGCAGAAATGTATGGTGCTATTAAATCATATTTCTTGCCTTCAAAACCCCTGACCAGTTTCAGCTCTTCAATACGATGGAATTTGGCATTTGAAGCTAAATAGCCAGGATCAAGGCCTTCATAATAATTACTTTCTGCCCCCATAGGACCACTTGGTTCATCATCTGGATCTTGCCAATCAATAACTGCTTGACTTAACTCTGCTGGCAATCCTACACGCACAAGCAATCGCTCAAACCAATTTTTAGCAGCTTCGTTTACCTTGCCTTCATTGGTCGTTAAATTATTTAGATTAAACTTGCCTGACTCATCCAGTAAACGCCCGGATACAACTCCATCTTCTATTGGGAAAGGTGGCATTGGCTGAGCCCAGCTTTCCTTTAAATGATCGATACCACCAGCATTATTTATATCTTGAATTAATAATTCGGAAAAAAAAGCTTCTGCACTTTTTGCATAGAGTAATGCCTGATTTTGACGCATCAAATAACCCGTATTTTCCATCGTATTGGTTTGATGCTTTGCGATAGAGGCAGCCAAAATTGTAGCCAATGCAACCATAATCAAAATTGTGAGTAACGCTACGCCTTGCTGGTTCTTTTTATAGCGTACCATTATGCCCCTCCTTCTTTGGAGAGAGATAAATTCCCTTGATTTAAGCTATAAATCCACTCATAACCAACTCCCGCAACTGTGAGTTGTATTTTTATTCCTTTCGGTAACTTTCTAAACTCTTCAGGCTTTGTGGGATCAAGATTAATTTCTGGCCATCTTGTCACTTCTTGCGGTGTCAACACTATAACTTCAAATTGCTCAACTTGGCTCAACAGCGTACTTGATAAAGGCTGCTCTCTGTTTGAAGTATTTAAATTACTATATTTAAGACGATAAAGCTTTTTTTGATCGGGATCATATCGATATTCAATACGCTCAAAAGGTGATAATCCTTGCTTTAAGGGATCAGTAACACCAGCCTTACTAAAGCGAAGAACTTGGTTATCAAGCTCTAGAGCTGGATGTAACTGACCACCTTGATTAGCCGATAACGGTATAATTTGCAATGAATCCCGTAAAACTTGCTGATAAGCATCTTGTAATTCAAATAACTGTACCTCATGTTGAGCATTACGATCTCGGACCTTTAATAAATAATCAAAAACCTTCCACCCCAACAAAGATAAAATAGCAAAAATTGCAATTGCAACTAAAAGCTCAACTAAAGTAAACCCTGAGGCACGAATTAATCGAGCACTGCTCGATCGTGCCGCAAGATGAGAAACTATGTTACGAGTGTGAGAGTCTTTAAAGCGAAGCTTTGTCTGAGCGCAAGACGAAGAGCTATGCTCGGAGTAATCCCTTATCATCCACTCCGTTTGTGCTGTAGGACTTGAAGCTCTTCTTCGGAAGCTATATTTATTGTTTATCATTATTTTGCTTTCATTGGATAATTAAAAAATACTAAGTGAGTAATACCATTTTGAACTTTCCCTTTATCAGAATCATATAAACTAATTTGCAAATCTACTTTCTGAACATTCGGGCTAATTGTGGATTGTGCAGATTTATCAATCTGCCAAGTTTCACCTTGAGAAGTAACCTGCTTACTTTGCGTACCTTCAAGCCATTCCTGATTTATCTCCATTAAAGCAACTTCATTCATTGCTACAAACTGAGCTTTTGTTCTAAGAATTGCATTTGAGGTAGATTGAGTATACTGCATGGCTACTTTAGTCAGCGCGACAGCCGCCACTGCAAAAATTGCTAAAGCAACCATTACTTCTAATAGAGTAAAACCTTTAGATTTCATTTATTTTACCCAAATGATCAATTTGTATTTCTGAACCAATTGGTTTTTGTTCAAAGTAAAACTGTATTTTCACCGTTTTAGCTTCACCATTGCCAAACCAGATTAGCTGAGGAGTTTGTCCTCCAATTAAATCCGTATTTGTAGCTTTTGAATAGTTCTGCTCATCTAAAGGTTGTACCGTAAACGATACATGTTTAGGTAATTGCCGCGTAGTAAATTCTGAATATTTTTGCCAGCGATTTTTTAAATCTTGAACCTGCAATTTACTCTGGTCGTGATACTCATACAATTCATAAGAAAAAGGTGAAACATCGGTTTCACTAAGAGTAGATAGAGCTAGAACACGAGACTGATCAAGCGATTCTTTACCAATTTTATGCATATCGAGCAAAAATAATTCTCTTGCTTGCATTGCTTTCTTTTGGTCAACCCCACCTATGTTGAGTACAACTAGAGAGGTCATAATCGTCATAATAACAATCACCACCATTACTTCTATGAGAGTAAAACCTTTTTGGGATTTAAGTGGTGATTGAGACTTCATATTGACCTAAGCATATTGCTCAACAGCTTGTTTAGGTAAGGCTAAAGCCTGATCAATATAAGCCACCCTTAAAGTGTCTCTTGAACCTAAATATCGTTGATAAAAACTTGAGTTGAGTATAGCTGCCGCACCATGAGTTAATGACCAAATAGAGGCCAAATAATCTCGTGTAGACATATTGCTTTGAATAGATTCTAAATAGTGGTCTGTCATGCGAATGATAATTCGCAATCTCTGTTTACGTACCTGATAAAGTTCATGGAAAAGATGATGTACACCTTGAGCTGTAATCGACAATTTTTCTTCAATTTGATGAAATAAAACTGTTCGTTCAGGATGATGTAAATGATGCAACATAAAAAAGGCCAAATGTTCAGGAAAGGCCTTTTCAGTATCTTGAACCATTTCAAGTAACATACGCTCATTACGAATAATCAACAGCATGTACAGCTCATCTTTGCTTTGAAAGTGCTTGTACAAAGTTCCTTTTGCTAAATCAAGCTCAGCAGCCAAAACATCAAGTGTCATTCCAGCTTCGCCATTTTCTAGCAATAATTGTTCCGCAACCTGAAATATTAATACTTCTCTTGCTCGGAACTGAGCCTGACGATCCATCTTCACGCAATTACTCTCTTATATAGTTTCTATAACCTAAATCGCTTTTAGCAAGTTCTCAAAATTTTGTGAGGTGATCATTGCAATTTCCTCAACCGATTTATCATATACATCACTGAGCGCTTTGGCTACATAAGGCACATATTTTGGTTCATTTGTTTTACCACGATATGGAACAGGTGCTAAATAAGGGCTATCTGTTTCAATTAAAAGGCGATCTAGTGGAACTTGTTTAGCTACATCTCGCAAATCCTGTGCATTCTTAAATGACACAATACCTGAAAAAGAAATGTAATAACCACAATCAAGGACAGCTTTAGCAGTTTCCCAATCTTCAGTAAAACAATGCAGAATCCCATGGGTTGAGTGTTCAGCACGAATAATATCTACCGTATCATGCTTTGCTGAACGCGTATGAACGACAACTGGTTTTTTTACAATTTTTGAAGCTTGGATATGTCTTGCGAAACATGCCTTTTGCTCCTCAATAAAATCTGTACTATGATAATAATCCAGTCCAGTTTCACCTAAAGCCCACACTTTTTCTGATCGAGCCAATTCAACCAAATATTCAGTTGTTGCACGTGCCATTGTGTCCACATCTTCACAAGGATGTACACCTACCGTATAACCAACATCTGCATGTTTCTTTGCAATTTCTGCTAATGCAAAATGGTCATCCAGATCAACGGAAATTGCCATAAACTTAGACACTCCTTCTGCTCGCGCTGCTGCAAGCGCAAGGTCCAGATCACCGTTATAAGGCGTTAGATCTAACATCGTTAAATGGCAATGCGTATCAACAAACACTTTTCTTTCCTATTTAATTACATGGTATAACTTGGACGGTCTAGAGACATACTACCAGCCAAAACTCGTTCTGCCTCGGTTTTATAGTAAATTCCCTTATCTCCACTTAACTGAATAGCAAAACCTTGAGGTTTAAATCCACTTTGTTTATGGGAGATCCAGATTACTTTACCAGTTAAAGGAATTTTTTGAGACTGCTCAGGCAAAGTTGCCAAAATGAAAACTTCTTGCCCCATATTTACCTTTTGTTTTGATGGTACGAATAGACCTCCACCTTGCACATACCCCATATAGCTTGCTTGCAAAGTAGCTTTATCAGGAATATTTACCTGAATAATCCCCCCCATTTGCGGCTGCATTATCTTCCCCTTAAATGTTCATTAACGTTATAAACAACTGATCTATAATTAATTGACTTTGTACATTTTGTTCAACAAGCTTTTTTGCTTGTTGTAGTTCATTATAAATATTAAATAAGCTTTCTAAATCATAATATGGACTTAACTGATCAAAATCTAAATCCGTATTTTTCTGTGGTTGATTTAGCTTGACACAAATTAAATCTCCCAACAAGTATTCGAAAAGCATTATAAAATCACTAAAACTTAACTCTTTTTGCCACTTTCCTGAGAAAAATAAAGGCATATTTTTTTGCGCTACAATTTTAAGCCAATCATTTAAGAAAGTTTGTCGTTTAGCAAACCAATCACTTTTTGCAATTTCTATGGCTTGTAAAGGCATATCATTGGATAAGCCAAGTAGTAAATCAGGTTGTACTTCTGCAATTTCAGATAAATGCTCATTCAAATATGAAGTAGCTTGCTCATATGAGATACGATCTAATGCAAAATGCTGTAAACGGCTACGGATAGTGGCCGGTAATTTAAGGTAGTGATCGGCCAACAAAATTAAAACAACACGTTCCCCTGGCTCTTCTAAAGTCTTTAGTAAGGCATTTGAAGATGCCAAATTAAGTGCTTCAGCAGGCTCAATCACAATAACTCGCCAGCCTTCTCCTGTTTGTTGTACAAAAGGTAGTAAGTCACGAATCTTTTCTATTTTAATTTTTGCATTCTGTTTTTTATTTTCTTCATCCTTTGTGATATGAACATAATTGGGATGAGTGTCCGATTTTAACCATTGGCAACTGCTACACTCACCACAAGCACCATGAGACTGCTTATTTAGACAAAGCACCCAAGCCAAGAAATGCTTAGCAAAAGCATGTTTTCCGCAACCTTGCTTGCCGTAAAATAAGAGACCATGACCAATATTGGGAAACCTTGTTGTTAAGGTATCCCATGTTGTTTGCTGCCAAGGATAAACCTTTGAAGTTACATTCGGATTCATTAAAAATTAACGCTTATTCAAAAGATTCAACAGGCATATTATTTAAGCGATCAAGATCAGCTTGAGTGTCCACACCGGGCGGTAAGTTTGCTTCGGCTACCGCAATTGCAATTCGATGACCATTTTCTAAAACACGTAATTGTTCAAGACTCTCCAGCTTTTCAAGCTTACCCATATCCCATGTTACATATTCTTGTAATAAGTTCACTCGGTAAGCATACAAACCTAAATGGCGAAATGCTTGTGTATGTAAAGTCGGTTCATCATGCTTAGCCCCATCTCGATCATAAGGAATAGTAGCCCGGCTAAAATATAAAGCTTCATTTTGTTTAGACATGACTACTTTTACAATACTGTCACGCTGAAACTCATCTAAGGTATGAATCGGCTCACACAACGTAGACATTGAACAATTTGGTTTATCTACCAAAAGTTTTGCAACTTGCTGGACAAGTTGAGCTGGCAATAAAGGTTCATCCCCTTGAACGTTTACAATAATATCGTCTGCATCCCAGCCTTTAATACGAGCAACTTCACTTAAACGGTCTGTGCCTGAAGGATGATCAGGGCTAGTAAGGACCACATCTACTCCATCTGCACGACAAATCTCAGCAATACGTTCGTCATCTGTTGCCACACACAGATCATCAAAACCTTCGACTTTTTTTGCCTGATCCACTACACGTAAAATCATAGGACGGTTATGAATAAGCAACAAGGGTTTACCTGGCAAACGCGAACTTGAGAAGCGTGCTGGAATAACGATGTGTTTCATTTTTTCTTCCTAAGATAATTGGATATCAAGTTGTTGCAGTTGCTGCTTTAAAACCTGATAACACTCTACAGACAGGACAGCTTTAACAGGAACAACCCAAATAGGCTGTTTAAATTCTGGAGATTTTTCAAGCAATGGTAATAATTTAACCGCATCTTTTTCAGTTGTAATCAGTGGCAGTTCATCATTAAAAATTAAATCATCGATTGAGTAATCATGATGGTCACGAAATGCATGTTCTTGAAATTGTTTCAGGCCTAAATCTTTAAGTGTTTGATAAAAACGCTGTGGAAAGCCAATCCCAACTACAGCGTGATAACTACTTTGAGGATTAAAACTGTGTTCGACCCTTGGCGAAGGATTGAGTAAATATGGCTGTCCAGTCTCAAGGTGCATATTTAATTCTGTAGTTGGTTTATACGCATGTTCAATTACTATTCCAGTTTCTAAACGCTCAACTGGCTCTCTCAAATATCCTTCAGGTAATAGTTTTTGATTTCCTAAGCCTCGATTTTGATCTAGTACAATCCATTCAATTTGCCGCCCTAATGCCCAATGCTGCAATCCATCATCACTAATAATCAAATCTATTTCGGACGACTTAAGCAAAAGTTCTATTGCAGCCTGTCTATTAGGACCCACCGCCATTGGTACACTTGTAGCCTGAACAATTAATGCAGGCTCATCCCCAACCTGAGCGACTTGTGCACCTGAGGTAACTAACATGGGAAAAGGACCACTACCCCCATACCCCCGACTAATTACCCCAACTTTGACATTATGCTGCTGAAGATAATTCACCAGTTGTATTAATAATGGAGTCTTTCCACTTCCACCCACTGTAATATTACCTATAACCATCACAGGCACGGGTGCTTTATAAACTTGCTTAAAACCTGAATAATAAAGATTACGATTGAATAGAAACCCAGCACGATACAAGCAAGATAATGGACGTAAAGCAACCAACCAACTTGATTGCTTATTCCATGCATTTTGGATCAGCTGGGCTAATGACATGCTTAGTTATCCTCGAAATTACGTTGATGTAATTGATAATAAGCACCATGTTTTGTGAGAAGCTCTTGGTGAGTACCTTGTTCAACAATTTGCCCTTGATCCATCACTACAATACGATCAGCATTTTCAATTGTTGATAACCGGTGAGCAATAACGATCGTTGTACGGTCTTGCATCGCCTCATCAAATGCTTGCTGAATAAAATGCTCAGATTCATTATCAAGAGCACTTGTAGCTTCATCTAAAATTAGAATCGGAGCATTCTTTAAAATCGCTCGAGCAATAGCAATTCGCTGACGTTGACCACCTGATAAATTTAGGCCTTGCGCCCCTAAAACAGTATCATAACCATTTGGTAAATTCATAATGAAGTCATGTGCATATGCAGCTTTTGCAGCAGCATGGATTTCCTCATCTGAGGCACCCTGCAACTGACCATACGCAATGTTTTCACGAACAGTACGGTTAAATAATACAACTTGCTGATTTACCATTGCAATTTGTGTACGCAGAGAAGAAAGATCAATGTCATTAATTGGTAAATCATCTAAATAAATTTGCCCGCTTGATACTTCCTGAAAGCGCACCAACATGTTAACCAATGAGCTTTTACCAGCGCCTGAACGTCCAACTAATGCTACAGTTTGACCCGGAAGAATATCTAAAGAGAAGTCTTTAATCGCTTGTACGCCATCTGCATAATTTAATGCCACATGATCAAAACGAATTGCACCATTTAATTTAGGTTTTAATTGTCCGTTATTTTGCTCTTCAGGCAAATCTAACAACTCAAAAACGGAGTAAGCGGCAGCTAAACCACGCTGTAACTTTTCATTAACATCAGTCAAATTTTTAACTGGTTTTGCTAATAAACCAGCAGCTGTAATGTAGGCAACGAACTCACCAGCACTTGTATTACCTAAAATTTGCGGTCGTAAAGCTAACCATACAATAAGAGCCATCGCACAAGCCATCACCACCTGAACCACTGGACTATTTAGGTTTTGTACAATCACCATTTTTAAGCCGCGTTTTAAGTTTTCTTCCGATGACTTATAGAATCGTACTTGTTCTGATTCCTCACCGGCAAAACTTTTTACTACTGCATTACCATTAATACTTTCTTGGACAACGTGATTCACATCACCCATCGTATCTTGAACCTGCAACGAAAGCTTTCGCATACGTTTTGAAGCTTTACGCACCAATATACCAATTACGGGTAAAAATACAAAAATACATAGAGTAAGACGCCAATTGGTATAAAAGAGATAACCCAATAGCCCGAGAGTAATCATCCCATCCCTAACAATGGTTCTTAATGACTCCGAAGAAGCTGCTGTTAGCTGTTCAACGTTATACATAATCTTGGCAGTAATATGACCAGATGAATTATCTAAGTAATATTGTGCAGGTAATCTTAAAAGCTTGGCATAAACTTCTTGTCGAATACTAAAAACCAGACTACGTGAAATCACCGCAGTATAGTAGCCGCCCATAAAAAGGCCTAAACCACGAAAAAAAACCAATAAAATGATTAATATGGGGAACCAATCCAAATCAGCTCTACTGCTATTTTGGATTGCATCAATAATAAACTTAATCAATTTAGCAACGGAGACTTCTGTTGCTGAGTTAATACCGAACCCGATAAGAACTAATAAGGCCACGCCCCAATAAGGTTTTAAATAGGCTATGAGACGCAAATAAACCTTAAAATCTTGATTCACTCAGAAAAACCTCTAGAAGGAACTTTGGTACTAATATTGATGTTAACAAAACCGAGTTGTCCTGCTACATCCATAACGCGAATTACATCCTGATGAGATGCTTTGGCATCCGCAGCAATGATGAACATAAAATCACGGCGCTCTTGAGCAACTTGCTTAATCGCAGTACTCAGATCAGCAACCTCTTTAGACGAAAGTGCCTGACCATTTACAGCATAATGACCACTAGAGTCTACCACGACTTCAATTTTATGATCGTACTGTTTTGGTGGAACACCTTGTGCATCTGGTAATGTTAAATTGATGCGACTTGGCTGATTAAAAGTGGTCGATAGTAATAAAAAAACCAAAATGAACAACAAACAGTCGATCATCGGCGTTAAATTGATATGAATATCTTCAACCTGAGAACGTTTAAACTTCATCTGGCTATTCACCCATTATCCAACACGACGACGCTCTGCTATAGACGAGGAATATTTATAGAACAATGAGGCATGAAATAAAGTCGATTGCTGCTCTAGTTCAGCAATATAATCTTGTACCACTCTTTGGAAATAGCGATACGCGATTAAAGCTGGAATCGCAATTAACATTCCCACAGCTGTAGTAATAAGTGCTTTAGAAATACCGGGAATCATTAAACTAGGACTGCCAGCCGATCCAAAATCAATTACAAGGAATGATTCAATAATCCCAACTACTGTACCAAGCAATCCTAATAAAGGCGCTACAGCACTCAAAGTCCCCAAGAAATTAATATTTTTCTCTAAATAAGAAATTTCTTGAGAAGCTGCCACTTCCATTTGCGCACGTGCAAATTGCTCACCATGCTCACGATGATCGAAACCTGCTTTTAAAATGTGAGCCAATGCGCTGTTTTGCACTTCTACATTTTGTTCCAAATTTTCCACAATATCTTCAGTTCTTAAGGAACTATTATCAATTAATGCTTTGGGTAGAACTTGTGAACGTCTTAACCGAACAAAACGCTCAATACTGATCGCAACAGTTAAAATTGAGCATAGAATTAAAGGCAGCATCAACCAGCCACCCGCTCTCACAAGTTCCCACATATCTTCTTCCCCAAGAATATAAAATTAGAAATATATGACCCAAATACAAATTAATCAGGTAAACAAATATTTAAGATACCATCTAATTCATCTAAGGTATGGTAATGAATAACAAGCTTACCCTTACCTTTTTGATTATGATCAATTTTGACATTAGCGCCAAAACGCTCTGATAGTTTTTGCGTCAATTGCTCAATATCTGGTGCTACAGGTGTTTTTTCCTTCTCCTGTTTAGGCTCACTTCTATCACGCACCAATTGTTCTGTTTGACGAACAGACAATCCTTTTTCAATTACAATTTTAGCAACGTCTAATTGATCTTTGCCTTTTAACGTCAAGATAGCGCGAGCATGCCCCATATCAAGTAGGCCTTGCTGCATAAAATCTTTAATTTCATCCGCCAAACTCAACAAACGTAGTAAATTACTTACTGTAGTACGTGCTTTTCCTACCGTATCAGCAATTTCTTGATGGCTTAAGCCAAACTCATCATGGAAACGCTGTAAAGCTATTGCTTGATCGATCGGGTTTAAATCTTGACGTTGAATGTTCTCAATAAGCGCTAAAGCAATAGCAACTTGATCATTTAAATCACGAACAATTGCAGGAATTTTAGTTAAACCTGCAAGTTGTGCGGCACGCCAACGACGCTCACCAGCAATGATTTCGTAAGGATGAGCTTCGTCATCAACTGGACGAATTACAATAGGTTGCATCACACCATGTTTTTCAATAGAAGATGCTAACTCTTGTAAATCATGCTCATGAATAAAGCGACGTGGTTGATATTCACCGCGTTTTAATAAATTTACATCTATTTGCTTCAACTGTCCGTGGTCAAGTGCCTGTACTTCAAGTTGTAACTTTTCTTTTTGAATTGAACCAAGTAATGCATCTAAACCACGTCCTTTAGCCAATCCGCGTTTTTTGATGCTCATACTTTACTTCCTTTCTTCACTTTGCTTTTCTTTAACATCTCAGCTGCAAGATTTAAATATGCAACCGCACCTTTAGAACTTTTCTCAAAATAGATCACAGGTAAACCATGCGCTGGCGCTTCCGCTAAGCGAACATTACGCGGAACGACAGTATCATAAAGTTTTTTACCGAAATACTGTTCTAACTCAGCAGATACATCACGTGTTAAAGCATTTCGTGCATCGTACATTGTACGTAATACACCAATAATTTCTAAATCAGGGTTTAATGCTTTTTGAATACGATCAATGGTCTGTGTTAAATCAGCTAAACCTTCTAGCGCATAATATTCGCATTGCATTGGAATGATTACGCTATCTACAGCCGCTAAAGCATTTACAGTAATTAAACTCAAGCTTGGGGCGCAATCTACAATGATATAGTCAAATGAATTTCTAATTTCATTCAAAGCATTTTTTAGAATGAATTCACGGCCCTCTTGCTCTGCAATAGCAAGTTCAACCCCCGAAAGTTCACGATTAGAACCTAAAACTTTATATCCGACTTCAGCTTTTTGAATTGCTGTTTCAATTGGCACTTCACCAAGTAGAACATCCGTAATTGAATACAAAAGATCGTTCTTTTGAATACCAGACCCCATCGTAGCATTACCCTGTGAATCCATATCTACAAGTAATACACGTTTCTTTAATACAGCTAGAGACGCTGCAAGATTTACTGCAGTCGTTGTTTTACCAACACCACCCTTTTGGTTTGCAATCGCAATAATTTGAGCCATGGTAACCCTAATACTTTTTATTTAAATACGTTGAAGTAAAAGTAAATGACGTTGTTCATCAAGTCTTGGTACATGCAGTTCAATCACTTTACATGAAAATTCCTGCTTAAGCTCTTCCATTTCTTCAACTGGAATCAGTCCTTTCATTGCAGCAATTATACTCTGCTCATGCAAATATGGACGCGCAGCATCAACAAAATCAGTTAATGATGCAAATGCACGGCTAGTAACCACATCAAATTGACCAAGCTCATCAATTGTATCTTGATTTTCAACGCGTGTTTGCACAGCTACTACGTTTTTAAGCTTAAGGTCAGCAATAAACTGTTTCAAAAAACGAATTTTCTTACCGTTTGAATCAAGCAATACACAAGAGCGTTCAGGCTGACATAAAGCAATGATCATGCCTGGCATACCACCACCTGTACCTACATCGAGCAAACGGCCTGCTGGCAAATCTTTCAAAATACTTAGGCTATCTAACAAATGCTTCACTAACATTTCTTTCGGATCACGAATTGCTGTTAGATTATAAGCTTTGTTCCAAAGTACCAAAGCATCTTGATACTTCAACAATAATATCAAAGCTTCATCGCTAAGCGATAAACCTAATTTTTGACTACCCTGTTGTAACTCTTGAAAAAATGGATGCATAAACAGATAACATCTAGGTAAAATTTAAAACAAAGTATACCCATTTATGCATCGTGGAACACTAGTTAACGATTAGGGATTACACACTTAATCGTAGAAGCCCTCACGAATTTGCAAATCTAGCTCCATTAAACGCTCTGGCGTCCCCACATCTACCCATGCACCTTTAAGCTTTTCACCAGATATTTTTTGATTGTGCATCGCTTGCTTTAACAGTGGGGCTAAAGGACGTTTACCAGCTTCCAATCCATCAAAAAGCTTAGGATGAATAACAGATACACCACTAAAAGTAAGATTCTCACCCTTCACGTCTTGATCGAATGCAAAAGCGCGTCCATTTAATAATGTGAAGTCGCCTTCAGGATGTTGTTTCGGATTATCAACTAACACAAGATGTGCCAAATCATCATTTAGCTTAATATGGCGTAGAGATTCAAAATCCATTGTGGTCCATACATCTCCGTTCACCAGAATAAACGGATCTGTTCCAAGCAGTGGCAAAGCATTAATAATTCCACCAGCTGTTTCTAGCCCTTCATCCTCTCGTGTCCAACGGATATCCACACCAAATTGAGAGCCATCGTCTAAGCTGCTGATGAGCTTGTCGGCCAACCATGCAGAATTGATGACTATTTCAGTCACACCAATTTTCTTAAGTTTTTCAATATGCCACACAATGAGTGGTTTACCGCCCACCTCGAGCAAAGGCTTTGGTGTATATAGCGTAAGTGGACGCATACGATTACCCAAGCCAGCAGCAAGAATCATTGCTTTCATTATGCTGCTACCTCATAGCTACCATATTTCTCGATAAATTTAGGCATCACGATGTTATTCATAAATACCATAAACTCTTCAAGCTCAGCGTAACCACGGCTTTCTTCGAGTAAATACCACATGACACGTGGTAAATCCTTCAAATAACCTGACTTCCCATCACGTTCAAACAAGCGAACAAAAATACCTAAAATTTTAATATGGCGTTGAATCGCCATTAAATCTGCATCACGTTTAAATTGATCAAAGCTACGGTTTTGTTTAGTCGACGCTGGCAACAGGTCATAAAACACTTTAAACCATTGATAAACACGATCAGCGTTCCATTGAACATACGCATCACGAGTAATCGAAATTAGGTCATATGTATCAGCACCAATAACAGCATCTTGGAAGTCGATTACCCCTAACTCTTGCTCATCGGTAATTTTCATCAAATTTCGACTATGAAAATCTCGATGTACAATAACTTGCGGTTGGGCTAATGCAGCATGAGCCAAGAAATCAAATGCATTATCAATCGTTTTTTTCTGTTCAGCAGTCGGCTTGATAGAAAGCGAAGGTAACATCCAGTCTGTGAGTAGCTGCATTTCCGACATTAATTTTTCGTAAGAATAAGCTGGGAACTGATTAGTCCCGTCAATAGACTGTAATTGAATAAGCTGTTTAAAACTTTGTTCGTAGTATTTATCAACAGTTTCATTAGTTAATAATGTCGATAAAAGTACATCACCAAAGTCTTCTAATAATAGAAAACCTTGAGCTAGATCTTTCGCGACGATCTGAGGCACACGTACGCCATGGCTCGCAAAAAACTCGTCAATGGTCACAAACGGAACACAGTCTTCTTTTTCTGGAGGGGCATCCATGAGCATATACGTTTTATTTTGTAACTCGATACGCGCATAACGGCGGAAGCTTGCATCACCTGCTAAAAAAGCGATCTTAAATTGATCATTTTCAAGAACAGATGTAAGCCATGTATATATCAATTGTTCACGTTGTGTATTCATTTGCAATAAAATCTAAAACAAGCTGAGATTTTTGAAGGGTTAAGTGTAGCCACTTATAAACTTTTTCTCTATGATGCGACAATAATTAATTGTGAATTAGCATACTTGGTTAATGAGACAATGAAGCATCAGTTTAAATTTAATCCTTTAGCGACAGCTATTTTTACGCTCTTATGTGGCTCCATACAATCAAGTTATGCTGAGTCAACTGATGTTGTCTCCAATATAGACAATAATCAACTTAAAGCGAGCATCAAGGAAGCTTACCCAGGTCAAGAATTCTTTCAGCAATACTATGTTGATAAATCTGCGCCTGAAGCTCAGCTTCGTGACAATAAATATTTAAGCTCAGCATTTTGCCAAGGCACATGGGTTACACCAATTAACCCTGAGACCAAAGCTTTAGATGCAGATAAAGCGACTTCTGTCGTTACGGCTAACTACGGACACTACAATCCAGCGGGTGATTCTGTTTTAGAAGGTGATGTCGTTATTGATCAGGAAGGACGCACAGTTCGCGCTGATAAAGTAACGATTGATAAGACCCAAACCTTTGCGCATGCACAAGGTCGAGTACAGTTAGCTCAAGGCGGGTTACTTTCACAGAGTGATGAAATTAATTACAACCTAAAAACCCAAACCGGGAATTTAGACAATAGTTTTTATATTTCTGAACAGCAACATGCGCATGGTCACGCAGGAAAAATCGAAAGAACCTCACCAAATGTTATGGTTCTTAATGATGCAACCTATACGACTTGCCCACCAGGCCAAAAACCTGGTTGGAAAATCCAATCAAATAAAATTGAGTTAAATCAGGAAACTGGACGCGGCGTAACTCGTGGAACAAAATTATATGTTAAGGACGTTCCTGTTCTAGCAGTTCCCTATTTTAACTTCCCTATTGATGACCGCCGCACTACAGGTATTCTCAACCCCCAGTTTGGTTTCTCAAATGATGGTGGTGTTGAGCTTTCTGTTCCGGTCTATTTAAACCTTGCACCTAACTATGATCTGACACTTACTCCACGTTATTTAGCAGATCGTGGTGCAATGTTAAAAGGTGACTTCCGTTATTTGACAGATGGGTTTGGCGCTGGCGAAATGTGGGGTGGCATCTTGCCATCTGACAAAGGCTATGATGATAAGGATCGTAAAGATTTCCATTTTTTACACAATTGGGATATCAACGATCAGTGGTCTACCAACCTCGAATATAACTATGCATCAGATAAAGATTACTTCTCAGATTTAGATAGTAGCCCTAACTCTAAAACAGATCTTAACTTACGTAGAGCATGGGAACTTAACTACCAGCATGGCATTCCAGGTTTAAAGGCTCAGCTTAAAGTTGAGGATTTCCAAACACTTGATCCTGAAGTTGTAGATGCGGATAAACCTTATGCCCGTTTACCACAATTTTTATTAAATTACGTCACTGGTAATCCATTAGGTTTGCAATATGAATTTAATAACGATACTGCTTACTTTAAAAAATCAATTAATGATGACTCAGCTCAAGAAAGTAGCGGTACACGTATCTATAACCAGTTTGCAACGCGCTACAACTACCGCACACCAGCAGCATTTGTGATTCCTGAAGTTTCTGTACGTTCCATCCAAACGTTTTATGATAAGGACAGTATCGCATCTCAAGGTTTAGATGGCGGTTCTGAAAATAAATCCGTCGTTGTGCCTCAATTTACGTTAGATACGGGCCTAAACTTTGAACGTGATGGTAAGTACTTACAAACACTTACACCACGTGCTTTCTATGCATATGCTCCATATAAAAATCAAGATGGCTACCCTAACTTTGATTCGACAAGTGCCTCAATTAGTTATGATCAGTTATTTAACCCATACCGTTTTTATGGTCATGACCGTCTTGAAGACAATAACTTTTTATCGCTGGGTGTAAGTTACAGTCTTTTTGACACGGTAGGTTTAGAACGTTTACGTGCAAGTGTTGGTCAAAGTTACTATTTCGAAGATCGTCGCGTCACATTAAAACAGCAAGATGAGTTTGATACCGAGCGTAAAACTGGTCCTGTCGTTAGCCTATCTAGCCAACTTAATCAGAACTTCACTATTGCTGCTAACTCAGCATGGATGTCGAACGGTGACAATGCTCAACGTGACTTCCAACTTTACTATACAGGTGATAAAGGAAATCTATACAACTTAGGCTATTTCTATCGTAAAGAGATTACTGGCCGTCAAGACACTTACGATCAAGTTGTTGCATCGTTTATACAACCAATTAAAGACAATTGGCGTATTATGGGCCACGTACAATATGACATGGACAATGATGTTGCCCGTGAACTCTTGTTAGGAGTTAATTATGAGTCATGTTGCTGGGGTATTTCTGTCTATGGACGTTCATACTATAACGATTTAGACGATCCAAAATCTCCAGATGTTAGTGAAAAGCGCGCGATCATGGCCGAAATTACACTAAAAGGTTTAGGTGGTTTAAACAATAAACTCGCGTCTTTACTTGAAAATCGCGTTTTAGGTTTTAACAAAATTAATCAATCTTGGACACAACGTTAATGAAGACAAAGCATCTTAAACAGTTTTTTAAAGCAACTACACTTGCTGCCCTAATCTCTTCATCAATGCATAGTTTTGCCCAACCCGCTGATGAAGTTGTGGCAATTGTGGACAATAGCGTAATTTTAAAAAGCGATCTTCAACAAGGGATGGCTGAAACTGCCCACGAACTACAAGCACAAAAAAAAGAGGTACCACCTCAGCAATATTTACAATTTCAGGTGCTAGATCAATTAATCTTACGTCAAGCACAACTTGAACAAGTTAAGAAATATGGCATTAAGCCTGATGAAAAAAGCTTAAATGAAGCTGTACTAAAAGTAGCAAGCCAGTCTGGAGTCAAAAGTTTAGAAGCTTTTCAACAAAAATTAGACTCTATGGCTCCGGGAACTTATGAAAGTTTACGCAACCGAATTTCTGAAGATCTAGCGATTAGTCGTTTGCGCCAACAACAAGTCATGTCGCGTATTAAAATTAGCGACCAAGATGTAGAAAACTTCTTAAAATCACCTCAAGGTCAAGCAGCACTAGGTAATCAAGTACGCGTAATTCATATGCGCATTGCCGGTGACAATCCACAAGAAGTTCAGGCTGTAGCTCAAGAGGTACGCTCAAAGCTTGCGCAAAGTAATGACATTAACGTATTGAAAAAGCTTTCAACAACAAATACAAAAGTTGAAGGGGCTGACATGGGATTCCGCCCACTTTCAGACATTCCTGCTGAACTTGCGGCTCGTATTACTCCATTACAAGAAGGTCAGACGACTGATTTAATTTCAGTTCGTGATGGTGTGCATGTTTTAAAACTTCTTGAACGTAAACAAAATGAGCAGAAAGCGTTAGTACCGCAATATCAAACTCGCCACATTCTCATTCAACCATCTGAAGTGGTCAGCCTTGAAAATGCCAAGCAAATTATTGATAACATCTATAAGCGTTTAAAAGCTGGCGATGACTTTGCCACCCTAGCTGCCACTTATTCAAATGATACAGGTTCAGCGCGTGATGGTGGAAGTCTCGGCTGGGTAACACCAGGAATGATGGTGCCTGAATTTGACAAAAAAATGCAGGAAATTCCTGTAGGTGAAATTAGTGAACCTTTCCAGACTCAATTTGGTTGGCATATCTTACAAGTGACAGAAAAACGTGAAAAAGATATGACTCACGAATATCAAGAGCGTATGGCACGTCAAATTTTAGGTGAACGCCAATTTAATACTGAAATTGATAGTTGGTTACGTGAAGTACGTGCAAATGCATATGTAGAAATCAAAGATCCAAGTCTAGACAAAAAGAACTTACAAAAGTAAGTCTTTTTCTCTTCATCAAAACCTGTGTTTATCACAGGTTTTTTTATGAATAAAGTTTACCCATGAAAAAACCGGTTATATAAATAACCGGTTTCTATAAATTACACCCTGACGGGAATTATTTATAACGATCAACCATTTTCTCTAAAGAAATTGGGCGGATCTTGTCAGCATTTCCAGCTGTACCAAACGCCTCATAACGATCAATACAAATTTGCTTCATTGAATCTACAGTTTTAGCAAAGTATTTACGTGGATCGAACTCAGATGGGTTTTCGGCCATAAACTGACGAATTGCACCAGTAGAAGCTAAACGTAAATCTGTATCGATATTGATCTTACGAACACCATGTTTAATTGCTTCTACAAGCTGTTCAACAGGTACACCATAAGTCTCTTTAATATCACCGCCAAACTCATTGATTACTTTCAACCACTCTTGCGGCACAGAACTTGAACCATGCATTACAAGATGAGTATTTGGTAACGCTGCATGAATTTCTTTAATGCGGTCAATTGCCAAGATATCGCCTGTAGGTGGACGAGTGAACTTGTAAGCACCATGTGAAGTACCTACAGCAATCGCCAAAGCATCTACATTAGTATCGGCAACAAACTGAGTTGCCTCTTCAACAGAAGTAAGAAGTTGTGAGTGATCAAGTACACCTTCAGCACCAACACCGTCCTCTTCGCCAGCCATACCAGTTTCAAGGCTACCTAAACAGCCAATCTCACCTTCAACAGAAACACCGCAAGCGTGTGCTAAAGCAACAACATTACGAGTTACATCAACGTTGTATTCGTAAGATGTAGGTGTTTTACCGTCTGTACCTAATGAACCGTCCATCATTACTGAGCTAAAGCCAAGCTGAATTGAACGCTGACAGATATCAGGGCTGGTTCCATGGTCTTGATGCATTACCACTGGAATATGTGGCCATTCTTCAATTGCAGCCAAAATAAGATGGCGTAAGAATGGAGCGCCTGCATATTTGCGAGCTCCAGCTGATGCTTGAACAATTACAGGTGAATTGGTTGCATCCGCGGCAAGCATAATTGCACGCATTTGTTCTAAGTTATTTACGTTAAATGCTGGTACGCCGTAGTTATGTTCAGCAGCGTGATCCAAGAGCTGGCGCATTGAAATGAGTGCCATAATATCCTCCCAGGTAGTGCGGCTTATTCTACCCTGTCATTTATTTCAATTCAGCAACAAATCACAGTATTTCAAAAAAAATCCCCGCATTTGCAGGGATTTTTTAACAAAAAACAACAAATTAATGTGTTTCTGAAGCAGCAGCCTCACTTGGCACACTACCTTCAACCACATCTGTATTCTTTTCATCTAAAACTGGTTTATCAATCGCATCAATTGCTGCTTGTTGCTCAGGTGTTACTTTTTCAGAAACAGCAGTAGAAGCTGCCGACTCTTGTGTAGCTTGAGATGCTTCTTCTTTCTTAGCACAAGCAGTCAACATCATAGGTACAATTAACACAGCAGCAAATGTAAGCTTTAAATTCATCACTATTGTCCACAGTTGGTGATTTAATGCTCATTATTATATTGCAGATATATGACAGTTTCATGACTTATCAATGAAAAAGGGATTGGTCACCCAATCCCTTCTTATTTCTATATAACAGTATTAGGCACGTTCAAGTAAAACAGCCACTGCTGGCAATGTTTTTCCTTCAACAAACTCAAGGAACGCACCACCACCCGTAGAAATATAACCAATTTGATCAGCTACGTTATATTTATCAATTGCAGCTAATGTATCTCCACCACCAGCGATCGAGAATCCTTCAGATTGAGCAACCGCAAGAGAAAGAGCTTTGGTACCTTCACCAAATTGATCTACTTCAAATACACCTACTGGACCATTCCAAAGAATCGTTTTTGATGTTGTTAAGATATCAGCAAAAGCTTTAGCAGTTTCTGGACCAACGTCTAGAATCATATCATTTGCAGTCACATCTTCTACTTTCTTCACAACAGCTTGAGCTGCTGCTAAAGAACCTAAGAAATCTTCAAAATTAATTTGTGCAGCATCAGCAACTACAACATCTGTAGGAAGTGGAACACTTACTTTTGCAGCAATTTGCTTAGCAGTTTCAACCAAGTCAGCTTCATATAATGATTTACCAACGTTAAAACCAGCAGCTGCCAAGAATGTATTTGCAATACCACCACCAACAATCAATTGATCACAAATAGTAGAAAGTGAGTTTAAAACATCGAGTTTAGTTGAAACTTTAGAACCAGCAACAATTGCAACCATTGGTTTTTCAGGAGTCTGCATTGCACGGCCTAATGCATCTAACTCTGCAGCCAATAAAGGACCGGCAGCAGCAACTGGAGCGAAACGAGCTACACCTTCAGTAGATGCTTCTGCACGGTGGGCGGTACCAAATGCATCCATCACAAATACATCACATAATGCAGCATATTTTTGAGCAAGCTCTGGATTATTTTTCTTTTCACCATGGTTAAAGCGTACATTCTCAAGTAATACGACTTGACCAGCTTTAACTTCAACACCATCAAGATAATCTGTTAATAATTTAACTTCTTGTCCTAATACTTCTGTTAAATAAGCAGCGACTGGTGCAAGTGATTGTTCTGGCTTTGGCTCACCTTCAACAGGACGACCTAGATGTGAAAATACCATTACTGCTGCGCCTTTATCTAAAGCAGCTTTAATTGTTGGTAATGCTGCACGTAAGCGAGCATCGCTAGTAATCACACCATTTTTGACAGGAACGTTTAAATCTTCACGAATAAGGACACGTTTACCTGTTAAGTTAAGGTCAGTCATACGCTGAAAATTCATGTAAAGCTCTCTTTATGATTTTAAAAACGCGCCAATTTTAAATGATTACATCAAAAAAGGTTAGTTTTTTTGCATAAAAGCTGTAGAAAGCTCCAGTTTTGATTATGATAGAGATAGTTATTTGATATTCCACCCATTATGTCTATTCATCCAGATCCACAAATCAATCGCTTAAATGTTTTAGGGGAACCTTTAGCAAGCTGTTGTTTTGATCCTATTACAGGCTATTTTAGAAACGGTTTCTGCCACACTGCAGTAACAGACCTTGGTCAGCACACCGTATGTGCACAAATGACCTCTGATTTCTTAAATTTTTCTCAGAAAATTGGTAACGATCTTATTACACCTTTACCGGAAGTTGGCTTCCCTGGACTAAAACCTGGTGATTTCTGGTGTATCTGTGTAACGCGTTGGGTAGAGGCATATCAGGCTGGTGAAGCCCCTCCTATTAAAATACATGCATGTCATCAAGCTGTATTAAGCTATGTACCTTTAGATGTTTTAATGGAATTTGCAGTGTAATGGTAAAGCCACAAATTATTTTGGCATCCAGCAGTCAAACTCGCAAAGACTTAATGGATCGTCTAGGAATTAATTATATCTGTGTGAGTCCAGATATTGATGAAAGTCCTCACGATGAAACTCATGCTGACGATCTTGCAAAAAGGCTCGCTTTTACAAAAGCTCAAGTGATTGCTATACAGAACCCATCAGCAATCGTTATTGGTTCAGATCAAGTTGCTTGGCGAGAACATGCTCCGCATGACTTTATTGGCAAACCGATGACTATTGAAAATGCTAAAGCACAGCTAGCCGATAATTCTGGTCGAACTGTCTTTTTTAGCACGGCTCTCAGCGTGCAATGGCTCGATAGAAATTTTGAACAAACACTCGTTGAACATTATCAAGTTAGATTCCGAACCCTGAATCAAGCTGAAATTGAACGATATGTGTTATCAGATCAGCCATTACATTGCGCTGGTAGCTTTAAGTGTGAAAGTTTAGGGATTAGTTTGTTTGAAAAAATGATAGGCCAAGACCAGACAACACTTATGGGCCTTCCCATGATTCAACTTTGCCATATTTTAAGGCAACTTGATCTACAAATTCCTTAATTTTAGACGTTTTTATAAATAGGTTATTTCCATGACAGAACCTTTAACAGTTTTAGGTGGTATTACTGCCGAACAATTCTTAGCTGAATATTGGCAAAAAAAACCTTTGCTGGTACGTAACGGACTGCCAGAGATTGTAGGGCTTTTAGAACCTCAAGATGTGCAAGAACTTGCTTTAGAAGAGCATGCAAGTGTTCGACTCATTCGCCAAAAAGATAGAAATCCAAATGAATGGCACGTAAAGTCTTCACTTCTAACCAAAGGTGACTTTCAAAAGCTACCAAAATTATGGACTCTTTTAGTGCAGGCAGTAGACCACTACTCTTTTGATCTTTCGGAACTATGGAAAAAATTTCCTTTCATTCCGCAATGGCGCCGCGACGATATTATGGTTTCTTACGCTCCTAAAGGCGGCTCGGTTGGAAAACATTTTGATTTTTATGATGTGTTTCTAGTTCAAGGGCACGGACATCGTCGCTGGCAGTTAGGACAAATGTGCGATGTAAATACTGCCTTTGTACCCAATCAACCATTAAAACTTTTGCCAGAACTAGACGTGCAATTTGATGAGGTTTTAGCCCCAGGCGATTTGCTCTATGTCCCACCAGGAATGGCTCATTACGGCGTTGCCGAAGATGACTGCTTAACTTTCTCATTTGGCTTTCGCATGCCAAACGTAGCAGGAATGATGGAACGTATTAGCGATCAATTTTCAGCGAATACTTTACTCCAAAATCCTGTTGTAGACATCACACGCAAACAAATGAGTCAAATTGGTGAAATTAACTCAACTGAACTAAGTTATCTAAAAGATTTAGTTTTAGCTCAGTTGCAAGACTCTGCAGCACTTGATGCAGCAATCATGTCTTACATGAGTGAACCTAAATATCCAGATAATATTCCAGAACCTGATGAGATCGAAGCAGATGATCTTCAAGAAATTTTAACTGAAGGCTATGAAGTTCTATTAGAACCAGCCTCTCGCCTACTTTATACAGAAAGTGACGGAATTTTAAGCTTCTGGGGCAATGGCGAAGCGTTGTGTATAGCTGAAACTTTCGCAAAAAAATTAAAAGCCATTGCTGATGGAGAAAGCTTAGCTTTTGATAGCCAATTCAGTGATATTGAAATACTAGAGAATGTTGCTTACTTACTCAATGAATCTATTCTAATGCTTTTACCACCTTCAGAATAAAAGCCTTACAAAATGGACTTTTAGTAGAAATGAAAGTCCATTTTTCTATATAGGTTATTACTTAATAT
>NZ_JABVBF010000370.1 GCF_013344765.1 Acinetobacter lactucae
CGATATAAACCAAAAACAATATCAAAATAAATCTCTCGACTATTTAAACAGCCAAGCTCATTCTGAAGGTATTGAATTTAATAAATTTATTAATGAACTTCGGAAATATGAAAAGGCTGTGGTTCTTGATTTAGGCTGTGGTGGTGGTCATGTCTCTTATAATGTTGCTCCATATGCTGATTTAGTCTTTGCCTATGATTTATCTCATGAAATGTTAGACACAGTGTCTAAGACTGCCAGTCAACGTAAATTAAAAAACATCTTTGTACAACAGGGCATTGCTGAAGATATGCCTTTTAGCGATCACCAGTTTGATGTGGTCATTAGTCGATATTCTGCACATCACTGGCAGCATGTTCCGACTGCAATGAAGGAAGTAAATCGTGTTCTTAAGCCAGATGGCATTGTTATTTTCGTAGACATTATTAGTTCTAGCTCGCCCATATTAGATACGTTTTTACAGACCATCGAGACTATTCGAGATCCAAGTCATGTACGAAACTATAGTGTGAAAGAGTGGGTCTATTTCATTGAAGATGCGGGCTTTGATTTGATTGGTTTAGATAAACAAACACTCTCTTTAGACTTTGATAGTTGGGTAAAACGTATGAAAACCCCTGAAGATCAAATCAAAACTTTACTCTATTTGCAGGAAGGCTCATCTGACCTTGTGAAGAAATATTTCAAAATTCAAAATGACGGTAGCTTTGAAAGCCATGTGGGTTATTTTGCTTTTAAGAAATTAGGATTTTAAAGTGGTGTGATGAAGAAGAGTTTTAGTAGATAAGAAAGGAATTAAATATCACTAGAGCTCTTTTCTTGAATAGCTTGGAT
>NZ_JABVBF010000371.1 GCF_013344765.1 Acinetobacter lactucae
TTATTATACTCTGCGTTTGAACGGAGGCGGGACGCTTTATGCATGCTGATTTTTGTGTGTCAGTCTGTCAATCCACCTTCGTTTTGTCCTCATGATTCAATGAGTCACATAAATTATTTAAGTTTGTTTGGACCACATGAATAGCTGATGGAAAGTCATGAATAGAAATAACCTTTCTAGAGAGTTGAGAATAACTACTCAAGAAGTTCTCTAAACGTTGCTCAAAACTATATGAAAATTGAATCAGCTCGATTGTATTTTTTAAAGTTTCTTTGGGTCTTTTACCTGTAACTACAAACTTTAGATAACGTTGTAGTAGCCTTCTTGTTCTTAAATAAAAAGGGACTTCCAGCTTTAAAATTAATGAGCTTTCAAGCAGTAATGGAAGTAAACGTTTGTCGTAAGCTCCCTCTACAATCCAGCTATCTTGTAAGATAATTTCTTTAATACCCTGTGAGATCGTTTCTTCTGAATTCTTTACAAATTGAGTTCCACTTATATTCCAATAGATCTCATCAAATGGGTGAGTTGATATCTTTAATTGTTCAGCTAATTTATTAGCGATAGTCGTTTTACCAGCACCAGAAGGGCCTACAATACAAATTTTCATGGTTTACAGAATTGAATTTTGATATTTAATTAACTCATCTAATGCGAACTTAACAGTTTCTATAGGCACAATTTCTACATAACCTTCACCTGCTTTTGTAAGTGAAGGAGTCACATAGAATGGATGATTTGGTGTTTTAAAAAAGAAGAATACTTCATGACAATTTCTTAAGGTACTATTTTGAAATTCATAAATGTTATTTTCTAATTCTAAATACTCTAGAT
>NZ_JABVBF010000372.1 GCF_013344765.1 Acinetobacter lactucae
CTATATCCATGAGCTAATATGTCTACTTTATGATCTTTTATTCTGTATTGATGACCCTAAAATGAGCATTTGAATTCTTTATAGATAATAAGACGTCATTTGATGACGTCCTTATCTTTTAATTATAGTGAGGTTGATTAAAATCCTAATAACAGAAGGAGATTAGTCATATGAATAAGGCTATAGTGCGTTTAATACAAAATCAAGGCAGGGAAATAGTCTTGCATTGTCAACGTGATACAAACAATGAAATTGTTAGGATTTTCGACTTGGATGGTAATGTTTTGCCTTTCAATCAAAGAACTAGGAGTGTTATCTGGAATGCTGAAGTTTGGTACTATTGAGTCGTATATAAAGTAGTTTGAAAGAAATCATACAGCTCTGAGTAAAAGTTTTATCTAATGTTCTTTTTTTATTCTTTTTAACTCTAGAGTAGTTTATCAATTGCTTTGTGAGTTTTATGAATCAGATGAAAAATTTTAGCTAGCTTTTAAGAATTTACCAAAATGCTTATGTGTATTAACTTTGATTATTTAATCTGTAAGCAATCTTTCAAATGATCACTTTCTGCTGATATAAATCTTGCAAAAGAGCATAGCTATGCTCTATTTGTGACGTCTATTTATTAAACACTGAAGACTTATCTCGTAGATGAAATAGCCGATTTCAATGGTGTAGTGAAATTCTAACAACCACTGCGACATGTTGAGTGGAGAAGTCAGGGGGCAGAAAGATTATTCGCAATATGATGTTTGTCTGTTTTTTAATAAGTAGGATGTGCCTAGATTTGTTGTTTACCTCTAGTGTGATTAATCACGGTAGTAG
>NZ_JABVBF010000373.1 GCF_013344765.1 Acinetobacter lactucae
TATCGAAAAGAGCCTCTATGTCATTACTCCTTTTTGGATTTTTTATTAAAAAATTTTCAACATGGTTTTTATATTCTGGTTTTAAGTAAAGATGTATCATTTCCTTAATTTCTTTATCTTTATAGGCTTGGGCCTGAATATTCTTAATTTTTGTTAAAATTTCTTTGGGTGGTTCTACTGATCTACAATTCACATGTAAAGCATAAAACTGGAAAGCTTTTTGGTAGTTAGCTTTAGCTTCTTTAAAGCACTTTTGTATGCTTATGAGTTCAGCTTTACCTAATATTTTATTTTCTAATAACTTTCGATAATCATCAGAAGCAATAAACTTTTTAAATTCTCGGATGGGGATCAAGACCTCATCGTAATGTCTATAAAGTTGGTCCTCTATAGGCAGCTTATACAATTTATTTTCATCAAAGTAATGTTGTTCTAAGCCCTGTTCAAGAAGTTTTTTTTGTTGCTCAGAAATAGAAAACTCACCATTATCCAGCAAAGTATTAAGAACGAATAGTTCGTCAGCTTTATCTTTTACATGCAAGAAATACCATGGATATTCAATATTAAGTGCTGAATTTCGTATATTATCAATAACAAAACGTTCGAGAATTTTGATCTCTTTAGTTTCTTTAGTAAGTGAGTATTCTTTTGTCATTTTTGTATTCTCAAAATAAATAAAAAAATATATTAAACCTAAAGAATATGTATAGAAATAAATCAGAAAAAAGTCAATTTTTTGCTAAAAATATACAGTGGTTTTGGGGTGCATTCTTGACTATTAAAGATATATTTTTTAGCGACTTATAAGGGGCTCTTACAC
>NZ_JABVBF010000374.1 GCF_013344765.1 Acinetobacter lactucae
ATTGATGAGTGTTATAAAGATTATTGTTTCCCAAAACAATCGTATATTTCACCTTTCAATTATTGGAAGGGCGAAAACAATAAAATTATCATGATTAATAGTTTTTCGAAAAATTTAGCTCTAACAGGTTGGAGATTAGGATATATATGTGCAGTAAAGGAGATTGTTGAAAAAGTTTCAATATTTCAATCACATACATCATCAAACCCGTCTTCTTTGATTCAAGATGCTATTAGAAAAATTTTGCTAACTGATACAGTTAATAAATTTATCGATAGCAATTGGATAGATCTAAATGAAAAGAGAAATTATGTATTAAATAGTTTTAAATATTTAAAAGCTAATGAAAAATTTGTAAATCAGGGTGGATTCTTCTTTTATATCAATGTAAGTCAAATACTAATTAAAGAAGATATATGTATAGATGAATTTTGTGTAAATTTACTTGAGCATACTGGTGTATCAGTTGTCCCAGGCACTGCTTTTGGTGATAGTAAGGGTTTTAGGTTGTCATATTGTGGTGATTATAAAACTTTAAAAGTTGGTATTGAAAAAATAAACCTTTTCTTTTTAGATAAGAAGTGGATCTAATGGATGCTATAATACTTGCTGCTGGCTTAGGTAGTAGACTAAAGTCTATGACTGAGACTCAACCCAAATGTATGACTTTAATTGATGGTAAATCTATATTAGAACGACAATTATGTTTTTTGGATTCTTTAGGAGTAAAAAACGTATATATTGTTGTTGGCTATAAAAAGGAAATTATTAAAGCTAAATTTGGTAACTTTTTTTTAGATATTGAAATTATAT
>NZ_JABVBF010000375.1 GCF_013344765.1 Acinetobacter lactucae
GGACTGAATCTATATGAATTATATTTCATGGCTTTATAACCATCTTTATCTACTTCTAGGATAGAAACATTTTCTCCACCAGATCCTTGACCCTCATTAAATGTTTCACTTCTTGTAAAATTAAAATTTTTGGTTGTTAAAGCAAGTGCCTCTTCAAGAGTTAATTGACTTAGTACTCTAGATATTGGAATTAAACTAGTAGGTTCATTTAAGGGATTCCATCTTGCTGTTAAAATCAAGGAAGAAGGAGCGGGTGAATGATTATCAACTACTTTAGTAACTGTGTGATAGGGAGCTTCTGTATGTGCAGTTAATTCTATACCTGAATGTGAACTCTTATCAGGATTCTCATTTTCAATTTTTGTAACTCCACCGCCTTTTAAGTTTGCAACAACTCTAACGATTTTACCTAAGTTATCTATATCAAATGCAAAAGCATCTTCCTCTAGAAGTGCCAATATTATTTGTTCAGAAGAAGCTAATGTTAATATATCAATATCTTTTTCGAGTATTTCAAGAGGGGGGAGTTGAGTTGATTGAGTAATATCAATTTTACTACGATCTAATTTTTTAATATTTAGCCCTTCAAGTACTAGGTAAGGTATTTCCCTACGGATATATTTTTCTATAATACTTTTTTCGTATGAATTTAACTTTGTATTTAGTATTTCTTTAAAAGCTGGAATTTTTTCTTGAACAGATAAAGAATCGGGGCCTCCTAGTAAAGCCAACTCATATGACATTTCACTAATTAAATGAGAAATTTCGGAAGAAAGATGAAGAT
>NZ_JABVBF010000376.1 GCF_013344765.1 Acinetobacter lactucae
TCTAAGAATATAACTAATGCATCAACAGAAAAGCAAAACTCTAACAGCGAACAAAAATTAAATTTCAATAGATGGAGAAATCCTCTAAATGGTATTTGTCAAATAAGAAGATTTGGCTATAACTCATTACCATTAAAAGCAAATGCTAGCTCCTATAATGAAAAAAATTTAGAACAAGCAACAAAAGTTGCATCGAGATTTAATCGTACAAGCTATAGGGCTAGTGGTATTCATCAGGGAGTAGATTTAGAAGCTGATAATGGAGTTAATATTTATCCTGTTTGTGTGGGAACTATCGCAAAAGTAATTCCCGCATATCCTGGTTATGGGAAAACAATTATTTTAGAATGTGATGTAAATGATTTACCTAGTTCAAAAAAAGTCTTAGCAAAAAATTTAGACACAATTTACTTTATTTATGCACATTTAAATTCTATAAATGTATCGGAAGGAGATAGTATAACGAATCTTGATACAGTTTTAGGAAAAACGGGTAATAGTGGTAATGCTGGGAGTATGACTAGAGTTGAAGATGGTTCCCATTTACATTTTGAAGTGCGTTCTGAAATAATGAAATCAATGGGTAAATCTGGAATGTCTTATAGATTAGATCCATTCCCATGGCTAGATAATTGTATGACAACTGAAAATGGTGTTAAAGTAAATAGGTAAATATATGATTAAGTATAAATTATGTCTGGCACTTATATTGGGAGCCTCAACAGTAGCTAATGCTGAGTTTAATATAGAAAATAATCCGAATCAGCCTGTATATATC
>NZ_JABVBF010000377.1 GCF_013344765.1 Acinetobacter lactucae
GTATTCGCCGCATCAATGCCTGACTTAGTCACACTCGGGCCACCTGTAACGGTTAAACCGTTGCTGTCCAGCTTGCTGTCACCTGTGGTTACGCTATCGAGATCCAGATCTCGCTTCAAGCCATACTGAATCGTATTGCCGGTCTTGCTGACCGTTAAGTTGCTTTCGCCTGTCACCGTACCAATGTCAACTACATCGCCCGCTTTCACTGCGCCTGCCGTTGCACCATTGCTTTGTAACGTCCAGCCTTTGTCCAGCTCACTGATCGCGGCACCCACGTTATTTACGTCCGTACCATTCACGGTATAGGTTGGCGCACTCACCGCACCAGTCGTGCTGTCATAGCTTGAACCACCGCCCAGATTGTTCGCTGTACTGTTACCCAAGGCATCAGTCTTGTTGTTGCTTGATGTACTTAATGCATCCAGCTGACCTTTGTTCACTGCGTCAGTTGCTGCTGTCCCCGCACCGACATTGGTAACTTTCTCACCATTTGCATCAAGTCCGTTCGCTGTCACTTTCCCTGCAAAGACCGGAGCATCTGCAAGTTGAATGTCAACTGTATTGCCAGTGATGACTGTCTTCACATTCGAGTTCGAACCTGAAGCCGTCAGGCCACCCGTAATATTAAGGGTTTCGCCTAATTTACGGTCAACGCTACCACTGTTACCTGCAAAGGTAATCGGCTTAACCACTTCATTGTTCAGATTGGTTAAGGCATCACCCACATTGCTTGCATTAACTGTCGTACCATCGGTTTTCGTGG
>NZ_JABVBF010000378.1 GCF_013344765.1 Acinetobacter lactucae
GGTCTGTATATTTTGGTTTAGTAAAGTCGAAAAAAACGTCTAATTTTGAACCAAAATGACTTTCAGACGCAGCGTGATACATAAGAAGAATCATTAGATATAAGAAGAAGAATATCACGCTTTATTTTTATGCAGCTCTTTCAAAGTCGATTAACTTTTCTACTCGAGTCCAGTAATCATTAATTTTTATTGAACCATGTTCAACTTGTGCTTGAATGGTCATACCTTCCAAGATATTAACTAATAACAAAGATAGCGGAACTGGTTCTTTAACATCATACTGGTTAAGAAGGTCTTGCATAAGTTGAGTCAACCAAGCTTTATACAAAGTGGCGGGTTGATGTGTTGAAGGATATTGTTTTAAAACCTCTTCTAGAGCCTTTTGAAACATGCAACCATTAAAATCTTCGCTATTAAACCAGTCGGAATACCATAAAAATACTGCTTTAATTCTTGCAAGAGGGTCTAACTCATCATGCTTTGATAAGGCAGAAGTAAGAGAATTTTGTAGCAGCGTATTTCGTAAAAGTAGACACTCTTCAATTAATTTTTCTTTTGAGGGAAAATGCTTATAAAAAGTCATTTTTGCAACGCCAGATTCATTAATGATGCGATCTACACCTATAGAATTATAGCTATACGAGTTAAAAAGTCTTAATGCGGTGTTAATAATGTCATCTTTTTTCGACATATTTTAGCCTCTCACAAATGAATTGCTATTAGCTTGAAGGGTGATCTTTATCAATGAGAATCTAGATG
>NZ_JABVBF010000379.1 GCF_013344765.1 Acinetobacter lactucae
ACACTGGAAGTGTATTGTCTGCAAGCGTCCAAGTACCGTCACCATTGTTGGTTGCTGGATAATCCACGCCATCCACAGTCACCACCACACTCGCAGTAGGATCATCGATCGTACCGGTCAATGCAGGGGTGCTGTCATTGGTTGATACATCTGTGAATGTGACCACTGGTATAACTGTATCGATTGTTACAGTACCTGTATCTGTACCCGCATTGCCCGCTGCATCTGTTGCTGTCACGGTAATGGTGTGTGGACCGTCTGTTAATACAGGCAAGCTATTGTCTGCAAGCGTCCAGGTGCCATCGCCATTGTTCGTCGCCGGGTAGTCAGTGCCATCTACATTCACCACCACAGTAGCTGTCGGGTCATTGACTGTACCGGTGAGCGCAGGTGTGCTGTCATTGGTAAGGACATCATCAAGCGCGACCACCGGTGGCGTGATGTCTGCAGAGACTGTGCCTGTACCTGGCAATGAGGTATTGCCTGCAGGGTCAGTCGCTGTTGCAGTCACTGTATCGCCATCCACCAGAGTACCTGGGTTTGGCACTGACCAGCTACCGTCTGTACCTGCAACTACAGTTGCAGTCGTACCATCCGGGAAGCTCACAGTTACAGTTGAACCTGCTTCTGCTGTACCGCTGATTGGGTCAGTGGCATTGATCGGATCAAGTACCGGTGCATTTGGTGCAACGGTATCAATCGTTACCACTGCAGTATCTGTACCCGCATTGCCCGCTGCATCTGTTGC
>NZ_JABVBF010000037.1 GCF_013344765.1 Acinetobacter lactucae
GTACAAGCTCATACTTTCAACTCTGAGCTTTTTCTGAAAGAAGTAGATGAATATTTAAGTTTATATCCACATACGCAGCACATTGATATTTGTCTGCATGATTTAAACGGGCATATTCGTGGTAAACGCATTGATGTTAAAAGTTTAAAAAATCTCTCCAGTGGATGCTATTTCCCGCTTTCTGTTTATGCAATGAGTCTTGATGGAAAAGTGATTGAAGAGACAGGCCTAGGAAAATATATTGGTGAACCAGATAGACTTTGTCTGCCCATTTTAGGCAGCTTGCAACCAAGTGCCTTATCCCCAGAATTCAATGCTCAGCTTTTCCTCACAATGCAAGAAGAAGACGGCTCAGACTGTCGCTATGAACCACGTAATATATTAAAAAAATTATTAAATCAGTTGCATACGAATAATTATTTTCCGGTCATGGCTGCCGAACTAGAGTTTTATCTTTTCTCACCTCACCATCAATCTGAAACATGTTCTGAAAACCAATGTTTCGATATAGATGCACCTAATAACTATCAACAAGTTCTAGAAGAAGTTGAAAAAGCCGCTCTACTCCAATCTATTGAAATTACCGCTATTGTTGCAGAGTCATCCCCTGGACAATACGAATTAAACCTTCAACATAGTCATGATATTTTAAAGCTTTGCGATCAAATTAATGCTTTAAAAAGAATTGTAAAACAAGTCGCAAAAAAACATAACTTAACTGCTTGTTTCATGGCAAAGCCAAACTTGGCAAAAGCTGGTAGTGGTATGCATTTTCATATGAGCCTGCTCAATCAATACCATGAAAATATATTTAGCTCTCAACAAGAAAAAGATGAGCTTTCCACAAAATTACTAAACGCGATTAGTGGCCTGATTGAACTAATGCCTGCATCTATGGCTATTTTAGCTCCGAATATTAATTCTTATAGACGTTTTAAAATTGGTCATCATGTGCCATTAGAAGCCAATTGGGATACCAATAACAGAAATGTCGCAATTCGTATTCCATGCTCAGATTTACAAAATCAACGCTTAGAATATCGTGTTGCTGGAGCTGACTGTAACCCTTATCTTGTTACAGCGACTATTTTAGCTGGTGTGTCTTATGGCTTATCTCATAAATTGCCACTCCCAAAACCAGCACATCTTTTAAAATTTCCAGACGAACACATTTTACTAGCAAATAACCAACCGGAAGCCCTAAAAATATTTAAAGGAAGTCTTATTTTAAAAGGATATTTAGGAGCAGACTTTGTAGAGCATTGGTTCACAGTTAAACATGCTGAATATCAAAATATTTATAGTCAAATGACCGAAGCAGAACAACATTGGGATATATAACTAAAAAACACTAAGACATAAAAATAAAGAAACACTGTATTCAGCGAACCCTTAGGGAGAAATTCCCTAAGGTTTTTTTATATTTAATCAATATAAACCTAATGATTATTTTGTTTAGCTAAAAAACGCAACCCAACACCTGGTTCAGTTGCAATATAGCGAGGATGAATCGCATTATCTCCTAATTTACTACGCAACTTACCCACTAAAATGCGTAAATAATGAGTATCTTCCTGATGCGTTGGCCCCCAAAGTTCTTTTAATAATTGCGGCTGTGTTAACAATTGGCCTTGATAACGCATTAATAGTGTCAAAAGTTGAAATTCTTTTCGAGTTAAAGTAATTGGCTGTTGCTCGACCCAAACCAAACGTTGCGTAATATCGACTTTAAGATAGCCATCATCATAAACATGAGCTTCTTGATGAATAGGTTGGTTTCTTAAAATGACACGTATACGTGCTAAAAGCTCTTGCACACTAAAGGGCTTGGTCATGTAGTCATTTGCACCTGCATCTAGCAAGGCAACTTTTTCATATTCATCAGCACGTACAGATA
This sequence comes from Acinetobacter lactucae, assembly GCF_013344765.1. Taxonomy (GTDB): domain Bacteria; phylum Pseudomonadota; class Gammaproteobacteria; order Pseudomonadales; family Moraxellaceae; genus Acinetobacter; species Acinetobacter lactucae_A. Next base: position 1,898 of record NZ_JABVBF010000037.1, read on the forward strand.
ACACAATAACAGGCACATTTGACCAACTACGTAATTCTTGAAGCACTTCCTTTCCGTCTAAATCAGGTAAACCTAAGTCTAAAATAACCAAATCAGCCCCTTGGGTTGCCAAAGTCTCTAGGCCTTTGTAACCCGTTTCGCAGAGCGTGGTTTTGTATTTTTGAGTTCGTAAAGCAATGTCTAAAAATTTACGGATTTGAGGTTCATCATCAATAATCACAATACGTGTTTCTACAGGTGATGTTTCTGAACTTATCATGAATTTACAACTTATTCTTTTACTGGGTGAATGGGTAATTTGATTTGAATTAAAGTACCTTTATTTTGGCGCCCTGAAAATGCTTCTATTGTGCCCATATGAGCACCGATAATCGCTTTTACGATCGTTAGCCCTAAACCCGTACCGAATTTTCCACGATCTCCACGTTCCATAGTATAAAACATATCAAAGATACGGTGTCTTTCGTCTTCGGGAATTCCTGCACCTCGGTCTTCAATTTCTATTTTAACTTCATCTTCTGACAAAAGATTAGCACGAATCATAACTGGTTCATCTGGAGGTGAAAAGTTTGCCGCATTTTCCAAAACATTAAAAATAGCTTGTTCTACCAGTGCCGGATGGACATATAAACTAATTGTTTGTTCAGGCAACTGAACTACCACTTGAGTATCAGGTTTATAGCGCTTTAATCGATGGGTTGCCGAACCAATTAATTCATCTATACCAATCCAGTCTCTTTTTAAAGATAAACCTTCATGCCCTAATCGTGTCATATCAAGCAGGTTTTGAATATAACGATCTAAACGTTCACCTTCCAAATGAATCGTTTCAAGTAGATCTTGCTGGTCTTGTTCTGACATATCAGCTTTAAAATTAGCAAGCGTGTCTGCTGCACCAATAATAGAAGCAAGTGGTGAACGTAAATCATGCGATACTGAAGATAATAAAGCAGAGCGTAAGCGTTCTGTTTCACTGGTTACTTTTGCTTGCTCAAGCTCATTGACTAATTCAGTTCGAAGTGCTGCCTGAGCAATATACTCAATCACACTTTCAGTCAGTTTCTTCTGCTCAAAATTTAAGGAAACCACTTCATCATTAAAGTAAATTCCTACAATACCTAAGCTATTTTTTTGTTCTAAAAGAGGTAAAAACCACCAGTTTGACTGGCTGAGTGTATCAGTAAAACGCCCGCATGGTTGTTGATGTTTCAAACACCATTCTGCAGCTACTTTTTCTTTATCATTTAGCTCAACATCAGATGAAATTACCCTATCTTGAATAGAAATCCACACCTTTGTCTGAAGCTGTGTTTCTAAAGTCATTCGACCTGTTTGCATGACCTCTTCAAGGTTGACGGCACTAGAAAGCTTACGTGCCAAGTCTTGCATCACCGTAGAGTAAGCATTCGCAGCTTTTAACGACAAAACCTGTTGACGTAACTGAGAGGCCAAACGTCCGGCGATCAACGCTGCCGCAAAAAAAGCAACAACGGTAACGACCCCTTGGTGTGCTGAAATCTGAAAAGTAAAACGTGGTTCAATAAAGAAAAAATTATAGGCCAAAAAGCATATTAAGGCTGCCACGACAGCAGCAAGCATTCTGGTTTTTGTTGCTACAATTAAAACTGAAATAATAAAAATGACAGAAAAGTCTTCAATACCAAATAGGACTTCGGCAAAGTGAGCTAGAAAAATGCTGCCACACGTCACAGCTAAAACAAAAATACTCTCTTTTAATGATAAAAATGATGGTTTTTCAATCTGATTGATTTTTTTGGTACCCTGTTCCGGGTGCAAAATGGTTAAAGCAATCGAGTTTTCTTGATTTAATAATTGCTGAGCTAAATTTTTCTTAAATAACTTTAACCACCACGGTGAAATACTTTTACCAATGACCAGATTTGAAATTCCTCGATCAACCGCGGCATCCATTAACACTGACGCAACTCGATGGCCATATAAAACTTCTGTACGACCACCGAGTTGTCGAGCCAGTTCAAAGGCACGATCAATCTCAATGTATTCTTTTTTATAAGAAGTCCCTGAACTCTGCCCAAAATCCAAGCTTTTAGCTACATTTACTACAGTCCATGTAGCGCCATTACGTTCTGCTAAACGGCAACCTGCTCGCACTAAATACTCAGAGGAACCTTGCCCATCTATCGCAATCATCAATTCATTTTGCAACGATATAGATTTCAAGCCTTTAGAGGCGTAACTCTCTTTTAAATCTGTGTCGACATGTTCAGCAACGCATTGCATTGCCAGTTCACGTAATGCAGTTAAGTTTGAAATGCTAAAAAAGCCTTGTAAAGCCAGATTTGCTTGCTCTGGTACATAGACTTTTCCTTGATGGAGCCTTTCAATAAGTTCACTGACGGGTAAATCAATTAAGCGAATATCTCGAATACGATCAAATACCCGATCTGGTACCGTTTCATTTACTCGAATCCCGGTAATTTGGTAGACCACATCATTTAGGCTTTCTAAGTGCTGAATATTTATGGTGGTGAATACGTCAATACCAGCATCTAGCAACTCATTGACATCTTGCCAACGTCTTTCGTGACGACTATTTGGTACATTGCGATGAGCTAGTTCATCAACTAAAACGATTTCGGGATGCCTAAGTAAAATAGCATCCAAGTCCATTTCTTCTAAAGTATGCCCCTGATATTGTATTTCCTTTCTAGTAATCTGAGGCAACCCTTCCAAAATTTTTAATGTTTCTATCCTTCCATGGGTCTCAACAATACCAACAACAACATCTGTGCCCTGTTGAAATAACTCTTTGGCGCGAGCGAGCATAGCATAGGTTTTTCCAACACCGGGTGCCGCACCAAGAAAGACTGTTAGTCGACCGGCTTGATATCTGTTGACATGATTTAATAAGGCCTCAGCCTGATTTTCGCGATTGCTTTGCACTTGATATCATCCGGTAAACTAACAACTTTGTTTTAAGTTAATGTGTAGATTGTAATTGATCTAAAGCAATATTGAGCTCTAATACATTAACACGAGCTTGCCCCAATACACCAAACTGCATCGGTTCAATATGCTTTTGCAGTAGCCCTTCCACCACTTTAGGATCTAAATGACGAGCTTGAGCCACCCGGGCAACTTGTAACTGAGCCGCTTCGGGACTGATATGCGGATCAATGCCACTACCTGATTTAGTCACTAAATCACTTGGAATAGGTGTATTCCCAGTATGATCTTGTTTTTTCACCGCAAGTATCTGAGCATCAATTTGCTTTTGCAATTCAGGACTAGTATATGCCAGATTCGTACCCGCCATTGCCATAGGATCGTAGGCAACTGCCGAAGGACGTGGATGAAAATAAGCCTCTCCAACAAATGGCTGAGCGACTAATTTTGACCCTAGAACTTTATGGTCTATTTCGATCAAACTACCATTGGCCTGATTGTTGAATAAAACCTGTCCAACACCTGTAGATATAGCACTATAAACGGCGCCACACCCGACTAAGCTAAAAATTAGGAGTCCGAAAGATGCTCTTAAGGTCTGACCCAAATTTGCTTCTGAATTTTGTACATAAGTTTTCATTTCAAACTCCAGATTACAAACCAAATAATTGAATAATCACTACATCAATTGCTTTAATAGCAATGAATGGTAGAACCACACCACCCACACCATAAATCAACATATTTCGACGTAGTAACTGAGTGGCAGTTGAAGGTTTAAATTTGACGCCTCGAAGTGCAATTGGAATTAATAACGGGATAATAATCGCGTTAAAAATTAGTGCAGATAAAATCGCACTGCTTGGACTAGCCAAATGCATTACATTCAATACCTGCATTTGTGGAATCGCAGCTGCGAATAATGCAGGCAAAATTGCAAAGTATTTAGATACGTCATTTGCTAATGAAAACGTTGTTAAAGCACCACGAGTAATCAGCTGCTGTTTCCCAATCTCAACCACAGCGAGTAGTTTGGTTGGGTCTGAATCTAAATCGACCATATTGCCAGCTTCTTTTGCAGCTTGTGTACCTGAGTTCATAGCTAAACCAATATCAGCTTGTGCTAATGCAGGTGCATCGTTGGTTCCATCACCAACCATCGCAACTAAACGACCTTGTTGTTGTTCAGTACGAATACAAGCCAATTTGTCTTCTGGTTTTGCTTCGGCAATATAGTCATCTACCCCAGCTTCTGCAGCAATCGCGGCAGCAGTTAACGGGTTATCACCAGTCACCATAACGGTTTTGATACCCATTTCTCTTAAACGAGCAAAACGTTCTTTAATACCATGTTTAATGACATCGGAGAGTTCAATTACACCTAATACATGGTGCTGATTTGCGACAACCAATGGTGTTGCACCTTTTTTGGCAACTTGTTCAACACGTGCTTTTAACTCTAAATCTTGAGAATAATCTTCATCTACAAATTTCAGAATAGCATCTAAGGCACCTTTACGAATTTGGACACCATTAGGCAAATTCACACCAGAAATTCGAGTTGAAGCACTAAAAGAGATAAATTCAGCCTGCTCAGGTTCTTGTTGTTTTAACCCTTGTTCTTTTGCTAACTTAACAATCGATTTCCCTTCCGGTGTTGGATCTGCAAGCGAACTTACCCAAGCAGCAGCCCTCAATTCAGACTCAGTAACCGAAGTTAAAGGATAAAATGATGTTGCTTGACGGTCACCATAGGTAATAGTTCCTGTTTTATCAAGTAAAAGCACATCGATGTCACCAGCAACTTCAACAGCTTTACCCGATTTCGCCAAGACATTGGCTTTGAGTGCACGGTTCATGCCCGCTATCCCAATCGCGGGTAATAAGCCACCAATGGTTGTCGGAATTAAGCAGACCAATAACGCCACAAGCACGACTGGATCAAGTTCAATATGCAAATAGTTAGCAATGAATGGTAAGCTAATCACGACAATTAAAAACGTGATTGTCATCACCATTAATAGGAAGCCAAGTGCAATTTCATTCGGTGTTTTTTGGCGATTTGAGCCTTCAACCAAAGCAATCATACGGTCTAAGAAACTTTGACCAGACTCAGCAGTAATTTGTACGATAATACGATCTGTAAGTACTTTAGTACCGCCAATGACACCTGAACGGTCAGTTCCAGCTTCGCGTAACACAGGTGCAGATTCACCTGTAACGGCCGATTCATTAATGGTGGCAAAACCCTCTACAATTTCACCATCGGCTGGAACAAGCTCACCTGCATGTACTTCGATAAAATCATTTAAATGAAGTTCAGTTGCTGCAACTTGAGTCGCCCGACGATCTGTCAAAGAGTTCAGTCTTCGAGCCGTCAAATTTTCTCTTGCTGCTCGCAATGAAGATGCCTGTCCACGACCTCTAGCTTCTGCCACTGCTTCGGCATAGTTAGCAAATAAAATCGTAATGAACAAGATAGCTGTGACCACGAAACCAAATAACAGCGTGGTATAACCCAAGATCGTACTGATTCCAGTAACCACTGTTCCAAGCCATACAATTGCCATTACCGGGTTTTTAATTGCGTGCTGCGGTAGCAGTTTCACAAAAGCATTTTTCCAAACTTCAAAATTTGGTACTGCCATGGTTTTTTTATGGCTATTTACATGAGTTTGTGTATTCATTTTCACTCGCCTCCTTAGCCTTTAACCAACAAAAGTTGATCGGCAATTGGCCCAAGGACAAGAACTGGCATAAATTGTAATAAGGTAAGCAGAACAACAATCGTAATCAGCGTTAAAGCAAAAGTTGGAGTTTCAACCTGAAGACTACCTGCGGTTTCTGGTGCTTTTCTTTTTGCTGCTAAACGTGTAGCAATCATCAATGGTAAAATTAATGTTGGGAAGCGCCCTAAAATTAGAGCAATACTACAAGTGACATTCCACCATACAGTATTATCTCCAAGGCCTTCGAAACCTGAACCATTGTTAGCAAACGCAGAGACATATTCATAGAATACTTGGCTAATACCATGTGGTCCCGGATTGCTAATTCCCGATATTCCTGGAATGCTGAGGGTTAGTGCTGTAAAGGCAAGAATAACGAGAGGTTGAATCAAAATAATAATCGCGAGTAACTTAATTTCTGCGGCTTCAATCTTGCGTCCAAACAACTCAGGGGTACGACCTGTCATTAAACCTGCAATAAAGACTGCGAGTAACAGATAAATCATAAACTGTTGTAGACCACAGCCAACACCACCCCAAATCGCATTAATCAGCATGTTAATGAGTTCGACCATACCAGTAAGAGGCGCAGAAGAATCATGCATCATATTGACCGAACCATTATTCACTTGTGTAGTAAGAGCCGCCCAAACTGCTGATGCTGCTGGTCCAAATCGTTGTTCCTTACCTTCCATTACGGCAAGTTGAGATGCTGTCGATGACATACTCTCAGACCAGACAGCCGCCGCACCTGAAATAATCGACATGAAAAGCATGCTACCAAAAACAAAGTAAGCAAATTTTTTACGTTGGGTAAAATGTCCAACCATAAAAATCACTGTGATTGGAATGAGTAAAATCGCAATCATTTCTAGCAAATTAGAAAATGGCGTTGGGTTTTCCAAAGGCACGCTACTATTCGGGCCATACCAACCACCGCCATTACTACCCAATTGCTTAACCGCGACCATTGGTGCAACTGGCCCTAAAGGAATTTTTTGAGTTTCAACACTATTGGCTTTATCAATAAGCTGTACTTCTGGTCCGCCTTGGAAAGTTGCTGGTACGCCTTGGCTGTTAAGCAACAATGACCAAACAAAACACAGTGGAAGCAAAAAGCGTACTGTAGGACGAATTACATCTGCCCAATAGTTCCCAATTAAAATTTGTTCTGGCTGCTCAGCAACATCGGCTGCAATATGGCTTGGACGCTGATAAAAGAAAGCTCTTAATGTCGCAACAACCAAAGCCAGCCCCATCATTGGAGTAATAACTTGCAACCCCACAATACCTGTCATTTGCGACAAATAAGATAATTGAGCTTGACCAGAATAATGCTGTTGGTTGGTATTGGTTAAAAATGAAATAACGGTGTGTAATGCTAAATCCCAACTCATATTTGGTGCATGGTTAGGGTTTAATGGTAACCATGCTTGCGTCATAAAAATAGCAAGAATAGCGACTGTAAGAAAAATACAGCTAACAACAAATGCTAAAGAATATTGCTTCCAATTCATTTGTTGTTGTGGAGATACACCTAACAAGCGGTAAACAGGATTTTCAATCCAACGAAATAATCCATCACCCCACATCGGCTGATTTGCCATCACTTTGGATAGATATTTACTGAGGCACCATGCTAGAAATATAGCAATAAATAAAACAAGTATAAGTTCTAACATGGCTATTCTCCTCTATACCCCTTGGCTTGATTTGCCAAACTGGAAATAAGAAGAGATGAAGAAATATCATTTGTTTTAAGTCCGCATAAGACAATGCCAGACTGATGCAAGATGCGCATTTGAGAATTTATAAGCATCTTTATTGTCCTGAAATAACACTAATTTAGTGAATTTCAGTATCGATAAAATACCCGTAAATTCTCTATTGAGGAAGTCAAACCGCGCGTAAAGTTTGCGTAAAATTTAGTTTGAAAGGCGTTAAACTTTAAAATTAACGACTGGATAAAGTACTGCTTCAGCCTTTAAGATTTCACAATGCCAAAGTTCATATAAAGGAATTTTTACATCGAGTGCCAAAGGTAGCTTTTTAGAATTAAATTGCATATGGTCCAGATCACTTCCCCATGCAATTAAATCTACATCTAAAGAAATATGATGCGACGGACGAACACGCCCCGAATCTAACTCAAGTTTCTTTAAAAAAGATTCAATTTGTTCATACGATAAAGTGCTTTTTAATAGGCATGCTGAATTCCAATAATCTTCTCCAATACCATCTCGGCATGGAATTTGATAAACAGATGAAAACTGCACTTTCCCCAAAGTTGCCAATTGCGTATAAGCAAAAGTAAAGTGCTGATCTGCGTCTAAATTACTCGCTAGGGCGAGCGCAAAAATTGTTTCTGGTGCGTTCAAGACGAATTCCTACAGCATTTGCTTCTGCAATGATGGCTGGCTTACGGATGGTTATGGTAATTTTTTCAATTGATAGAAAGGTTTCAAACAAACATTGTAAAACCAAATGTGCTGCATGCTCGATTAATTCAGGTTTAGCTTGTTGAATGGCTTGAGCCGATAACTCACAAATCTGCGCATAGTTGAGAGTGTCCTCAAGCTTGTCAGACGCTGCTGCTCGGCTCAAATCATTATGGATGGTTAAATCCAACATTAAAGGTTGAATGATTTGTCTTTCCCAGTTGAAACAGCCAATCACTGTCTCAACTTTCAAGCCTTCAATAATAATGGCATCCATAAATTTAAACTGACCTTAGTGCTTTAACAACGAAGCAGGTTCCATATTTTGAACCATTTTCAAACGTTGGTCTGCATAAATATCAGTATATGGTGCGAGTACGCGCATAAAACGATCGAAATAAAGCATTTGCTTAAATAATAAAGCAAAATCACGTGGGAATTTAATCCCGTGGCGCTCGCCTACACCTACCATATCCATCATGATGTCATTTAAATCGGCTGGATTTGAAGACAAGATCTGTTGTGGATCGGCCATTAATACGCCATTAAACAAACGCTCTAGATCTTGAGCCAAAACCTGAACATCAACTTTGTTATGGGTCATGCCCATTTTCAACATATTTTCAGCCATTGCCTGATAATCAGTCTTTTGTAAGGCATCCATAAACGCAATACATGCTGTCCAGACTTCTGGTTTTAACTGCCCCACAATACCGAAATCGATAAAGCCAATTCGACCATCTTCAAGCAACATTAGGTTCCCAGCATGTAAGTCAGCATGGAAACTCTTACACAGCATAAGACTACCGAACCATGTATTCATGGCAGTAATCAGTACTTGAGATGGATCTTTAGCATATTGTTTTACAACACTAAAGTCTGTCAAAGACACGCCGTATAAACGCTGCATGGTCAAGACACGGCGCGTAGAAAACTGATGATAAACTTTAGGTGCTGTGGCAGCTTTATTTTGTGAAATATTAAGATATTCCACAAAATCATCTAAGTTTTGTGCTTCTTCAATGAAATCGACTTCACGAACCATACGGCTTTTAATTTCATCTACAATTTCAGAAAGAGCAGCAAATTTGATTTTTGGTACTGCACGTTCAAGTAGCTTGGCAGCCCAATGCACTACACTTAAATCAGTATATAAAATGGTTTCAACGCCAGGCTTTTGTACTTTAATAACAACATCTTCACCTGTGGTCAGCTTAGCGGCATGAACCTGAGCAATTGACGCAGAAGCTAATGGCTTTTCATCGATATAACTAAAAATTTGACTTAAATCGCGTCCTTCAAATTCAGATGCAAGCACACCTTGAATATAACTAAATGGGAGTGTTGGTGTCTGGTCTAGACAACCTTGAAATTCTTCAACATATTCGCGCGGGAAAAGAGATGGTGTACTCGCAATAAACTGACCAAGCTTAATATAAGTTGAGCCAAGTGACTCAAAAGTCTCTCGCATGAGTTTGGCATTACTTGGTTTTTCAGTTGCGTATTTAATTCCAGCTTTGGCGGCAACCACTGCTGTTTCACCAATGCGGGCGACTGAACGTAGCCCATCAAACAAAATATTTTTTTTCATATTTCTTCAAAACCAAATCATTCAGGTTGAGTGTAGCAAATTTTGTTTAATTTACTGATTAGCTTGCCTGACAAAGTGGGCAATTTACATCTTTATCAAAACTAACAATACGTTGTGTCATATTTAAACCATCCCACAATAATAGTTTCTGCTTTAAAGGTACACGATTTAAACCTAAATACAGTAAAGTGTGATGTGCTTGTAATGACGCTATCATTACAGGAGTAGTCGCAAGTACCCCAGATTCCGCACAGCGTAGGCCTTCATTGCTATGCTGTTCTTTAGGAAATAAACATTCGTAACAAGCTGAATCACCTTCAACCATAAACATTTGTGCCTGAAAACCTATTCCAGAAGCACTAATTAATGCAACCTGATGCTTCTTACAAGCGGCATTTACCAGATAGCGTGTTGTAAAGTTATCACATCCATCCAACACCACATCTTGGTGTTCAACAAGTCTATCAATGTTATGTTCATCTAAACGTTCGTTGTAGTACTCAACGCAGATATAAGGGTTAATTTTCTGTAACCGCTTTGCAAGAACTTCAGCTTTATAGCGTCCAATATCTTCATGACCAAATGCAATTTGTCGTTGTAAGTTACTTATCTCAATTGTATCTGCATCAATCAGTGTAATTTTCCCAACCCCTGCTCGCGCTAGTAGCTCCGCACTGCTACATCCTATTCCACCAGCACCAACAATCAGCACATTAGCAAGTTTGAGTTTTTCCTGAGCTTCAATATCCCATCCATCAAGTAAAATCTGACGGCTATAGAGATGCATTTCTTCATCACTTAACTCTACAAAATCGATATCTTGAAGCTCGGTCACACGTTAATCCTTTCACTTAGAAGCCAAGTGATTTTATGACTAAGTTCGTCATTAGGAAAGCTATAAAATGGAAACAACTTTTTTATTCAGTTAACTCCCCATTACATTACTTCTCACACGCTTTCTGCAACAATAGAGCTATCCCTTTTCTGTATTACTTAGGCTAAATATGTCCCAATCATATATTGCACCTGTAGAGTTAGAAAAAGCTTATCGTTTGTTAAATCATGGTCCAACTGTCCTTGTTTCTGCACAACATGGTGATGACCGCAATGTAATGGCTGCCGCTTGGGCATGTGCCTTAGAGTTTAAACCAGCCAAAGTGTCTGTGGTTCTCGACAAAAGCACTAAAACACGACAGCTCGTTGAGCAAAGTGGTTATTTCACCTTACAAGTTCCTTGCTATGCACAGCTCGATCTGACTCATCAACTTGGAACCATTAGTAAGTTAGATGATCCACAAAAACTTGAGCATTGTGGTATTGAACTATTTTATCAAGAAGAACTTCCTAGCCCACTTGTATCAGGTTGCATCGCATGGCTTGTCTGTAAACTTATTCCAGAACCGCATAATCAGTCAGCTCATGATTTATTTATTGGTTCTGTTGTAGGTGCATGGGCAGATAGCCGTGTCTTTAGAGATGGGCACTGGCATTTTCAAGATGCGCCGAAAGAACTTCGAAGCTTGCACTATATTGCTGGAGGAACCTTTTATTTAATTGGTGAAGAAGTCAAAGCTCAGCTTTAATCATCAAAAAGCGAGTTTCATTTAATTGCAAAAAACCGCATAACAATTGCGGTTTTTTGCAGTCAGTGACTCTTTTTTAAAATCTAATACTTAAACTTGAGCCACTTCACGAGCAATCACCAAGCGTTGAATATCCGAAGCCCCTTCATAAATCTGGCTTACACGAACATCACGATAAATTCTCTCTACAGGGAAATCACTTACATAGCCATAACCGCCATGAATCTGGATTGCATCCGAACACACCCGCTCAGCCATAGTAGATGCAAATAGCTTTGCCATTGAGGCTTCTTTTAAACAAGGCAGCCCCGCATCTTTTAAAGTTGCAGCATGCAAAACCAACTGATGTGCAGCTTCAATCTGGGTCGCCATATCGGCTAAACGGAAACCAACTGCCTGATGCTGAACTAATTCGACTCCAAAAGCTTTACGCTCATTTGCATATTGCACCGCTGCATCAAAAGCCGCTCTTGCCATACCCACCGATTGAGCGGCAATACCAATACGTCCAGCCGCCAAATTAGATAATGCAATTTTATAACCTTCACCCTCTTGCCCCACCAAATTTTCTAAGGGAATTCGACAGTTTTCAAGCGTAATGGTCGCTGTATCGGAAGCATGTTGCCCCATTTTGTCTTCAATACGAGTCACAAAGTAACCTTGTGTATTGGTCGGTACAAGAAAACACGAAATCCCTTTTTTACCTGCTTGTTTATCTGTGACCGCAAACACCAAAGCCACTTGGGCATTTTTACCGCTGGTAATAAATTGTTTTACGCCATTTAAAACCCAATGACCACCATCTCGCTCGGCTTTACATAAAATCGCACTTGCATCAGAACCTACATGTGGCTCAGTTAAACAAAAGCATCCTAGCCATTCACCAGATGCAAATTTTGGTAAATAGGTTTGTTTTTGCTGCTCTGAACCGTATGCCAGTGTAATACCGCAAATCAAGGAATTTTGTACACTGACAATAGTCGAAATAGCGCCATCACCTGCGGCAATTTCTTCAATTGCAAGCACTAAAGATACATAGTCCATTCATCGGGCACGGTCATACCCATAGCACCTAGTGCACCTAAATCTTTTAATTCCTGAGCAGGAAATTCATGGGTTTTATCGCGATGTGCAGCTGTTGGTTTTAACTGATTTTGCGCATAGTTACGCATCATCTCCTGAACCATACTTTGTTCAGCATTTAAGATCATTTCAGCATCCTTATTTTTATTATTTTGCTGCCATACGAATTGCACCATCTAAACGGATGACTTCACCATTTAAGTAAGAGTTTTCAGCAATATGTGCAACCAAACGGGCGAATTCTTCTGGTTTGCCTAAACGAGATGGGTACGGCACCATTTGCCCCAAAGCATCCTGTACGTTTTGTGGCATTCCCTTAAGCATTGGCGTTTCCATAATTCCCGGTGCAATGGTCATAATACGAATGGCATGACGCGCTAACTCCCGAGCAATTGGCAATGTCATCGCCACAATAGCGCCTTTTGATGCAGAATACGCAGCCTGACCAATTTGACCATCAAATGCTGCCACAGACGCAGTGTTAACAATTACACCGCGGTCTTCGTCACCTTCTTCAACCGTATTTTTACTCATTGCATCTGCTGCAAAACGCAGCATGTTAAATGTACCTGTGACATTAATATTTAAAGTCTTTGAAAATAGCGCCAAATCATGTACGCCTTCACGACCAACCACTTTTGCAGAAGGGCCAATACCGGCACAGTTCACCAAACCATGTAAATGATCATGTTTGACCAACACATCTTTAAAGAACTGTTCAGCAGCAACTTCATCTGTCACATCAAGTTTTACAAAGTCAGCTTTTGGCCCCAACTGTTTTGCTTGTTGCTCGCCTGCTTCTACATTCATGTCGACCAATGTGACTGAGGCACCTTCCTTCACCAAATACTCAGCTGTTGCAGCCCCTAAGCCAGAGCCACCACCTGTAATTACGAAATGTTTCCCTTGAATTTTCATTATGTAATGTCCTATAGAAATGTTCTTTACACTTAGTAGTGAGAGTAAAAGTTGTTGTTTTCCGATACAATTCCAAAAAGCCTCAAAATGTTTGCAGCTTTTGATCAATCCAAATTTTAAATATGAAATATTTCACTTGAAATATATGAAGAAAATATGAGTCTTTGACATGGTTGTCCAATCTTCTTTAAGTAAAGGCACAATTTCGATTGCACTAGTACATGAAGCGCTGAGTGCGGCTTATGCCAAAGGTCTAAATACACAAATAATTCTAAATAAGGCAGGCATCCCCGCTGAATTACTAATGTCTCCAAAGGCACGTGTACCTGTTACGACGTATGCCCAATTGTGGATAGAACTTGCCAATGTCATGAACGATGAGTTTTTTGGGATGGATAGCCACCCCATGCGTCGTGGAAGCTATAAATTACTGACTAAACTCGTCAGTACGACTGAAACTTTGGAAAAAGCACTCTACGATATTTTGAAATTTTTTAACTTTGTTTTAGATGATATGCACGGAGAACTCATTCGAGAACAAGAAAAAGCTTATTTAGTGATTCATGATCGTGAACAGCCTAAACGAATGTTTACCTATGCAACCTTTTTAATATTAGTACATGGGCTGATGTGTTGGTTAGTAGACCAACGAATTAGCTTAAATAATATTATGGTACGTTGCCCTAAACCTCAGGATATTCAGGACTATCTCGTACGTTTTGGTGAAGATATTAAATTTAATGCTGAGATAAATCGAGTTGAATTCGATGCTCACTATTTAGATATTAAAATTAAAAAAGATAAAAATGCACTTTATGATTTCTTAGATCAAACTCCGCAAAATCTTTTAGTTCGTTTCAAAAATGAAAATGCATTGAGTCTATTAATTCGTCGTCATTTATTGAAACTACACCCCGCGCAATGGCCCGAACTCAAAGATATGGCAAAACAACTCAATATTTCAGAAGCCACCGTTCAACGCCGTCTGAAACATGAAGGTGTGAGTTATCAACAAATTAAAAATGAAATCCGCTGTGATATTGCAGTTGAACGCTTAAGCAAAACGAATGACTCAATTCCAAATATTAGTGAAGATCTAAATTTTCATGATCCAAGTGCATTTCACCGTGCTTTTAAAAAATGGACAGGTGTCAGCCCAGGTGCTTATCGGGAAGCGACCTTTAACTCTACAGATTAAATTGTTTTCATTATATTGATAATGAAGCCAATGTGACCCGATCATTTTGACCATAGTCTTGAATGGTTTTAATTTCACTAAAGCCATGCTCAGCAAATATATTTCGAACAGCCTGTCCCTGATCATAACCATGTTCAAGAACAATCCAGCCTTGTGGTTTTAACCAGTTTTTCCCTTGAGCAATAATAATTTTAATATCAGCGAGTCCCTGATGATCTGCAACCAATGCGCGGCGTGGCTCTGTTGCCAAAGCTTGCATGTGCTCATCTTCAGGGTCGATATACGGTGGATTAGAAACAATTAAATCAAACTGTTGTGGTTCCAGTGCTTCAAACCAAGCGCCGCAAGCGAATCTCACACCTTGTAAATCATATGCTTGTGCGTTTTCTTTTGCGACTTCTAAAGTAGGTGGATAAATATCAGTTGCCGTGACTTGCCAATATGGACGTTCACTTGCTAATGCAAGCGCAATTGCACCTGTCCCCGTTCCCAAATCAACAATATTTGCATTCTTTGGCAAATTTAGATTTAAAACGGTTTCAACTAAAACTTCAGTATCTGGACGTGGTACCAAAGTATCAGACGTTACTTTTAAGTCGAGCGTCCAAAATGGTTGAGAACCTGTCACATATGCCAAAGGTTCACCATTTTGAATACGTTCAAGACCTGCCAAGTAGTCTTGCTCTTGTTGGACTGTTAACTCTTGCTCAAGTCCAAACTTTAATTCAAGCGAATTGATTTTTAGAAAATGCTCAAGTAACCAAGCATTTTCCTGTCGCTCATAACTGTCAGGCTCACCACGAATTGCAAGCGCTTGAGCAATATTCATTAGCCGCCATTTTCCTGTGCAAGCATCGCAAGCTGATCTGCCTGATATTCACGATGTAAACTATCGAGCAATTCAGTTAAATCACCTTCCATAATCGCATCTAACTTATATAAAGTTAGGTTAATACGATGGTCAGTCATACGACCTTGTGGGTAGTTATACGTACGGATACGTTCAGAACGGTCACCAGAACCCACTAAATCACGGCGCATTTCAGAAGTTGCTGCATCAGCTGCTGCACGTTTTGCATTTTCTAAACGTGATACCAAAAGAGCCATCGCTTTGGCTTTATTTTTATGCTGTGAACGTTCTTCTTGGCACTCAACCACTGTACCCGTTGGGATGTGGGTAATACGAACTGCCGAATCGGTTTTGTTAATGTGCTGACCACCCGCACCCGAAGCACGGTAAGTATCAATACGTAAATCTGCCGGATTAATTTCAACGTTGGTATCAACATCAATTTCAGGCAAAATTGCAACTGTACATGCTGAAGTATGAACACGACCTTGTGACTCAGTCGCTGGAACACGTTGCACACGATGCGCACCACTTTCAAATTTTAAGCGGCCATAAACGCCATCACCATCTACGCGGCAAATGACTTCTTTAAAACCACCATGCTCGCCTTCATTTTCAGAAAGAACTTCAATACGCCAACCTTGTGTCTCGGCATACTTGCTGTACATACGGAATAAATCGCCTGAGAAAATTGCAGCCTCATCACCACCTGTTCCAGCACGGATTTCTAAATAAGCCGCGTTAGAGTCATTTGGATCTTTTGGTATCATTAAAATATTGAGCTGGCTTTCTAATTCTTCAAGCAATGTTTTATTCGCCTGAATTTCTTCTTCTGCCATATCTTTAAAGTCTGGGTCAGACTTCATCATTTCAGCAGTTTCAATATCTTCTTCTGCTTGACGGTATTTACCCCAAACTTCGGTAATTTCAGATAAATCACTATGTTCACGAGACAATTTACGGAAACGTTTGTTATCGGAGATCACTTCAGCATCTGCAAGCAATGCAGTAAGTTCTTCATGTCGATCACAGAGTTGATCAAGTCGTAAACGGAGTGACGCTTTCATAAAAGGAAATATCTCAAAAGTCCAAAAAGCTTATCGAACGCTATGTAAGTATAGAAGATAAGCAAAATCGTAAAAATAGCGCATAGTTTACAGATTATGGCGCTTAAATGACATATATAATCAGCCAATTCATCAACTTTCATAGTCAGTAGCGATATATCAATACAATGATTTCATATGAGATTTATCGAGTAATCTAGAATTTTGCTTTTTATTAAGAATAATAAATCAGCTTTTTAAAGCGCCTATGACAAGAGAGACTTTATTTCTAAAGCCTCTCTATCACGGTTATCTTATTTTAATTTCCCTAACAAAGTTTTACCGACAAGAACAGCCGAGGCTGGATTTTGTCCTGTAATAAGCTCACGGTCTACCACCACATTTGGAGTCCACGCAGTTGTATTACTTTGATATTTACCTCCTATAGACTGTAGAGCCGTTTGCGGATAGAACTTCATTTCTCCACCTTTTAACAAAGCTTTTGCTAGCTCTTCTTCTTGATTGCTAATCACCGTCATCCGATAATTTTTATAAATCCATTCGCCAGTTTTGACTGTTTTACCTTGTTCTAGTTGATCAACTACTTCCAAGGCATTAGGTAAAGTTGACATTAAAGCGATAGGACCATGGCAAACCAATGCAGTAGGTTTTCCAGCTTTATGAAAAGCCGTGAGAACTTTGCCAAGTTGTTTATCTTTTAATAAGTCTTGCATGGGCGCATGTCCACCCGGAATATAAATAGCATCAAACTTATCAAACCCAATTTGCTCAATACGAGATAGGCTCACAACCGGAGAATCTTGAGCAGATGTTAATTTTAGATCACGCAATAAACCTGCATATTTCTTTAATGCTTTTTCATCTTGATTAAAGTACATCGCACTGTTCGATGACTCATCTAAGGTTGGAGCTTTCCCTTTTGGAGTGGCAAATGTTACGGTATGCCCCGCATCTAACAGCATTTTGGTAGGCTGCATTAACTCATTTAAATAAAAGCCTGTTTTAAAAATCTGATTATTTTTTAGCTCTAACTGCCCTTCATCAGACAATACAACCAAAACATGAGCAGCATTTGCACTGAATGCTGCTGAAGCGGTAACTACTGCAAGCATTATTTTATTTAGAGATTTCATCATTAGACCTTCATTCCAACCATTTGCTGGATTTATATTTTGGATGGATATATTCTATTTTTGCCAATGAGGTAGATAAACAATCACCTTTGCAAATCTTTTTTGCGTTTGAGGACTAAATGTCACGTCAATTTGACCATCTTGCCGATATTGAAGTGTTTTTAATTGTGGCTGAGAAGCTTTCTATTAGTGCAGCTGCAATTTATTTAGCAACCACTCCTTCAGTCATTAGTAGAACAATTACGCGGCTAGAGAAAAAACTTGGTATTCAGTTTTTTAGAAGAACAACTCGTCATTTGAGCCTGACTGAAGCTGGTCAACTTTATTATGAAAAGATGCAACATGCATTTCAGTTAATTGACCATGCAGAGCGTACTATTCAAGGTGAACAACTACAAATTTCTGGCAAAATTAAATTAAGTGTACCCACAACTTATGGGCATTATCGCCTTCCAGAATTACTACAAAAATTTCTTTTTCAATATCCGGACATTCAAATTGAAATCAGTATTTCTAATCGAAACGTCGATTTAATTGCTGAAGGATTTGATTTAGCTATTCGTCAAGGTCAGCTTCCCAATAGTACTCTCGTTGCCAGACCTTTGGAGCTTGCCCCTCTTCAACTTGTTGCCTCACCCGATTATTTAAAACGTATGGGTGTTCCTAAAACCGTGGAAGATTTAAACTATCACCAATGTATTGCCTTTGAATTACCAAGCACGGGTAAGGTCACGCCATGGTTTTTAAAAAATGGTGATAATGAAATTCAGTGGATACCAACAAATCGGGTTTTAGTAAAAGAAGATATTTTAGGAGTCGTGTCTCTTGCTGAAAATGGGTTAGGGATATGCCAGAGTTACGAATTTATTGTTAATGAAAAGATTCAACAAGGAAAGCTACAGCCTTTACTTGAGCCATATGCAGGCCACACACGCCATTTCTCTTTACTATATGTACAACATAAACATATGTCTTCTGCCACACGAGCTTTTATTGATTTCTTGTGTTCAACTGACCGTAAAGAAACTTATGAACATTAAGTGAGAATCAGTTCTTACTATATGAGTATTAAATCTTCTATTTTAATAGAAAGCATACAAACCAGACACTAAATTACAATAATCAAAAGATGGTTCTCCATATTTTCGGAGAAGTGTTTTGTTACATTTGCCGTAACAAAGATATAGGGTCCTGCGACTAGGGACACGGAGTCAAAAATGAAATTAAATACTTGGTTATGTAGCGCTTTTCTAGCAACTTCTATGGTTACTGTAGCACATGCTGACAATACAACACATGTGGCAGCTGCTTCTGCTTTAGGTAGTGTCGCTGGTACTGCAATTGGTAAAAGCATGGGCGGTACCTCAGGCGCAACAATTGGTGCGGCTTTAGGGGGTGCTGGTGGTGCAGCTGTTGCAAGTAATCGTCGTAACCGTACTGAATCTGCGATTGGTGGTGCTTTAGGTGGCGGTGCTGGTTACACCGTTGGTAAGAGCATGGGCGGTACAAACGGTGGTTATGTGGGTGCTGCTTTAGGTGCTGCGGGTGGTTCGGCTTTAGGCAACAAAATTTCTAAAGACCGTGATGCAGACAGATCTTCTAAGCACTGGAAGAAAAAACACCGTCGTCATCACTAATCAAATTTGATGAAAATTCTAAGCACCTTCGGGTGCTTTTTTTATTTTGACGAATCTCCAAACTGCTATGTCGCATGCTCATGATTTATCCACATATTAATACAAACAATACAATCCGACACAAAACACGCGTATCTCGTTTTGGCTTCTCCATAATTATCACGAAATTTTTTATTACATTTATCTCAACATAAAAATACTGTCCTGTTAGTAAAAAGGACATGGAGTTCCAAGATGAAAATGAATATTTGGTTAGCTAGTGCATTAATTGCAACATCTTCTATGGTGACAGTTGCTCATGCAGATAATGGTACCCGTGTTGCTGCAACCTCTGCGTTAGGTAGTGTTGTTGGTACAGCAATTGGTAAAAGCATGGGTGGCACAACAGGCGCAACAATTGGTGCAGCTTTAGGGGGGGCTGGTGGTGCAGCAGCGGCGAGTGACCGTCGTAATCGTACCGAAGCTGCGATTGGCGGTGCTTTAGGCGGTGGTGCTGGTTATGCTGTTGGTAAAAACATGGGCGGTACCAACGGTGGTTACATTGGTGCAGCGGTAGGTGCTGCAGGTGGTTCAGCGCTAGGTCGTAAAGTTGCTGAAGACCGTAACTACGATGACCGTTATGACCGTGGTCGTTATGATCGTGATGACCGTAGATATTACGACGGTGAGCATCGTTATTATAAAAGCAGTAGTCGTCGTCATGACAATGGTCGTCACCGCGGTTGGTATAAAAATCGCTAATTCATATATGAATCAAAAGAGCACCTTAGGGTGCTTTTTTATTGAATGAGAAAACTCAATATCGAAAAAAAACGATATACATCAAACTCTATATATCGTATTATTTCGATATACCCTTATTCGAGAATATCGCATGCGATCACTTCAAGATACCAAGTTCTCCATTTTGGAGCTTGCTCCCATTCGTAATGATAAAACCATCGAATTCTCATTACGTCACGCACTAGAATTAGCACAACATGCTGAAAAGCTAGGTTATGAACGTTTCTGGCTTGCTGAACATCACAACATGGATGGTATCGCAAGTTCTGCTACCGCTGTCTTACTCGGTTTTATTGCAGCACATACACAGCATATTCGCTTAGGTTCAGGCGGAATTATGCTTCCTAACCATGCCCCTCTCGTTGTTGCAGAACAATTTGGAACTCTCGCTACACTCTATCCAAATCGTATTGAACTTGGGTTAGGTCGTGCTCCTGGTACAGACCAACTCACCATGCGAGCTCTACGTCGCGGTCATCAAGAAACAGAAGATCAGTTTCCTAGAGATGTTGTCGAAATCCTAAAATATTTTGACGCCCCTCAAGCAGGGCAAAAGATTATTGCAACACCTGGACAAAGTACCCATGTTCCTGTTTGGTTACTTGGATCTAGCCTTTTTAGTGCGCAACTCGCGGCAAAACTTGGTCTACCCTACTCATTTGCGTCACATTTTGCACCACGTATGCTAGGCCAAGCCATCCAACTCTATCGTGAGAACTTTGAACCTTCTGAGTACTTAGATAAACCTTATGTTTCTATGGGTGTGCCTGTTGTTGTGGCAGATACAGATGAGGAAGCTCAGTTTTTAGCAACGAGTGCGTACCAACGTGTATTAGGTTTAATTCGTGGTGAAAGTTTAAAGCTTAAACCACCGGTTGAATCAATGCAGGGATTATGGAATACAGCAGAACAGCTTTCTGTTGAGAACTTTTATGCAATGGCGCAAATTGGTTCTGTAGATACAGTTCGCTCTGGTTTAAAAAAACTTTTAGCGACATACGATGTTGATGAATTTATTTTCACATGCGATGTATACGATACCGCTAAACGTTTAGAAAGCTTTACACAACTAATGAACGTAAAAACAGAACTTTAAACTCCGCTTTGCATTCCCATACTTGAATTAATTTCGAGTATGGGATGACCATCTATCTGAAAAGACTTTACCCCGACTTCCTGCT
>NZ_JABVBF010000380.1 GCF_013344765.1 Acinetobacter lactucae
CATAGACCCCTTACTCTATCTTGGAATGGTATATCTATGAGTAGTAATTGGGCAACTTCACACCAAACTATTTTTCAAAAGCAAGTTGATGCTTTACTTGAAAATAATTCAAGATTTACATATTACGGTTTAATAGAACTTTATAATTATGGAATACAAGTTCATTTTAAATGTGCTGAATGGGAATCTGCATATAAAACAGTTAAGAAAAATTTGGATGTAATATGAATCTTGATTTAAAAAATAAAGTTTTTTGTGTTACCTGTGCTGGATCAGGTGTTGGCAAAGCATGTGTTGAAACGCTCTTAAATGAAGAGGCTATAGTTATAGCTATAACTCGAACTTCGGAAAAATTATTCGAATTAAAAGAGTTATATCCTAAATCTCTTTTTATATTAGAAGTTGATATAACTGATTCAAATTTAATGCTAGAAAAATTAAATAGTTTAATTGTTCAGCTCAATCTAAATCCTGTAGGTTTGATATTTGTACCTGTTCGAGAACCTAATTTATCATTTGATAATATTAATTATCAAGTTGTTGATAAGGCATTTGATAATAATTTACAAAGTTTAATATGTTTAATAGATATTATGCTACCTTTTATGAAAAATGAACGTTTTGGAAGAGTAATTTCTATTCTTGGTGCCTCTACACTTTATCCTTTAATAGATCATATACCTGCTAATTTATCCAGAATTAGTATAGTTAGTTTACTTTCAAGTTTTGGTAGAGAATT
>NZ_JABVBF010000381.1 GCF_013344765.1 Acinetobacter lactucae
GAATAATATATAATTTTAAAGAAACCATTTATAAATATAGTATGGTTTCTTTAATAAAATAAATTAATTAAGAAGAATACGTTAATAAGAATCTCTCAATTTCTTCAATCATATCCTCAACGTTTTCCTTATTAAATTTTTCATAATCACCATGAGCTGCATTGTTTCTAATATCAGCTAAAGCTGTAATTTTTTTCTGTTGGAGCGTATTATAAACACCTGCTTTTGCTAAATCATCATTTAATCGCGTAAGTTTTTTCTTTTCTAAATCAATACCGTTGTTTTGGCATAGTTCTTTTATTGCTGTTTCTAAAACTACACCTGCAATTACCGCAGCAGCATTTTTATATCCACTATCAAGTAATGTTTTAGCTTGATCAAGTTCACTGTCAAAAACCTCGGCTTGTACTATTTGTTTAAATGAAGTTAAAAAACCATTCTTTAAATCATCATAAGCAGCCAACACCACAGGAAGTGAACTTCTTAATTTTGAGGGTGAATTCAGACCATTGTCTTTTTCACGTAAAAAAACTTGATAATGAACTGAATTTTCCCCACAGGAAATTTTTAACAAGTTTTCAGTTTTAACTTTCCATGCTAAATATAATTCATTAGTAACATCATCAAAATATTCTCTAGTCGTGGTTCTACCAGTTTTCGTCATTGTTATTGACTGCTTCTGGGTTGTTATTTGCCTAGCTTCACTAATTAATTGTTCAAAACGATTAAGTATTTTGG
>NZ_JABVBF010000382.1 GCF_013344765.1 Acinetobacter lactucae
CTTTAAAAGTAATTTCAAACTTTCCATCATTTTTTCCAACTGTAAAGGAGTAATACCTTCAAAAGATTGTTCAAGTACTACACTGGTTAGATCATTGATCTTGTTGATCATTTCAATACCTTTTTCAGTAAGTACTACACGGGTAATTCGACCGTCAGTCTGGCAAGAATATGTTTCAACCAATCCTTCATCTTTTAAACGATAAACGATTTTTGTGGTAGTCGACATTTTTGAAATAATCATATCTGAAAGTTCAGAAACACTTGCATGGGGCTTACTGCTTAAAGCCAACATAATGCGTCGACGTGAGTTATCTAAACCATATTTTTTTAAAGCATTATCAATGTTCTGTACATATTGAGCATGTACTTGAGTAATCCAATAATATGGAAAATCTTCAAGAGTAAAAGATTCTGTTGTAGGTAAAAAACGCGCATACTTCTTTGTCATTGACTTTTCCCCATACCTTGGTGGATCGCATTCCTGATGAACTATCTTTAATAGTTGAAAAATATAGTTTCACCAAGCAAGTTATAACAGGACTTTACTTGATGAGCAAAAGTTATATAGCTTCATTTAACAATGACATGGTTCGCATGTCCTTATCTTTAGAGCGGTACTATGCTTTGCACAAACTATAAATACTCTTCCTCTATCATCAAAGATTATTGAAGTTAATACTGTCTAACAGGACAGTAGCTTAAACTCTTTGAACAGATATATAAGGTTGCATCT
>NZ_JABVBF010000383.1 GCF_013344765.1 Acinetobacter lactucae
TACCATTAATAGTTAAGCTTGTATCATTGGTAATGAAGTCTGTAGCTGATAAACCAGTATCATCACTGATGCTTTCAATCGCAATCACTGTGGTTGCTGAAGGTGCTGTGCTGTCTACAGTCACAACACTAGTGTCCGTACCAACATTTCCTGCAAGATCTGTTGCAGCCACGGTAACGGTGTGCGGACCGTCTATCAATGCAGAGAGAGTATCGTCTGCAAGAGTCCATGTTCCATCACCATTATTGACTGCTGTATAGTTCACACCATCCACACTCACCACTACAGTCGCAGTAGGATCATCAATCGTACCGGTCAATGCAGGTGTGCTGTCGTTGGTTAATACATCGTTAAGCGCTACTGTCGGTGCTAGTCCATCTACCACTGCTGTAGCTGGAGTAGATGTGTTGCCTGCAGGATCTGTGCTGACTGCTGTAATGGTGTCCCCATCCGACAAGCCTGGGTTTGGCACACTCCAGCTACCATCCGTTCCAGCCACAACTGAAGCCGTACTACCATCTGGATAAGTGACTGTTACTGTCGAACCTGGTTCTGCTGTACCTGTAATCGGATCTGTTCCATTAACAGGATCAATCACTGGTGTATTCGGTGCTAGTCCATCTACCACTGCTGTAGCTGGAGTAGATGTGTTGCCTGCAGGATCTGTGCTGACTGCTGTAATGGTGTCCCCATCCGACAAGCCTGGGTTTGGCACACTCCAGCTACCATCCGT
>NZ_JABVBF010000384.1 GCF_013344765.1 Acinetobacter lactucae
TCATCGGCCAGGTTGTAGTTGATCTGGTTGTCCGCCCCCGCTGTAATCTCGATGTTGCCATCAGTATTTGCGTAGTCAACCGTCTCGCCCAACTTCACATTGTCCGATGTGCCACCTTGTGCACTGATGTTAAAGCCGGTGTTCGTCAAGTCCGTTGCAACTTGAGCAACCTGTCCTTCCGTCGCTGCACGGTCTGCAACCACATTGTTCGGATCATAGCTCGTGTTGGTTAAGCCTGTAATTGTCCCCGCTGCCCCATCCACTGTCACAGGGTTCGCACCGCCTACCTGCAGGTTGTCTCCTGTCACTGTAGTCGTATTCCCTGCCGCATCGGTGATCGTTGAACCCGTTGCATCATACGTCGCTGTATTACCCGCCGCATCACTGACTGTCGTGCCGCCAGTCGTCACTTGCGTGCTGTTACCTGCGCCATCATCAATGCTTAGACCACTATTGTTCAACACGCTGTTGCCTGTGGTGACACTGTCCAGATCCAGATCTCGCTTCAAGCCATACTGAATCGTATTGCCGGTCTTGCTGACCGTTAAGTTGCTTTCGCCTGTCACCGTACCAATATCAACCACATCGCCCGCTTTCACTGCACCTGCCGTTGCACCATTGCTTTGTAACGTCCAGCCTTTGTCCAGCTCACTGATCGCGGCACCCACGTTATTTACGTCCGTACCGTTCACGGTATACGTTGGCGCACTCACCGCACCGGTTGTGCTGT
>NZ_JABVBF010000385.1 GCF_013344765.1 Acinetobacter lactucae
GATTTTATATTTTGCAAGTATTTTTATAATATTATTATATTCGGTAAATGAGAGAATACACATTAGAGATGTGATTTTTATTTTTCTATCATTATTATTCTTTAGCTTCTTTAGTTTCTTTTCTAGATCATATCCTTACTACTATTCTATAGCAATTCTATTGTATGGTTTAGGTGCTTTAGTGATGGCTTATGGATTTTTAAAGCTAGAGCGAAAAGCTGGTTTCAGTGTTATATTTTATTATATTTATATGGTTTTTCTGTGGGTGAATTTTCTTAAATTGGGGTTTTTAGATCCTGATAATTATAATGAAATATTTGCCCATTCCAGTAGAAATGTTGTAAGTGCATTTTTACTAATAATAACTATACTTGTTGGTGCTTGTTACCATGCTGATGGAAAAAAACAACCGCTACTTGTCTATATTCTTACATTTATTTCTAGTCTGATTCTTTATGGTCGCTCAGGGATAGCTATCTCATTAATTTTATTTTGTTACGCATTTTATGATAATTATGGAAAACGAGTTTATTGGTTAGCTTTGTTTATTCCATTATTCGCTTTATTGTTCGTTAATTACTATGCTGGACTTGAATACTATTTTACAGAAGAATCAAGTTTTAAGAATGGATTAGAGAGTCCTCGACAAAATATGAGGGATGAATATTTAAATGGGATATTTTATTCACCTCAAGATTTGTTTTTTGGCCGTAGATATTTTGATTGT
>NZ_JABVBF010000386.1 GCF_013344765.1 Acinetobacter lactucae
CTCTAGTTTAGAGCTTGAACAAGAAATTCAGATTCAATTAGATAGTAATCCTTTACTTGAAAAAATAGAAGAAGAGTCTTTAACGGAAAGTCTGTCTACATTAGAAAGTAAAGAATCAGATGATTTAACAACTGAGCTAAATGCAGACCATTTGCCTGATGATTTGCCAGTCGATACTGAGTGGGATGACGTTTATACACATCAGTCAACGGCTTTAGCTACCCCAGAGTTCGAAGAGCGCGAGGATAATCGCCAAGTTCAATTATCTTTAAAGGAACATATTTTAGAGCAAGTTAATCTTTTGCATTTTTCTAAAATAGATCAATTAATTGCTTATTGTATTATTGATGCATTAGATGATAAGGGCTTCTTAGATGCTGAAATAGAAGAAATAATTTTAGCAGCACAACAGTTGTTGAATGAAATGGATATTGAGGAAGAGATCGAAGAGGATGAAGTTTTGGTTGTTTTAAAATATATTCAACGACTTGATCCTTTAGGAATTGGATCGCGTAATTTAGCAGAATGTTTAAAGGTGCAGCTCGAATTTTTACCGAAAGATGTTGAATATTTAAACGAGGCAAAAAGCTTATTACAGTATTACGAACTTTTAATAGCAAATGACTTAAATAAATTACTTAAACAAACAGGTCTAACGAAAGAACAATTAAAGTTTGCAATCAGTCTTTTAAAAACGTTGAGACCTTATCCAGGTATGGATT
>NZ_JABVBF010000387.1 GCF_013344765.1 Acinetobacter lactucae
ATATATGAGAGAGGGGATAATCTGAAGAGTAATTAGTTGTGAGTGATATAATAAAATTATTAATATCTTTTTTTAAATAAAATGTTTTTATTCTTTCCTCCTTAACTCTTTTAAAAATAGGTACTTTATTTAATGAGGTTAGAACTACAGAACGCTGTGCTGCTATACCACTTTTCTCAGTATACCCACTGTATTCATTTTTAGCCCTCAATCTAAAAACCGTTCCTATTAAATCATCTAATTCAATATAATCTGTTTCAATCTCATCTATTGCCTTAGGTAAAAAATTCATACATTCTTTTGATCTTAAATATCTAATATGTTCTCTGTATTCTTTTGTAAGTTCTAAAACAGATTGAAATATTTTTTCTACCAAATTTACAGCCAAAGGTTCAACCCAATGAATTCTGTAACCCGAGCCTTTTGCACCATGATATTGAATACCAAGAGTATATTGTTTAATACCATCTAAGGTAACATGTTCTTTGGTTACTGGATCAACTATAGGCTGTTTGATTAGAGCATCAGTTTTTAGAAGGAGTGCTTCTGTTGAGCGTAAACCACTAATAATAAGTAAAAGTAAAAGATTCAGTACGATTCTTTCACCATTTGTTTCACATAAACTGATTAACGAAACAATATTTAAAAATGTGCGAACAGAAATCAACTTTTCTTTGTTTAATTCATCTTCATCAAGCTCTAGT
>NZ_JABVBF010000388.1 GCF_013344765.1 Acinetobacter lactucae
AAGTAAATCTTTTAAGTTTCCTTTACATACAAATAGGCACTTGCTCTTGATATACCTAAATGCTGTGCAACCGTCTCCACAGCCTTTTTAATATCTAATAAGCCATTATTTTTTAAATCATGTATTAATTGTTTTCGCTCATTGAGTTTTAACATGCGCGGTGTAGTGGCATGTTTTGAAGCAAATTGATCGATATATCTCCGAATTGCTTCTGTACCATTCGGCTCCAAGTTTTCAACAATGTTATCAGTTTCAATTTTCGTAAACTGCTCTAAAGCACTTTGCATTCCCCTAAATAGGGTTAAATCAATATTCATACATAAAGCGGCCACATACTGACCCTCTTCATCTTTAATACCGATAGACGTACTTTTTGCAGGGCGACCATCAGCGAACTGGTTGGCATAGTTTGAAATCAGATTTGGAAATTCTGGAGACATAATTCTAGCCAGCCCTAATTCAGTCGCTGGATCTCCAATTTTTCTGCCTGATAAATTATTGTGTATTGAGAGTATCGCATGCTCAGGATTTGTTAAGTCATGGACAACAACTTCACAAAAAGGAAATAGCGTTTCACTTAATCCCTTCGCGATAGTATCTAGTTGAGTGAGTAAATGTTTATCACGATTGCCCAATGTATTTCCTCCTAATGACTTAATTACTATTTCAAACCCTAGCGTAAAGCATGCAATAGTAATTT
>NZ_JABVBF010000389.1 GCF_013344765.1 Acinetobacter lactucae
TCACCTCGGCACTGCCGCAATTCTCCGGTTCGGCTGCATTGCCTTCAACTTTAGATCTATACGTCAACCAGCAAAAGATTTATTCAGGGCTAGTCCCATCAGGCCCATTTGATATTAAGCAGCTTCCATTTATTTCAGGTAACGAAGTCACACTGGTGACTACCGATGCAACGGGACAGCAGAGCATTACCAAGAAGCCTTACTATTTTTCTTCCAAGATTCTGGCAAAAGGGATTAATGAGTATTCAGTAGATGTCGGTATTCCACGCTATAACTATGGGCTGTATTCAAATGACTATGACGATGCCACCTTTGCATCAGGTGCGATCCGATACGGTTATAGCAACTCATTGACCTTAAGCGGTGGTGCAGAAGCATCAACAGATGGCTTGTTAAATCTCGGCACAGGCTTTGCCAAGAATGTTTTTGGTATTGGGGTGATTAATGCCGATATTGCAGCAAGCCAGTATAAAGATGAAAACGGCTATTCAGCCTTGCTGGGTTTAGAAGGACGCATCAGTAAGAACATTTCATTTAACACCAGCTACCGTAAAGTCTTTGATAACTATTTTGACCTTGCCCGTGTATCTCAGGTCAGATATTTAAAAGAGAATCAGCTCAATGCCGAGTCACAAAACTATCTGAACTACAGTGCACTGGCAGATGAGATTTTTAGGGCAGGGATTAACTATAACT
>NZ_JABVBF010000038.1 GCF_013344765.1 Acinetobacter lactucae
ATATTTATATCATTTGTTTTACAAGTATCTTTTTTTGATATATGATCAACTCACAATAATGAGAAGTAGATCACACAAAACAATGTCAAAACAACCATGAAATCCATCATAAAAATAGAATATTTACAGCGAAAAAGCCCGCTATTCACACTTGATAGCGGGCTTTTTATTACTTTGCTTTAGAGGTTAATCAAACGCAATTCGGCAATTTAGGCTTCTTGCATGATTGAGCCGAATTTTCCACGATTAAAATCATTAATCGCTTCCATAATCTCAGCTTTGGTATTCATTACAAATGGACCATAACCTTCGATTGGTTCATTGAGTGGTTGGCCAGTCAACACTAAAAATTTAGTGTCTTCTTCTGCATTCAAACTAAACTCAACACCCTCACGAGACAAAATCGCAACGGTTTTACCTTCAAGGCGATTTGTATCATTGACCACAACCGCGCCATCTAATACTACAACAAGTGTGGTGTGACCTTCGGGTACATAGAGAGTATGTTTTTGGCCTTTAACCAATTTACCGTCCCATACATTTAGTGGACTAAATGTAGTTGCAGCACCTTGTTCGTCTGCATATTCACCTGCAATAACACGCAAATGGCTACCATGCTCGTCTAGTGCAATGTCTGGAATATCTTTGGCTTCAATCGCTTGGTATTTTCCAGGCGTCATTTTTGAATTGGCAGGTAAATTTACCCACAATTGCACCATCTCAAAAAGACCACCATGCTCTGCGAACTCAGGAGAATGGAACTCTTCGTGTAACACTCCTGCACCCGCAGTCATCCATTGCACGTCACCAGTTTTAATGGTTCCACCGCCGCCACTTGAGTCTTTATGAGTCACTTCACCTTGGTAGGCGATGGTCACGGTTTCAAAGCCACGGTGAGGATGCGAACCTACACCTTGTTGTTCGGTGGTTGGTGAGAAGTTATAAGGCGCTGCATAATCGAGTAACAAAAATGGGCTTAGGGTTTGGCCTAAACGGTCATAAGAGAACAGGTTATATACAGGGAAACCATCACCCACCCAATGCATGTGGTTATTTTGATATGCACCAAGAAATTTCTTCATCTGATCTCTCCTATATATGTAGGATTTTCTTGAACTGGGATTGATTTTACGCCTCAATAATTGCAGTTTATAGATCAGGATTAGCAACACATTATTTCATCTATGAGACAATCATAAAGTTTGAGGTACTCTTTTTAAGATCGTCCTATTTTTAAAATTCTTAATCCTATTTTTTAGACTTAATCACGACAACAAACTCATCTAGCATAATTTTAGGCACTGATGACCTACTTAATAATTTTTGATTATTTATTTTGATAACACGAGGACATAAAAATGGCTCAAGATTACGTACGTTTAGACAAGGATAATGCTGCGGTTCTTTTAGTTGACCACCAAGCAGGTTTACTTTCTTTAGTTCGAGATATCGACCCAGATAAATTTAAAAATAACGTATTAGCGCTTGCAGATGCAGCGAAATATTTCAATTTACCGACTATTCTCACTACCAGTTTTGAAAACGGTCCAAATGGTCCTTTAGTTCCAGAATTAAAAGAACTTTTCCCAGATGCCCCTTTTATTCCACGTCCTGGTCAAATCAATGCTTGGGACAATGAAGACTTTGTAAAAGCGGTCAAAGCGACAGGTAAAAAACAACTCATTATTGCTGGTGTGGTCACTGAGGTTTGTGTGGCATTCCCAGCTTTATCTGCACTCGCTGAAGGCTTTGAAGTGTTTGTGATTACCGATGCTTCTGGTACTTTCAATGAATTAACACGTGATGCTGCTTGGGACCGTATGTCAAAAGCAGGTGCTCAGCTTATGACTTGGTTCGGTATGGCATGTGAGTTACACCGTGACTGGCGTAATGATGTAGAAGGTCTAGGTGCACTCTTCTCAAATCATATTCCTGATTATCGCAACCTGATGACCAGCTATAGTTTTAATACCTCACAAAAATAAATTCTATTGCCAAGATTAGAATGCTTAAGCATTCTAATCTTGAATTTAAATGGATTGATCTGACATTGATAAGCTCTTTTGATGATTTTTATTATTTCTATTTAGTCGTAAAACACGGCGGCTTTAGTGCGGCCAGTGAAGCTGAGAATATTAGTAAATCTAAGCTCAGCCGACGCATTATTGACCTTGAAAATAAATTTAATGTGAGCCTCATTCAAAGAACAACCCGCCATTTTAAAGTGACCGATTTAGGCCAAGAGTTCTATGAAGAATGCTGCAAAGTTATTGCCCAAGTTGAATGCGCAGAAAATGTTTTGTTAAAGCAAAAAAGTGAACCTCAAGGAGTGGTAAAAGTAAGCTGCCCACCTTTAATGATGCATTTTCAAATTAGAAAAATTTTAAATCAGTTTTTAAAAACCTACCCTAAAGTTGAAATATCACTTGAGCTTACAAGCCGTCGAGTAGATATCTTGCATGATGACATCGACCTTGCGATTCGAACCAATTTTGAACCGAATGAAGATTCAAATTTGATTGTTCGTGATGTGATTAAAACCGATCACTGTCTGGTGGCTTCACCTGAATTACTGCAAGGTCGCACCATTAAGCATTATTCCGAATTACAGGACTTTCCAAGTATTAGCTTAGGCACACAAAAGCAAAATTATATTTGGCATTTATGCAATATACGTAATGGTGAATCGGTTGATGTGCCTTATCAACCACGAATTAAAAGTAATGACTTAGCTGGCGTTTACTATGCTGTAATGGATGGTCTAGGTATTGCAGATCTTCCTTTTTTAACCGTTGAATCGGAAATTCGTAAAGGAACACTGGTTCATATTCTTCCTGACTGGAAGTCGAATATCGGCATGCTACAACTGGTTTATGTGTCCCGAAAAGGACAACGTCTGGTGGTCGAAAAACTCATTGAAACCCTCATTGATGAGCTTCGTCGTTTACCCGAAAGCCATGAAGGATATTTGCCGACTTAAATAAAAAAACCGGTCATGAATGGGCATGACCGGTTTTTTTGTGAAACATCACATGCAGTATAACTGCATGTTTTCGTTCAGAACAAAGCGAACTCGCTTTATCCCTTACTCAGATAAATCTACGCAGAGGTATTTCATTTCGACATATTCTTCGATGCCGAATTTTGAACCTTCACGACCTAGACCTGACTGTTTTACGCCGCCAAACGGAGCAACTTCGTTTGAAATCGCGCCCGTGTTAATGCCGACCATACCGTACTCAAGTGCCTCCCCTACTCGCCATTGACGAGCTGTGCTTTGAGTAAACAAATAAGCAGCTAAACCGAACTCGGTATCGTTCGCCATTGCCACTGCTTCATCTTCAGTTTTAAAGCGGAACAATGGGGCAAGTGGACCAAAAGTTTCTTCTTTAGATACTTTCATGTCTTGCGTTACGCCAGTTAATACAGTTGGTTCAAAGAATGTACCGCCAAGTGCCGAGCGTTGACCACCAATACGAACAGTTGCACCTTTCTCAGTTGCATCTGCAATATGAGACTGCACTTTAGCAATCGCATCTTCATCAATTAAAGGCCCTTGAGTTGAACCTTCTTGACGGCCATCGCCAACTTTAAGCTTAGACACAGCTTCAACCAAGCGCTCTGCCAACGCATCGTAAATGCCATCTTGAACATAAATACGGTTAGCACAGACACAGGTTTGACCGCTGTTACGATATTTACTTGCCATGATGCCCTGAACCGCTTGTTCAAGGTTGGCATCATCAAATACCAATACAGGCGCGTTACCACCCAGTTCAAGCGAAAGCTTTTTAATGGTTGGCGCACATTGTTGCATCAAGATACGGCCAACTTGTGTTGAACCAGTAAAGCTTAACTTACGAACAATATCGCTTTCGCATAGGGTTTTACCAACTTCAACTGCATCACCACTAATGTTAATTAAAACATCAGCTGGTAAACCCGCTTGTAAAGCCAATACTTCAAGCGCATAAGCGGTTAACGGCGTTTGTTCTGCTGGTTTAACCAACATTGAACAACCCGCCGCAATCGCTGGACCTGCTTTACGCGTAATCATGGCAGCTGGGAAGTTCCACGGCGTAATTGCCGCAGTTACCCCAATCGCTTGTTTAATCACAAGCAAACGTTGATTTGGCAACGTAGGTGTTAAAACTTCACCATCAATACGGCGCGCTTGCTCTGCAAACCAACGAATAAATGATGCTGCATAACCAATTTCACCACGTGCTTCTGCC
This sequence comes from Acinetobacter lactucae, assembly GCF_013344765.1. GTDB lineage: Bacteria > Pseudomonadota > Gammaproteobacteria > Pseudomonadales > Moraxellaceae > Acinetobacter > Acinetobacter lactucae_A. The sequence continues at coordinate 4,236 of NZ_JABVBF010000038.1, forward strand.
AATGGTTTACCTTGCTCAGCTGTTAAGATTTGAGCCAGATTTTCTTTGTGCTCAAGCATGAGGTTGTACCATGCCAATAGCACATCAGCACGTGCCAAAGCAGTTTGCTTTTTCCAAGCAGCTTGTGCTTTTGCTGAACGATTAATTGCGGCTTCAACTCCTGCACGGTCATAGGTTTTTACCCATGCCAAAGTTTCACCCGTAGCAGCATCATTAACCTCGACATAGTCATTTGATGCAGGTGCTTCTAATGAAATATCAGGATGTTTTAATAAATACTGCAAATTATTTTGAATCATGCAGATTGCTCCATTGCTTTTGCACTACCTGCTTTTAGAGTTGCAAAACCTTGTTTCAAGATATCAAGGCCTTGGCGGAATTGTTCAGCAGGAATGGTTAATGGATATAAGAAACGAATTACATTACCGTATTTACCACAAGTAAGAAGTAACAACCCGTTTTCCATTGCATAGTTTTGTACAACTTTTGCTTGTTCAGCTGTTTCAAGCTCTACTGCAACCATTGAACCTAAAGCACGAATATCAGTTACTACGTCGCCTGTTTCTTGTTGAATATCTTTAAGGGTAGCTACTAACTCTGCACCTAATTCATTTGCACGGTCGCATAGGTTTTCTTCTTCAATCGCATCAATAACCGCGTGCGCAGCAGCAACCGCAATCGGGCTGCCTGCGTAAGTCCCACCTAGGCCACCTGGGTTTGGTGCATCCATGACTTCTGCACGGCCAACAACACCTGAAATTGGGAAACCGCCGCCCAAGCTTTTCGCCATCGTAATGAGATCTGCTTTAGTCTCGTAATAGTTCATTGCGAACAATTTACCAGTACGAGCAAAACCTGATTGCACTTCGTCAGCTACAAGTAAAATACCGTGCTTGTCGCAAATTGAACGTAAACGTTTTAAGAATTCAGCAGGCACCACATTGAAACCACCTTCACCCTGTACTGGCTCAAGTACGATTGCTGCAACATCATGTGGTGCAATATCTTCACTGAAAATATCTTCAACGCTTTCAATCGCCGCGTCTACTGAAATACCTTTAGCAGGCACAGGATAACGTGCATGGAACACACCCGCTGGCATCACACCGAAATCACGTTTGTAAGGCGCTGTTTTACCTGTCATTGCCATGGTCATGAATGAACGACCGTGGAAACCATTACCGAAAGTGATAATGCCGTGACGACCTGTGTAACAACGAGCAATCTTCACCGCATTTTCAACTGCTTCTGCACCAGTTGTGAAAAAAGCTGACTTGGCAGGACCAGCAATTGGCGCGCGCTCATTAATACGCTCAGCTAAAGCCACATAGCTTTCATAAGGTGTCACTTGATAGGCAGTGTGCGTAAATTTAGTAAGTTGTTCAGTCACCGCTGCAATCACTTTAGGGTGGCGATGGCCTGTATTTAAAACCGCGATACCACCTGCAAAGTCGATAAATTGATTGCCTTCCTTGTCCCAAAGCGTAGCATTTTCAGCTTTTTCCGCATACCACTGGCACATCACGCCTACACCACGTGGAGTTGCTTGCTGTTTACGTGCGTTAAGTGCAGAATGTTGATTATCCATTTGATTCCCTCATATTTTCATCATCAGTTGCAGCTTTGGTTTTTTGCATCCTGTGCTTAATTTTCAGGGTGCTTTACAACGACTGCCTATGCATGTAATTTCGCTCGTCTGGTGCCAACTGACGAGAGCCACTTTTTAACTGTAGGAGAGAGCCAATTGCGTAGTTTACTTGGAGATCATTTGCTGCAACGACTCCAACAGGACACTGAAGGGAAACTACATCAACGCCTTTTCCGTTGTCTGCGTGGTGCCATTATTGATGGAGTCATCCAGCCCAAGACTCGTCTACCTGCATCACGCGACTTAGCCAGTGAAATTCATGTTTCAAGAAATACAGTGCTCACTGCCTACGAACAGCTACAGGCTGAAGGCTATTTAGAGGCTCGTACGGGACACGGCACATGGGTTGCCGAGAAACTGCCAGAGAGTTTTTTAAATACACAAAACAAGAAAAAAGTAGTTTCTAGTCCGAAAGTTCAAAACTCTTATGCACTCTCAAATCGTGGCTCAAATTTATTAGGCTATGCAGCAGCGTCGCCACATCAATGGGGAGCTTTCGTACCAGGCGCACCTGACGTAACAGAGTTTCCACATCATATTTTTAGTCGCATTCAGGCCCGCCTAAGCCGAGAGCCAGACATTAACCGTTTAATTTACAGTAATGCTGGTGGCTGTATTGAGCTTCGAAGTGCGTTGGCAGATTACTTACGCGTTGCACGTTCAGTCCAGTGTGATGCTGACCAGATTATTATTACCGAAGGTATTCACCAAGCGATTGACTTAGTTTCGCGTGCGCTTAGTGATATTGGTGATCGCGTCTGGATTGAAGATCCAGGTTATTGGGGAATGCGCAACACTTTACGTATTAATGGCGTAGATATTCAACCCATGCCAGTCGATGCCGAAGGCATTATTCCCGAAGAAAATCCGGTTAAACCACCCAAATTAATTTTTGTCACGCCATCACACCAATATCCACTGGGTTCACATTTAAGCCTTGATCGCCGACGCAAATTGATTGAGATTGCGCGCCAGCACAATAGCTGGATTGTAGAAGATGATTACGACAGTGAGTTCCGCTTCTCAGGCCAACCTTATCCGTCATTACAAGGCTTAGAAAATGATGCACCTGTGCTGTACATGGGCACGTTTAGTAAGACCATTTATCCATCTTTAAGAATTGGGTATTTGGTGGTGCCTAAACCACTCTTTTCACCCCTACGTATTGTTGCAGCCGAGCTTTATCGTGGTGGGCATTTACTTGAGCAAAAGGCCCTAGCAGAATTTATTCGTGAAGGTCATTACGAAGCGCATATTCGTCGTATGCGTTTACTTTATGGAAAAAGACGCGATTATTTAGTCAGTCTGATTAAACGCTATCTTGGCCCCGAATTTATTCATCAATATGACGAAGCAGCAGGATTACACTTAGTTTTAAACCTGCCAAACTCTTGCGATGATGTCGCGATTGCAACAACCGCACTTGAACGTGGTGTCAAAGTTCGACCACTTTCACAGTACTACATGCAATCGCATGCACATGCAGAGCGAGGACTACTGATGGGCTTTGCCTGTGTAAATGAAAAAGACATGGTGATGGCTTTTGGTGTGTTGCTCCAGTGCTTACGTGAAGCAGGTGTACCTACGCTGAATTAACTGTTTTCTCGTACTAAGCCAAATAAAAAAAGAGCCTCATTGTGAGGCTCTTTTTTTATTTAAAAATTTAAACTAACTTTTCTTCATGCGTATGGGTTAAATGGGTTGCGCGACGCTCTTTACCCCAACCCAATTTTTCAGACAACAATCCAAAGAACACAATAATGCCGAACAATGTGGTGGTGTAAATCACTTCTTTAAAATATGTGCCTTCAATCAACATAGTCAGAATTGCACCAATAATTGCAAAGATCACCACGTAAGTTAGATAAGGGAACATCCACATTTTAAAGTCAATTTTCACGCCTTCAGCTTCTAACTTTTTACGCATACGAAGCTGAGAATAAGCAATGGTCAGGTATACATAGAGTGTTGCTGCACCCGTCGTTAGCATGAAAAAGTCGTAAACATCCATACTCTTAGTTGCAGTTAAAACTACCGCAATCACAGAGAAGAAGCATGACACAATCACGCCTACCCACGGACTACTTTTACTGTTTACAGAGCCAAAACTTTTCGGTGCGTCACCACGTTTAGCTAAAGAGAACAGCATACGTGAACACGTATAAAGTGCTGAGTTAAAGCAACTACATACCGACGTGAGAACCACAAAGTTTACGATATGGCGCGCCCCTGGAATACCAAGTGCAGACAAAGTCACGCTATAAGTTCCCCAAGTTGAATCTTTCAAAAGTTCATTGTTATGAGGGATCAAACATACCGCCACAAACATTGAACCTACATAGAATAAAATAATTCGCCAAACCACCGAGTTCGAAGCCTTACGAATTTCTTTAGATGGATTTGCCGATTCTGCTGCCGCTACAGTGACAATTTCAGCGCCAATATAAGCAAACATGACCCCAAGCAAGGCGGTAATAACGGATGAACCACCATTAGGCATAAAGCCTTGAGAGGTTAGATTACTAATACCTGAAGCAGCTGGATTGCCCCAAGGCCACAAATGCATGATGGCTAAACTACCAATCACCAAGAAGATAACAATCGCGATGACTTTGATGAGTGCAAACCAGAACTCAAATTCGCCATAGTTTTTCACGTTTTGTAAATTGACTGCGACTAAAGCACCAATCACGACAACCATATAGGCCCAGATCGGTATAAATGGGAACCAATTATTTAAAATTTTACCCGCCACATAGGCTTCCCAGCCCATGAGCATTGCGAGCGTACACCAGTACAACCAGCCAATTGAAAAACCTGCCCAACGACCAATCGCACGATCAGCATATGTTGAAAAAGAGCCACTATCAGGGTTTAAAACGGCCATCTCGCCTAACATACGCATGATAAACCAAACGAGTAAACCACCTAAAGCGTAAGTTAGAAAAACTACAGGTCCCGTATTGTAAATAATACTGCCCGAGCCTACGAATAAAGAGCCACCAATTACCCCTGCAATCGAGATCATCGTTAAGTGGCGTGATTTGAGTCCATGTTTTAAACTTTGGGAGTGATTGGCTTCAGAACCATTTTGATGAGCTGCCATATCATTTTCCTTAATATATGGAGGATATCGGCTAGTCTCGGAAATCCTCCGAAGCCAAAAAATATCCCCTAAAAATTTAGCCGTTCTGCCCAATTCCTAAAACAGAAAAATCACTGAGCTTATCCGGCGCTTCCGTATGCATACTTCCAATGGCTTTAATTTGTCGTTTCGGCAGTCAAGAAACGAGAGCCATTTTTGGAATAAAAGAGAGAGCCAATTGCAAAATTTATACGCAAAATTGGCTCTTTTTGTCTGAAATGCTGGTAAATGGTTTTAAGTTTTTATTATGAAAATAATTAAGTTTTACTTTAATAAGATTGGAATTCTTTAGTTTTGCTCAGAGATTAATAACGCTTTTGTACCTGTTTCCAAGGCTCTAAAGATATGCTTTTGATCGGCTGGATAACAAATATAATCTCCGACACCGAGTTCAACAGCTTCATCAACTAAGCCTACTAAAGCTTTACCTTCGACCACAATAATGTGCTCCACAGAACCAACTGGATGAGGTTCTGAAAGACGGTCTTCACCCGGCTCAACAATCAATAAATACACATCACGGCGTGCATGCGGTGGACAAGTCGCTAGCAAAATTGCTTTGTAATTGGCAATCTCTGAACTCACTGTTGGCCCATCGCCACAGCGAATGACTTGTACCTGATTGCTCGGTTCTTCCATCAAACGTGCAAATGGAATATTCAGTGCCACACAAAGTGCCCATAGCGTTTCAATGCTTGGGTTACCTTGGCCAGCCTCTAATTGAGAAAGTGTAGACTTTGCAACGCCTGCACGACGGGCAACCTCTGCCAAAGAAAGCCCTGCTCTTTGACGTTCACGATTTAAACCTTTGGCAATAATTTCAATTGGCTGAGACATTCACCACATCCGTTCTATAAAAAAAACGATCGTTCGTTTTGACAAAACAATCAGACTTATTCATTATAATGGAAAATCGTTCGTTATATCATACTATGTCCACATACGCTCTCATCAAGAAACTTAGTAAAGACACCACCCGCTCGATTTTCTTTGTCTGTCTAGCAACCAGTGTTGTCGGTATGTCTTTAGGTTCACTCGCCGCAAGTTATGGCTTAGCACTCTGGATTCCGCTTTGCCTATCCGTGTTTGTGCTCGCAGGAACTGCTGAATTTATTTTTATTGGATTCTTGGCTGTAGGGGGTAGTCCGATTGCAGCGGCAATTGCAGGACTACTCGTCAATTTAAGGCATCTACCTTTTGGTATTGCGGTCAATGAACTGATTCAAGGCAAATTCTCTCGATATTTTGGAGCACATATCATGAACGATGAAAGCGTTTTGTTTGGTATGGCACAGCCCGATTTTGAGACGAAAAAAGCTGCTTACTGGTTATGTGGTATAGGCATTATGCTCAGTTGGCCACTTGGTGTAACGGTGGGTTATTTTATTGGAAGTGCTATTCCAGACCCAAAAACATTCGGCTTAGATGCCATTTTCCCAGCGATTTTAATTGCACTTACTTTTAATGCTTTAAAGAATAAAACCACTCGAAAAGCTGTATTTGCCGGATCAACTTTAGCGCTGATCACCACACCTTTTTTAGCCTCAGGACTTCCAATTCTGATTTCACTTTTTGGCTTAATATTTGGTAGAAAGAAATGAATCAACAGTTACTCATAATTTTGGGTATAGGCTTGTTAGCACTTGGAACGTATGGGATTCGTTTCGCTGGGTTTCACTTGGGTGCCAAGTTTTCTTTTTCTGAAAAATACCAAGTTTTACTCTCAAATGGGGCAACTGTCTTGCTCTGTGCAATTGCTGTGACGACGACATTTTTTGAAGGTCAACATTTCGCAGGTTTTGCACGCATATTTGGGGTGGCCCTAGCACTGTTCTTGGTTTGGAAAAAAGTACCGCTTTTATTGGTGATTTGCTTGGCAGCCGCGGGCACGGCACTTATCCGTTTGCTTGGGATTGAGTAATAAAAAAGGCGAGATAAACTCGCCTTTTTTGAAACTTTGATTAGAACGGTAAATCATCGTCTAAATCAGCTGGTGCAGAAGCTGGTTGTTGCGGAGCTTTAGGCGCAAAACCACCCGCTTGAGGATTGCTTCCACCATTACCGAAACCACCTTGGCTACCATAACCGCCGCCACTGTTTTGACCGTAGCCGCCACCTTGGTTGTTATTATTTTGATAACCATTACCACCCTGTTGAGGTGCGTTAAAACGTGGTTGATTAAAATCATTACCGCCAGCGAAACCTTGTTCACCTTGTTGACGAGCATCTAACATTTGCATCTGGTCGCCACGGATTTCTGTTGTATAACGCTCTTGGCCATTTTGGTCTGTCCACTGACGTGTACGTAATGAACCTTCAATATAAACCTTAGAACCTTTACGCAAGAATTGCTGAGCAATTTCCCCTAAACGGTTATGCAATACAATACGGTGCCATTCTGTTTGTTCTTTACGTTCACCGGTATTTTTATCAGTCCAAGCTTCACTTGTCGCGATTGAAAATTGGGTCAACGAGCCCCCATTTGGAAAAGTTTTTGTTTCAGGATCACGACCCAAAGTACCAACCAAAATAACCTTATTTACACCACGCATTAGCTGTCTTCATCCTATACATTTCTATGTTTTACTTTATAAGAGTTATGCTTAAATGGCTACCTCTTTACCGAACAACTGCGTTAAATCACGTCGCGCAACATCATCTAGAGACTGTTTATCGACTTTAATATAAGCAACTTGCTGGTCAGGCATCACCACAACTTCTTCGATACCACGAATTGCCAATAGCTGTGTGGTCCACTCATTCACCTGTTGCACTTGCGGCAATGGCAACACAATCGATGACAAATACCGCGGCTGAGCTAAACCAAAACTAATTAGCAACCATATTATAGCAATCCCTGTTAAGACACTCCATCCAATCGCAGTATTATGTAACATCAATAATTGACCACCTAGTGTGCCGCCAAAAAAAGCACCTAAAAACTGACTACTGGCATTTACACCCATAGCAGTTGCTTTTGACTGGATTGGAGCACATTTTGATAACCATGATGGCAATAAGGCTTCCATCACATTAAACGCAATAAAGAAAATACCTAGGCCTGCGAGTAATACATATTTCGATTGATAACCAAATATGAGTAACAGCAAACCTGCAATAATTCCTGTAATTGCCGTTAAGAAAATTCCTCGCATTTTGCGATATTTTTCAGCCACGATAATGCTTGGAAATGCAAAGAACAGACTAATTACTAACAGCGGCAGATACACCAGACCATGACTGGCTAAAGGAATATGTGCAAACTCGATGAGCTGTGAAGGCACATAAATAAACATGGCGGTAAGCAATAAGTGCAGTGCAAAAACCGAAACGTGTAAACGGTTTAAATCACCCATTTGAATGACTTGCTTAAGCTGTGCCATGTAGCCTTGCTGATAATTACGATGATGACGAGTGACTTTAGGCACAAGCAATAACATCGCAATCGCAATCAAGCCCATAATGGTCGTCACAAAGAACAAACCAGAAATGCCGACAAGGCTTGTGAGCCAAGGTCCCAGACTAAAAGCCACCACAAACGATAGGCCAATACTCATGCCCATAGCAGCCATGGCTTTAGTACGCTGCTCTTCACGCGTCACATCGGCTAAAAGCGCCATCACAACAGCTGAAACTGCACCCGCACCAGCGATGGCACGACCAATAATTACACCATAAATCGTGTCAGATAAACCCGCAATTGCACCACCAATGGCAAATAGTAATAGACCAAATACCACAAGTGGTTTACGGCTAAAACGATCAGCCAATAAGCTAAATGGAATCTGTAAAATTGCCTGACTTAAGCCATAGATACCTACAGCCAAACCAATGAGTGCTGGAGTCGCATATTGATATGACTGCCCGACTACCGAAAAGACAGGAATAATCATGAACAAGCCCAACATGCGTAGTGCGAAAATACTACTTAAGGCAAAAGTTGAGCGACGTTCCAAAGCATTCATCATATCAATACACGTTTATCAAACTAGGCAAATTATAAGCCGATTCGTTTCTAAAAATACGGGACACCTTATTTAAAATAACGATTTGGGCTTAAAAAAATAAAGAGGCATTTAGCCTCTTCATTCTATCGAACTTTACTGAAAATTAGCTTAAGGCGACTGTTGCTGGCGCTTCGAATATTGAATTGAAGCAATGACAGCCCAAACAATAAACGCTACACCAATTAAACCAGTCACAACTTCAGGTACATGTACGCCTGTACCACTTGCAATCATAATGAATGCTAAAGCACCAATCGCATAATGCGCACCATGTTCTAAGAACACATAAGCATCTAGTGTGCCTTTTTCCACAAGATAAACTGTCATTGAACGGACAAAAATAGCACCGATTGCAAGGCCCAGCATAATCACAACAACGTCGCTAGTAATTGCAAAAGCACCGATCACACCGTCAAAACTGAATGATGCATCTAATACTTCAAGATATAAGAAACCACCGATACCCGCTTTCACTACACCAGAAGCAGCACCTGATCCGTCTTTCATGACAGCATTGCCATCTTCATCAATTTCAGGTTCACCGCCTAACATATGGCTTAATACTTCTACACCAATATAAACCACAATGCCCCAAATACCGGCCATAGTCACAACAAGGCGCTGAGATTCGTCAACATTTGCTGCCATAACTAGCATTGCAATGAGAGCAATAAAGACAGACATTGCTGGTACGCTTGCTAAACTAGAAAGTTTAGCTTCAAGCCATCTGAACCAATGAGTTTCTTTCTCTTCATCAAAAAAGAAGTTCAAGAAAACCAATAGTAGGAATGTTCCACCAAAAGCAGAGATCTCGGCGTGGTGGGCCATTAATCGCTCAGAATACGTTTTTGGATCGTTGAGTGCCAATTTAGCCACTTCAATCATTCCCATATCTGCAGTAACGGCGACAATCGCCACTGGAAAAATTAAACGCATACCAAAAACGGCGATTAAAATACCAACCGTCAAAAAGAGCATTTTCCAGAACGGATCCCAATTACGTAGAACCGAGGCATTTACGACAGCATTGTCAAAAGATAAAGAGACCTCCATTACAGCTAAAATGGCTGTAATCGTTAAAGCTTTAAGCATGGTAGACACGCCCGCTTCAGGTCCATGGGTAAAACCCCAATACGCCGATAGTGCTAAACACACCACCGTGAAAAATATCGAAAATCGGAAATGCTTCATGGATCAGACCTATGCCAAGAATTAAACTTAATCTTTCTTTAAAAACGCGGCTATTATATCGATAATTCACCACAAAACGATGTCGTTTTGTGCCGTTATTAGTGTTACTTTATCTACCTGTTTAATAAAGAAATTTACAATGTTTGATTAACTAGTTAATCGTGTTAAATATTTTCTTGCTATATATCTATCATTATTATTTTTGTATTTTAAAAATGTTTTAAAATTTGGTTCAGCTGTCTTAAATTAAATGGAATGATTTTATGCTTTTTTCTCAAGAGCTTTGGCAACGCAATTTAAATTTATATCAAAAAATTCTCGACCTGCCTTTTAATCAGGAACTTGCTCACGGTACTTTAGATAAAGAAGCTTTTTGTCATTATGTGATTCAAGATGCTCAATACTTAGTGGCCTATGGTCGTGTGCTTGCTGTTGCAGCTGCGAAAGCTTTTGATGCTGACGATATAATGCAATTTTCAGATGCAGCTAAAATTGCGATTGTGGTTGAGCGCAGTTTGCATGATGACTTTATGAAAAATTTTGGGGTAACCAAAGAAGAATTTAAAAATACGCCGCTAACCTTGGCAGGCCACCACTACACTTCATTTTTAACAGCAACTGCTTGGTCTGAAAGCTATCCAGTTGTGCTTGCGGCCCTACTCCCGTGTTTCTGGATTTATGCTGAAGTCGGTAAAGATATTGTAAATAAATCAATTCCAAACAACCCTTACCAAGCATGGATTGATACTTACGCTGGTGAAGAGTTTCATACAGCGGTTCGTAATGTGATTGCGACAGTAGATAAAGTTGCAGCACGTTGTGATGCAGATACTTTAGAAAAAATGCATGCAGCCTATACCATGGGTGCAAAACTTGAATGGTTATTTTGGGACAGTGCCTACCACAAAAGACAATGGTTAGGTTTAGATCATATTTAAAACTTAAAAAGAATCGGTCAGATCGTTCAAGATGCTGACCGTTTTTAAAAAATGTGAGACAGATATGTATATCGGCGAATTAGCATCTTTAACTGGAGCCACTCCTAAAGCCATTCGGCATTATGAGAAATTAGGCTTACTACCAGTCGCAAAAAGAAAGGGAAATTATCGTGTTTATGAAGCACTGGATGTTCAAGCGGTTAAGATGATTCGCCTCGCGCAAGCTGTCGGATTTAGCCTTTCCGAGCTATATGACCTGTCAGCTTTAAAATATAAAAATAATCGTTTTCCTGTAGAAATTGCACAGCAGCTTATTCAAAAAAAGAATCAACAAATTATTGAGCAAAAAAAAGCATTAAATCGTTTACAAGAAGATTTAAAGCAACTGGAAGATGAGATTATTCAGACTTATATTACCAATAAGATTTCTGCCTAAAACAGCTGGTTAAAATCTGCAAATAGCTTTCAAAATGAGTGCTTGACTCTGCCCTTAGGGACAAGGTTTATCGTAATGACTTCTTTTATTACGGACCAATAAAATGAGTGCTTATCTTTCTTTATTTAAATTTAAAAATTCAACAGCATTAATTACAGGCGCATCTTCAGGAATAGGCAAAGCCTATGCTCATAAACTTGCATCTTTAGGAATTCATTTAATTTTAACAGCACGCTCCGAACAGAAACTAAATGATTTAGCCGATGGACTTAGAAAAAAATATAACGTGAATGTTGAGGTGATCGTTTTAGATTTAGCTCAACCCAATTCAGCTCAGAGCTTATTTGATGAAGTGCAAGCTAGAAAATTATCGGTAGAGATTTTAATTAACAACGCAGGATTTGGTAAATGGACTAAATTTCTAGATCAATCTGTATCTACCTATCAAGAAATGATCACGCTTAATATCAGCAGCGTAATGTCTTTGTGTTATTTATTCTTGCCTCATATGCTTGCTACCAAAAAAGGCATCATAATTAATATTTCATCGACAGGTGCGTTCCAGCCGTTACCCTATATTGCCGTTTATGGTGCTAGTAAATCTTTTGTATTGCAGTTTACTGAAGCGCTTGCAGGAGAATATAGCTCTTCAGGAGTTAAATTTCTGGCAGTTTGTCCGGGCAATACCGAAACCAATTTTACTCAGGTGGCAAATGCAGATACGAGTGGTATGAAAAGCTCTACAGTTGAAGACGTTGTGTCTGCAACGCTTAAAGCATTAGATAAGAATAAAGCAACGGTTGTGGTAGGATGTAGCAACTATTTGACGTCTCAACTGCCTCGAATTCTTTCACGCCAAAAGATGATTAATTTAGTTGAAGGGATGCTCAGAACCCGCGTTATCGATCCGTCATAAAGCTAGTTCAATTTAAAAGATTAAGAGCTATCTCTTAATCTTTTAGTGTTGAAACAACTGCCATCCATAAATCAAACCTGCCGCGGCAACCACCCAACACAGTGTTGCCAAACCTAGACACGACCACATCGACATGCGTGTTGCCAGCACATAGACAGCTACTAAATAAATAGCATAGGGAATAAGTGACCATAGACCAAACAGAGCCGTTTTTTGTAATGCCTCAGCCCCTTTTTGCTGATAAACAATCACGTGAGCAATCAAAGCGAATGTAGGAAAAAGCGGGACCAAGCCTGCAATATAAAAGGCCTTACTTTTCGATAAAATTGAAATGATGAGGACAACCCCGGCCCCCAACATACACTTTAAAAATAACGCCCACATATTTAATCTAGATCCAACGCTTAACTATAAACTTCAATATTGTGCAGTTTGACTAAAGATACTTAAACCACAATCTGCTTGTGCTAAACGTCATCTGCAACCTGCCTATGATTATAAATGAATGTTTTTGCAAGAGAGTTGATAGATGATGTAAAACAACAGGTTTTGCAGATGACAATGGTTTTGGTTACTTTTGCCAAAACAAAAGTAACAGAATTAACTGATAGTATCTAATCTCACGGATTAAAGCTCCGTCGTGAAATTAAAAGTATTACCTAGGTTTCAGTTCATCATAAAAAATTAACAGCGACCAAAGCAATCAATGCTGGAACTGCCTGAATATAAATAATCTTTTTACTGGCTGTCAGTCCGCCATAAATACCCGCAATGAGCACGCAGCCTAAAAAGAAATTGGCAATGGATGTCGAAAAAGGTGCATTTGCCAATAAAGACCAAAACAAACCCGCTGCTAAAAAGCCATTATAAAGACCTTGGTTTTGTGCCATCACTTTGGTGAGTTTTGCTTTTTCGGCATTATTTCCAAAGGCTTTCATGCCATAAGGTTTGTCCCACAAAAACATTTCTAACACTAAAATATAGACATGTAATATTGCAATTAAACCCACTAAAATTTGTCCGATCATACAATTTTCCTTTTTATTTTAAAGATATGAAAAAAGATCAGTCTCTCGACTGATCTTTTAGTGTTTACGGTTTTAACAACACTTTGCCTTGACGAGCACCTTGCGTTGCTCTTTGAGCAGCAGTTTTAATCTCATCAAAACTAAATACACCTTCTACAGGAAGAATTAATTTTTTCTGAGTCGCTAACGTTAATAACTCGACAATAAGCTCTTTTTTGCGTTCTGCTGGCATTTCTTTGTTGACCACACTCGCCCAGAAACCTTTTACCGTCGCTTGTTTGAAAATCAAATCACCCGATGAAATCTGCATGGTTTCGCCAGTCATACTACCGAACGAAACGAGCAGGCTATTTTCACTGAGTAAATTCAGCATTTCACCACTTGCACTTCCGCCAATCGAGTCTACACCAGCAATTAAAGGTTGGTCACCGTGAATCTGTTTAACTTGCTCTTTCCAATTAGGCTGATCGGTTGCTACAACATGCTGAATACCTAATGCTTGCATCTCTGCAATTGCATCAGTACGACGAACTAAATTAATGACAGGTAAACCACGCGCCTGTGCAATCATCGCAACCGTTTTACCAACTGCACCATTCGCTGTGTTTTGAATTAACCATTGACCGGGTTGAACATTTACAAAGTCGAGTAGCATGAGCGCACTAATTGGCATACCAATCAGCTGTGCGGCTGTTTCGTCATCAATTTCATTATTGAGTGGAATAATCCCTTGAGCTGGTGCAATAAAGTATTCAGCCCAACTACCATGCACAGCTGCCACTGCAATACGTTGGCCTACTTGTACATGAGTAACGCCTTCGCCCAACGCATCTACAATACCAACGGCTTCACTACCACCAATCGCAGGTAAAGTTGGCTTGTAGCCATAACTTCCGCGTACGGTCCATACATCATGGTTATGAATTGGAGACATGATAGTTTTAATACGTACTTCGCCTGCTTTCGGTTCCTGCTTTGGCATATCCGCCTGCTCTAAAACGTCTACAGGTTCGCCAAAATTACGATGGATAATACTTCGCATGCTTTATTCCTCTATCGGTTTTAAGAGTTGTTGGGTCGTTTCTAAGGCTAAATGTAGATGTGCTTTGTCTTGCGATAATTTTGTGAGTAAAGCAGCACCTAACCATAACTGATACATGACTTGCGCAGTTTTTAAAGGTTCAATATGTTTTGGAATTGATCCTTCTTGTTGCCCTTCTTTAAGCAGCAAAGCCAAACGTTGCGTTAGTTTGTGCACACCATCATTAAGAATTTGGCGCATATCTTCTGACAAGTCAGAAACCTCTGCCGCCAACTTCACAATCAGACAGTTTTCAGCCCAACTACCGTTTACGGGATCATCAATCCACGCCTGCCATAGGGCCATTAAACGAGCATGAGCACTTTGCTCGCTATGTTGCCAAAGTTGTTCCATACGAACTTTATAATCAGCCATGTATTGCTCTAGCAATGCACAACCAAATGCTTCTTTTGAAGCAAAGTAGTGATAGAACGAACCTTTAGGTACGTCACAAGCCTTTAAGATTTCTTGTAAACCAACACCAACAAACCCTTTATGTAATACCAGCTCAAAACTGGTATCCAAAATATGTTGTCGCGTGGTTTCACTTTTATTTAATCGTTTCATGCATACATCATAAACAACTATTAGACCAGTCGTCTAGTAAAGTTATGTTGCTGGTTAAAATTTACTTAGAGTAGAAATCTGAAGTGAGGAATGTTAAAAATACAACCTGCTTATTTAAACAAATTTTGTCGATTGTCGTTTAACCGTCACAATTTGTCGCTTTAAATCATTTTGTACCACTTGAACAATTTTAAATCGTTATCATATATAGGGTCTGTTGTTTATAACCAGTCACACCTCTCTGCGACTGATCAATCAACACCTAAATTTTCATCAATACATAATTGAGATGTTTTATGAGCCAAAGTCATATCCGTATTCGAGGTGCACGTACCCATAATTTAAAAAATGTGTCTCTCGATATTCCACGCGACAAATTTGTGGTAATTACGGGGTTATCAGGTTCAGGAAAATCTTCTCTAGCCTTCGATACCCTGTATGCCGAAGGACAACGCCGTTACGTCGAATCGCTTTCAGCGTATGCCCGCCAGTTTTTATCGCAAATGGAAAAGCCTGAAGTCGACTCGATTGAAGGTTTATCACCAGCGATTGCTATTGAGCAAAAATCTACTAGTCATAACCCACGTTCAACCGTCGGTACCATCACCGAAATTTATGACTATTTGCGTTTACTTTACGCACGTGTAGGTACACCCTATTGCCCTGAACATGACTTGCCTATGGTTGCGCAAACCGTTTCTGAAATGGTCGATGCGGTAAAAACCCTTGAGGAAGGCACAGCACTCATGTTGCTTGCCCCTGTCGTTCGTGAGCGTAAAGGTGAGTACAGCAATCTGTTCGAACAACTACAAGGTCAAGGTTTTGTTCGTGCCCGTGTTGATGGCGAAATCATTGATATTGATACGCCACCAGAACTCGACAAAAAGAAAAAGCACACCATCGAAGTTGTCGTTGACCGCTTTAAAGTACGTGAAGATTTAGGTAACCGTATTGCCGAATCATTTGAAACTGCACTGCGTTTAGGTGGCGATATTGCAGTTTTATCGTGGATGAATGGTGAACACCCAGATCGCGTTTTTTCTGCAAAGCACTCATGTCCTGAATGTGATCGCGCAGTTGCAGAGCTTGAACCACGTTTGTTTTCATTTAACAACCCGTTCGGTGCCTGCCCTGTTTGTGATGGCTTAGGTACACGCAGTCATTTTAGCTCTGAAAAACTGATTCCAAATCCTGATCTTGCGATTAGTGAAGGTGCGATCCGTGGTTGGGATCGTCAGCGTCCATATTATTATTCGATGCTGCAAAAAGTTGCCGATCATTTTGGTTTTCAACTTGATACGCCTTGGAACCAGCTCGATAAAGATACTCAAAAGAAATTCTTACAAGGTACAGGTAAAGAAAAAGTCGATTTAAGCTATATCGACGAACGTGGTCGTAAACACACTCGCGTACAACCTTTTGAAGGAATTTTGCCTCATCTTGAACGCCGTTACCGTGAAACTGAAAGTAACTATGTACGAGATGATTTAGCTCAATACCTCTCTAATGCCGCCTGTGATGCCTGTGATGGTTCACGTCTAAATGAAATTTCACGCAATGTCCGCGTAAAAGACAAAACCATTGCCGACATTACTCGCATGTCGATTGGTGATGCTGAAAGCTACTATCAAGGCTTAAATCTTGAAGGGGCTAAAGGCGAAATCGCAGATAAAATTTTTAAAGAGATTCGTGAACGTCTACACTTCTTGGTGAGTGTGGGACTTAACTATTTAAGTCTAGCTCGCTCTGCTGAAACGTTATCGGGTGGTGAAGCCCAGCGTATCCGTTTAGCCTCACAAATTGGTGCAGGTTTAATGGGCGTCATGTATGTGCTCGATGAACCATCTATTGGTCTACATCAACGTGATAACGACCGTCTATTACAAACGCTGATTCGCTTACGTGATTTAGGTAATACGGTATTAGTCGTTGAACATGATGAAGATGCAATCCGTGCTGCTGACCATATTATTGATATCGGTCCAGGTGCTGGGGTGCATGGTGGTGTGATTATTGCCGAAGGTACTTATGATGAATTGGCTAAACATACTGACTCACTCACAGGTCAATACCTTTCTGGCAAACTCAAAATTGAGGTACCCAAAAAACGTACTCAATCGCCACGTCCAGATGAGTTCATCAAACTTTCAGGGGCAGCAGGTCACAACTTAAAAAATGTCGATTTAACGATTCCGCTTGGCATTATGACCTGCGTAACTGGAGTTTCAGGTTCGGGTAAATCGACACTCATTAACCGTACTTTGCTTCCACTGGCTGCAACACAGCTCAACGGTGCCACGACATTAACGGCTGAAAAGTTTGACTCAATTGATGGTCTTCAACACCTGGATAAAGTCGTTGATATTGACCAAAGCCCAATTGGACGCACGCCACGCTCTAACCCTGCAACATATACAGGTCTATTTACGCCAATCCGAGAATTATTTGCTCAAACGCCAGAGGCAAAAGCCCGTGGTTATAGTGCAGGTCGTTTCTCGTTTAACGTGAAAGGCGGACGCTGTGAAGCGTGTGAAGGCGACGGCATGATTAAAGTCGCAATGCACTTCTTACCAGATATGTATGTACCTTGCGATGCGTGTCATGGCAAACGTTATAACCGTGAAACGCTTGAAGTAGGCTATAAAGGCAAAAACATTTCTGATGTTTTAGAAATGACTGTTGAAGATGCTGCTGAGTTCTTTAGTGCCATTCCAGTCATCCACCGCCGCTTAGAAACCTTAACTCAGGTGGGCTTAGGCTATATTCGTTTAGGTCAGGCTGCGACTACACTCTCTGGTGGTGAAGCACAACGTGTAAAACTCGCACGTGAGTTAGCAAAACGAGATACGGGTAAAACTTTATATATCTTGGATGAGCCGACTACAGGTTTGCATTTCCATGATATTGCCAAGTTACTCGACATTTTGCATGAGCTACGTAACAAGGGTAATACCATTGTTGTGATTGAACATAACCTTGATGTGATTAAAACAGCGGATTGGGTTGTGGACTTAGGTCCTGAAGGTGGTTCGGGCGGTGGTATGATCATTGCCGAAGGCACACCTGAACAAGTGGCTGAGGTTGAAATTTCCCATACAGGTCGTTTCTTGAAACCGATGTTGAAGTGATTTTCTGACTCCTTTTCTTCTAACTTCGTTCTTTAATGTGTGAGGTTAGAAGAAAATGGATAATAAATTCTTTAAGTCTTTGTCATTAAATGATTTTCAATAATATCCTGCATATATCTTTTTTTAAATTCTGATTCCTGACCAATTTTCTGTAGAACCCGTACAATTATTG
>NZ_JABVBF010000390.1 GCF_013344765.1 Acinetobacter lactucae
AAAAAACCGATCAAATCTATAAAAACATACTGTTTCACCTATTTTATGTTTTAACGTACTATGCATCTATTGAAAGAATTTGGATGCATTGGAGTAAAAACAGATGTTAGATCAAAACATTAAAACTCAATTAAAAGCTTACTTAGAACGTTTAGAAAGTCCAATCGAATTAGTTGCTGCTTTAGATGAATCAGATAAAGCTGCTCAAATTAAAGAACTGGTGACTGAAATCGCTGAGCTTTCTGACAAGGTGACTGCCCGTTTTGACGGCAATAATACACGTCGTCCAAGCTTTGGTGTGGCTAAAGCAGGTGAACAGCCTCGTGTGTTCTTTGCAGGCTTACCAATGGGGCATGAGTTTACGTCTTTGATCTTGGCACTGTTACAGGTGTCTGGCTATGCACCTAAAGTTTCTGATCAAGTGCTTAATCAGATTAAAGGTTTAAACCTCAAAGCCAACTTTGATGTGTTTGTATCACTCAGCTGTCATAACTGTCCTGATGTAGTACAGGCACTCAACTTGATTGCGATTTACAACCCGAATACTACGGCAACCATGATTGATGGTTCATTCTTCCAAGACGAAGTGGAACAACGCAAAATCATGGCTGTACCGATGGTATTCCAAGATAACGAGCACATTGGTCAAGGCCGTATGACCCTTGAAGAGATTGTGGCGAAACTTGA
>NZ_JABVBF010000391.1 GCF_013344765.1 Acinetobacter lactucae
ACATACTAGTTTGGAATAGGAAGGTGTATAGTCCTTGATTATTTTTTTAGTTAAACTTTGAAATCAACAGTTGTTATAAAAGGTATATTAGGAAAGATCAATGTGAAGCTATGATTTGAGTTATATCTTACTATTGTGTTACAACATCTTTATCTTAATATTATTAACTAAAAATGACTGAGAAAAAATCAATTTTTGCAAATTATAAAAGTATCGTTGAAGATTATATAAAGTCTTTGTATAAGAGCGATCATGTATTCTCAAGTGTAGTGAATGATAAGTTGAATCCCAATTATCAACATCTAAAAGAATTTTTTAAATTGATAGATGTACAGCTTAACTTAGAAAAACATGAGAGTGTTACTAAAGCGATGCTTAGTGCACGTCAGGGTAAAGTTATACATTTAGATTATCCTCATTTTAAAAATGTGGCTCATTATGTCTTAGATTTTATACCAGAGTATTGGAAGCACTTTAGGTTAGTCCTAAAAATTTATGCCCATCAGGAGTTAATTGTTGAAATTTTAAATGATACAAAAATTCAAATTAAACTTGAGAAAAAAAAGTCACTTATTGAAAGCCCAAGTCATTTGCATAATACTTATATTGAGTTTTTATGCCCGGAATTTAATGGGCGCTTGATTAGTTGGGGGCAAGGTTT
>NZ_JABVBF010000392.1 GCF_013344765.1 Acinetobacter lactucae
ATGCTTAACTTTTAGAAAAGAGAAAATATTTAAATGAAAAGTGCAATAATTTCTCTTTTCTATCATTTCAGGTTAGCTGTTTTGTTTTTTTAAAAAGGTATTAATCGCATGTTGGGCAATTTCTGCGTCTTCAAAAGATTGAACACCGGAAACACCAATCGCCCCTAAAATTTGGCCGTCATAAAGAATTGGTTTTCCACCTTCTAACATTCCTTGAGCACTAGGCATACTTAAAAAACCTAAGCGACCACTTTGCAGAAGTTCTTCATAAAATTTTGAAGGTCTACCTGATATTGAAGAGCATTTTGCTTTTTCTAAACATAAATGTGAGGATAAAGGCGAAGCACCATCTAAACGTTTCATGAGTAGTAAAGAACTTGTTTCATCAACAATAGCGATACTGACTTTAAAGTTATGTTCAATTGCATATTTTTGAGCTTCTTCCATTAAAAACTCTGCATCTGCTTGTGTTAGGTAATATTTACTTTTCATTGTTGCTCTTCTTTCCTAGTAAGCTAAAAATTATTTTAGTGTAATTTTACAGTAAAAATTGATTATATCTATAGTTGATTTGTCATTGAAAGTAGTGTGGGAAATAAAATGCCGGTTGGGTAAACTCAGCATTTTATTCAATATATAAAATCATGTTTGGGTAAAACT
>NZ_JABVBF010000393.1 GCF_013344765.1 Acinetobacter lactucae
ATTTTCCTACAGTCTGATATATTTTTTTCATCCATATGTAATGGATTCCACCATTTAACAACACATACTCTATCCTTATAATTTATTTTGTATCTGCAATAGTTTTGTGTTTCTTTATTATTTTTATCATCAACATCATCCATTATACTTAACATAAAGAGATCTTTATAGTTTTTATTATTTAAAAAATTACCTTTATTCAATTCACTAACTAAATAGTTAAAACCATTCTGCGAAGTAATTTCATTTATTTTATTAAATTCTTCTAGCATTTCTAAAGCATTCTCATATCTTTTATGAGAATCAAAACTTAATGCTTTTTCTAACCAACTATTAATTTTAGGGTCAACCCCTTCTATTTCAATCCAAACAGGAATTCCATCTGAATCATTTTTAAGCATATTTCCTTTAGAAATAATGAAATAGCAAACAACACCCAATAAAAACACATCCATTTTAAATGGATCTTTTTTATCATCATAAACATCTTCTGGTAGGTTTACTGTGTTAGTTTTAAGAATATCTCTATAATTTGTAATTGTACCCTTTTCTTGAAAATATGATGAAAAGAACTGCGTAAAGATTACTTTATCACTTACTCGAGAGTAAACTATATTATGTGTACCTAAGTCTCTATGTGCAATATTAATTG
>NZ_JABVBF010000394.1 GCF_013344765.1 Acinetobacter lactucae
GCTTAGCTATGCTTGATCATTTAGAACAATTTCTTCCTAATAAAGAACCGTCGAGTATTCAAAATTTCCCTTTTTTTTGGGTTTCCCAAGTGAATGGAAAATATTCACAACTCATTGAAAAATCAATAAAAAAACTAGGTATTGATAATACACGCCGTAAAATCATTTTAAGTACTAATGCTTTGGGTGAAGCCAGTATTACCGATATCGCTAATCTTTCTACCTTAAAGTTAACGACAGCAACAAAAGCTGTATATCGATTAGTAGAAGATGGAATTGTTGAAGTCTACTCTTCTACTTCCGATGAACGAATTTCGATGGTGAAATTAACAGCCAAAGGTATTGAGCTGGTTGAACAGATTAATCAAATTAGTGTGGTTACCTTAGCTGGGATCCTCAATGCGTTTTCAGAAGACGAGCTGCACAATTTAAATAACCAGTTAAAAAAATTATTTGATCTCATGCCATCAAGTTAATTATTTGACTTGATATAGGGTTAGATACTCTTCAGAGCAGCATGAAACAGTTCTTATTTTCTCGCTGCTCTTTATTAAAATAAGTTTTAATATTAAAAATAAATAAAAATCAGTATCTTAATTCTATAGATTATTACTATCTGTTTACTTAACATACTTTTTAGG
>NZ_JABVBF010000395.1 GCF_013344765.1 Acinetobacter lactucae
GATAAGGACACATGATCATATGAAGGAAATGGTTGGTAAAGTTGATAACTCTAAATGGGTATAATTATGAATGATAATTATAAAATAGTATGGCTAACTGATTTGCATATTGTAGAGGGTGAGTTATACTCCTATAACCCAACACATCAGTTACTTAAACTACAATCTCATTTAATAAATTTTTTAGATGATATACATGCAATTGTAATAACAGGTGATTTAACTAATGATGGTAGTATTAATAGTTATAATATCTTAAGTGAAATTTTGTCTAAATTCACTTGCCCTGTACTTCTTAGTTTAGGGAACCATGATTGTTATAATAACTTTAATATAGTATTTAATGATGATTATAAAAAAAAGTATTTAGATATTTTTGACAGACGTTTAATTACTTTTGATACTAGTAATTATTTGAAAAGTGATGATCATATAAATGAACTTTCCGAGATTTTAGAACAAGCTGTTTTTGAAAAGCGAAAAATATTAATGTTTATGCATCATCCAATAGTTACAACTGGTATAGCACCTGCTTTAGACAAAACAATTTTTAAGTCAGAATATTTTGAAAAATTAATTTTAAAATATGCAAACTATATTGAACATATTTTTTTTGGTCATATTCATAG
>NZ_JABVBF010000396.1 GCF_013344765.1 Acinetobacter lactucae
GTAGGATATATCATGTCTAATACAGTAAGTGGTACAGTAAAGTGGTTTAACGAAACTAAAGGTTTCGGTTTCATTCAACAAGATAATGGTCCAGATGTGTTTGCTCACTTCAAAGAAATTTCTGGTTCAGGTTTCAAAACTTTACACGAAGGTCAACGTGTAACGTTTACTGTTACTCAAGGGCAAAAAGGCCCAAATGCTGTAAATATTATTCCACAATAATATACAGCAAACAAAAAAAGCACTTTTTAGTGCTTTTTTTTGTTTTAGCTTTTAAAGAAATTTATTGTTCTTTTAGAGCATTGAAAGGCATCGATCGGAGGTTTTTTATTTTTATATCAATATAAATCATGAGTTATATACTTTTATAATTAATGCTCGAATGTAATTCAATATCTACTTTAAATTAAGTGAAATATAAAGTACCAATAATAAATATATGCTACATTGAAAAATCTTTGAATAAAGAAATTTTATATTTCACGGAATTGTTAATGAACATTCGCCTGTGTTATGCCAGCCAACGAAACGAAAAAAATGAAGATTTGTTGCAAGATTTACGTGATATTTTGACAGAAGCTAGAGATTTCAATGATTTAAATCAGATCTGTGGAGTACTCTATTATGC
>NZ_JABVBF010000397.1 GCF_013344765.1 Acinetobacter lactucae
GGTTGAATAGTGTGAGTTTCTTGTCGAGATCCTCAAGAACAGGCTAAAATATATCCAGAAAAATAAATCAAATTTAAAACAAGGAGTGTGCTAGTCATGAAATCCATTACTGAATGGTTTGATGAATATAGTGAAAGTCATCAAAACCCAACAAATAAACAGATTCACTGGCTTTGCGTTCCTGCTATTTTATTTTCTATTATTGGAATCATTGCCCATTTCAGCACCTTGCTCACTGCTCTACTACTTGTACTCACTTTAGTATTTTATGCCCGTTTAGATCTTGTACTTGCTGTTGCTATGGCTGCTTTACTTGTTGTTATGGCATGGCTCATTTACACCCTGCCTGTGGGAGTCGGTTTTTATATCGCTATTTTTGTGATTGCTTGGGTTGGACAGTTTTACGGACACAAAGTAGAAGGCAAAAAACCATCATTCTTTAAAGATTTACAATTTCTACTGATTGGACCAGTTTGGTGTATGGATGCTTATCTCGGAAAAATCTTACCTAAATGGAAAAGCAGACAAAAACATGCTCTTGCTTAAAGATTAAGCTAAAGCTGAATCCTCTCGATTCAGCTTTTTTATATCTTAGTAATTTATTAGAAAATTTATAAAAT
>NZ_JABVBF010000398.1 GCF_013344765.1 Acinetobacter lactucae
TTAGTGGTCTATAGTTTAATACTAATGACTCAATAAAGTGGATGTGAGATTTATTGTTGAACCTATGATAAATAAAAGCGTTCTCATCACAGTTAATTAATGTGATACTCATCTCTGTTTTTCTAAGAACTTTTTGACAAGCTACATAAATAACAAGATATTCAAGTCGGCCAATATTCTGAAAATATTCATCATAGTTTGGACAAGATCTTTTTATCTCGTTGATGTAGTTTTTAACTCCTGACTTAACTGCATAAATTAGTTCATCTAACCATTCTTTAAAGAAAATATTATTTTTTTCTGAGGCTAAAAGCCAACTTTCAATCACTGGGTACTGTCTTACAGTGGTATTAGAATTTCTATAATATCCAAATGCTTTAGTTTTATTTTTATTACATAGATCAATAATCCAGTCTAAACTACTATAAAGAATTACACTTGCATCCACCCATATACCACCATGTTTATATAATAAATAGAGGCGTAGTAGATCAGATTTTAATTGAGGAGTGAGGCTTTCAAATTGAGAAAAGTCAATTTCACAAAAATCATTTATATTGTTGTTATCTAAAATATGAATCGTATATTCATGATTCAAACTTTTAATACATTCTAAACAG
>NZ_JABVBF010000399.1 GCF_013344765.1 Acinetobacter lactucae
GAGTAAGCGTGTGAGCATCTTTGATTTCTAACTCTAGAAATATTGAAAAAACTAATTTGTAAATCCACTCTCGATATTCATTAACTTGATCTTTAAGAGAGGGATACAATTGCATGACTTCGATTGTCGCTTTCTTAAATAAACAACCATTGAAATCATCTTTATTGATCCAGCCAATATACCAGTTAAAAATACTTTTAAGTTTGATTAATGGGTCATCAATGTTGCTAATTTTATTAAATAGAGAGGCTTGGACTTCTAAGTTTCTCCGATGAAGACATTCTTCAATTAAATTTTCTTTAGACGAAAAGTACTTATAAAAAGTCATTTTTGCAACGCCTGATTCAGCAATAATACAGTCAACTCCAATAGAGGTATAGCTTTTCTGGTTAAAGAGGGTGGTGGCTGTTGTTATAATCTTTTCTCTTTTTGACATCGGTTTTCTCGTCATAAATATTTTTGATTAACTTTGCTATTGTAAAGTATGAAAGCTTAAATAAATTTTATCTAATCATATTTAAAAAATTATATTTATTCAATATCTTGATTTGTTATTAAAATGGAAAGAATTATTTTTTAATTGGCAATATTTTACTTTTTTTAAAATTAT
>NZ_JABVBF010000039.1 GCF_013344765.1 Acinetobacter lactucae
CTTTTACTTAATCCCCTAAAATCATCAAAATAATCGTTTTCTTCAAGAAATGATGAAAAATAGTTCAAGCTAAGCAAAATTTTCGTTGCTTAGCTTTTTTTTGCATAAGTAAATCATTATTCATGACAACTGTTTATCTCTAAAAGGAATAAGATATCTGCGTTTCGTGATAAGTGGCGATAAAGATGTTTGGTCCTTTTGAATTTATCTTAGCGGGTATGTTAGTTGGTTTCTGTGTCGGGATTACAGGAGTTGGGGGTGGGTCATTAATGACACCAATCTTAATTAGTCTTTTTAGAATTGAACCTCATATCGCGATTGGTACCGATTTACTTTATGCTGCAATCTCAAAATTTTGTGGCTCAATGGTTCACGCTAGAAAGCTCAACATTGTCTGGCCAATTGTTTTATGGTTAGCAGTAGGCAGTATTCCTGCATCTTTCATTACTTCATGGGTACTTGAGCATTATTTAAGTCAGTCAACACACTATAAAGCTGTTTTAACGATGGTGTTAGGCTTTATGCTGACCTTAACTGGTGTGTCTATCATTTTCCGTTCTCGTATTGAAAAGTTCTTTAATAAATTTCGGAATAAAGAAACCATCCAAACTGAAAATGAGCAATTAGCAATCCATAAAAAACGTAGCTTTATCGTCATTATGGGCATCATTTTAGGTGTATTCGTCACACTTTCGTCAGTTGGCGCTGGCGCATTTGGGATTATGGCACTCGTGATTATGTTCCCGAACTTACCAATGATTCGAATTATTGGGTCAGATGTTGTACATGCCGTATTGCTTACCTTAGTGGCTGGTCTTGGACATATGAGTGCCGGTAACGTCGACTTTACCCTTCTGATGTGGTTATTGGTCGGTTCGATTCCTGCAATTATTATCGGTACATTAATTAGCTCTCGCATGCCGGAACGTTTAATCCGAAAAATTTTAGGGATTACTCTATTTGCTCTTGGTGTGAATTTTATGGTTCATCCAGTCAAAGCAAAACCGAAAGCACCTGTGGTACAACAAGCAGTAGTTGCTGAAAAAACAAGCAACTCGACTGAAAGATAGTAAAATCAATAGGATTTTTCCAAACTGAAATACCATGAGATGTAAGATTTTCATAATTATTTCATGGTATATTCAGTACACAAAACAACCTTTAGTATGATCGAACCAGTGACAGCAATGACTACACATTCAAATTCCGTTTCAAAGCCAGATATCGACGACGTTAATATTAAAAGCATTCAAACTCTTGTAACACCAGCTGAGCTTAAATCAGAACTTCCTTTATCTGATGTTGCTTCACAAACTGTTCTAAAAGGCCGCGAAACTATTCGTAATATTTTAGATGGTTCAGATAAGCGTCTGTTTGTCGTTATTGGTCCTTGCTCTATTCATGATCCAAAAGCTGCTCACGAATATGCTGATCGCTTAAAAGCGCTTAGCGAAAAGGTTAAAGATACTCTATATCTAGTTATGCGTGTTTATTTTGAAAAACCACGTACAACAATTGGTTGGAAAGGTCTAATCAATGACCCAGATATGAATGACTCATTTAACATCGAAAAAGGTTTACGTATTGGTCGTAAGCTCTTGCTTGAATTAAATGAAAAAGGTTTACCATGTGCAACTGAAGCACTTGATCCTAACTCTCCGCAGTACTACCAAGACTTAATTTCATGGTCTGCTATTGGTGCACGTACAACTGAGAGTCAAACTCACCGCGAAATGTCTTCTGGCCTATCATCACCAGTAGGTTTTAAAAATGGTACAGATGGTGGTTTAACTGTTGCAACGAATGCGATGCAGTCTGTTAAATATGGTCATAGTTTCTTAGGCTTGAACGAAGATGGTCAAGTTTCAATTATCAATACTAGTGGTAACCCTTATGCACACGTTGTATTACGTGGTGGTAATGGCAAACCTAACTATGACGCTGGCTCTGTTGCAGAAGCAGAAAATGCTTTAGCAAAAGCTAAAGTTAGCAACAAAATCATGATTGATGCGAGTCACGCCAACTCAAATAAAGACCCGTACTTACAACCTCTTGTTCTTAAAAATATTACGGAACAAATTTTAGATGGTAATAAGTCAATCGTCGGTATTATGGTTGAAAGTCATTTAAAAGGTGGTCGCCAAGATATTCCTGAAAATCTTTGTGATTTAGAATATGGCAAATCAGTAACTGATGGCTGTATTGATTGGGAAACTACTGAAAAGACATTGCTTGAAATGCATGAAGCTTTAAAAGATGTTTTACCAAACCGTTAATTGATCTTTTAAGATTGAAAGAAGACTAAGCCCTCATTTTTGAGGGCTTTTTTTATTTTACTTTGTCGGAATTCACCTATGACGACTATTATTTTTTGATTATACTTCGACGAGTTTTTCTAATACGGCCGCCTAAAATATGGTGCTGAGTTTTCGTAAACATTTGCTGAAGTGGCGCACGCTTTTAGGTGCTATCACTTTACTATGTTTACTATGGCACATTTTTTTGCCCAGTTTAGTGCAAATCGGCATCGTACCTGAGTTATATACCATGCCTAGTCACTGTCAGCCAGTGACACTAGAGTATTCATCTCACCAACAAAATTTTAATCCTCAGCAGCATCACTCTTCACATGCCCATCATCATATGGAATCTATTCAAGATAAATTTCATAGTTCGCATGCTCAAGAAGTCTTTGCTCTAGCTACTCAAATCATGAAACATTGTCCGCTTTGTACGCATGGTCTCGATGCAGCAATTTTAATTCCATTAGTTGCTTTGATTTTTGTTTTAATTTTACGTTGGTTTACCCGTGTACGATGTCTGTGTCATACGTGGACAATACAGCTAGAACTTCCCCTTACCTTCTATATCTTACCAATTAAACACGCCCCACCTGTCGCTCTGTAAAAACGCAAATTTAGCATCCTTGATTTTCAAGGACTCAAAACTTATTGCTTTTATAGGGTCAAAATATGTTATCCCTCAAATTTCGCTTATCTGTTTTAAGTGCCGCTTGCTTGTCTGCCTCAGCTAGCCCTATTATTTTTGCTGAAGATTTGACACCAGCAAATAGTGACACCAAAACTTTATCCACTATTGTGATCACAGCAAGTCGTGAAGGTGAAAAACTCAATAAAACTCCAGCTGCAATTCACCAAATTAATAGCGAGCAAATTGAAAATAAACATGCCACTTTCATTGGACAACTTGTAAACCAGACACCAGGAGTTTTAATGAACGACCTGGGTAACGAACAGCACATGATGTCCATACGTCAACCTATAACCACCGCTGCTGTCTATCAATATTTAGAAGATGGTCTTTCGATTCGTCCTGTAGGCGTGTTTAACCATAACGCCTTATATGAGGTGAATATGGCTGGTGTGGAAAATATTGAAATTTTACGTGGACCTGCGAGTAGTATTTATGGAAGTAATGCTATTGGTGGAACTATTAATTTTTTAACAAAGCCACCAAGTACAACACCAACAGCTGATATTAGTCTGAGTGCGAGCAACGAAGGTTATCGCCGTATTGATGTTGGAGCATCTGATACTTTTGATACAACGAGCGGAACACATGGTTTAAGAATTTCTGCTTATGCCAGCGATCGTGGGAATAGCTGGCAAGATCATGCTGAAGCAGACAAACAAAGCGTTACTCTACGTCATGATTGGCTGATTTCAGATACAACCAAACTTAAAAACATTTTTAGTTATAATCACTTATATGCAGATATGACAGGTAGCTTAAATGCTGAAGATTATAGTCAACGCCCTGGTTACAGCTATCAAACATTTACCTATCGAGAAGTAGATGCAACTCGACTGTCTTCACAACTTAGTCATGACTGGAATGATCAGCAACAAAGTCAAATCACTTTATATTATCGAGATAATACAACTGAGCAAAACCCAAGCTATAACATAAAAACAGACAAGAAAGGTGGAGTTGCAACAGGAACCTATAGTGGACAAACGACATACAATAGTTTTCAGTCCTATGGGCTTAACCTTCAGCATTCGGCAACACTAGATCAAGTTAAGTTAGTAGTGGGTGGCATGGCTGAGCATTCTCCGATCGAAGGTCGGACCAATGACATTGAAGTTTTTCGAGATCCTGTTACCCGTATTTATACTGGTTTTAAACAGCGAAAACTTTTACGTGATTTTGATGTCGATGTTAATAATGAAGCAATCTACGCTCAAGCTAACTGGCAAGTTCTACCTAGCTTAAACTTAGTCGGCGGCGCTCGTTACGACTGGATTCGTTATGATTATCAAAATAATTTAACTCCATCTAATGTTACGGGCGCACCTGATGAAACACGAAACTTTCATAAGGCCAGTCCGAAACTAGGTGCAATTTGGAACGTAACACCACAAATTGACTTCTATACAAACTGGTCACAAGGCTTTGTCCCACCAGAAGTTAGTAGCCTTTACGGCGCAAATTTAGTCACACCAAATTTGACTGAAGCAACTTTTACCAATATTGATGCAGGTATTCGCTTTAAAATATTGAATGATCGTTTGGATGGCGAAATTACCCTTTATCGTTTAAACGGTGAAGATGAAGTAATTAGTTACACCAAGCCAGATAATAGCCGTGAACCACGGAATGCAGGTAAAACTCGTCACGAAGGTATTGAAGTCGGTGCAACTTGGCAAATTTCCGATCAGCTTGACCAAAAACTGAAACTCTCAGGTAGCTGGGCTCGCCATCGTTATGGACAATTTCAGCCATCATCCACTATCGACTATAGTGGCAATGACATGCCAAGTGCCCCAAAAACTTTTGGTACGCTGGAATATCAAATTAAACCAATTCCCGAACTACTACTTTCAGCAGAAGGTGTCTATGTAGGTTCATATTGGATTAATGATGCTAATACACAAAAATATGACGGGCACACAGTACTCAATCTCCGTGCGAACTATCGTAAAAAAGCTTATGAGGTATATGGTCAGATTTTAAATGTGGCAGATACCCATTATGCTGAAAGTACTTCTTTTAGTAATAATGAAGTAAGCTATACGCCAGCTGCACCACGTACTTATTTATTAGGTCTACGCTATCACTTTGGTGATTAATCAACTTTAAGTTTGTGGTCATCAATTTGGCCACAAACTTTTATCTAGCTATAAATAAAAATAACTCACGACAAAAGCAAAAAGCAGTACCGTTTCACTTAGCTCAATCGCTGCACCGACAGTATCACCCGTAATACCGCCAATTCTTTTAATAAACAGATGTCTTAAATAAACAAGGCCAATTAAAAAACCAATGATGGCAATAAGTCCTTGCCATTTCCAATATAAAGGTAGCAGCAAAACTAAGCTTGCAATTATCCAAGAAGTCGTTTTAGGTAAGTGATCAGTCAAAGAACGGCCTAAACCTTTTTCACGAACATATGGCGTAGTTAAAAACAAAATAGATGGCACCACACGCCCAAGAATGGGAACAAAGACTAAAAATAACGTTTGATGCTGTTCAATCAACGCATAAATCAGTGCAAATTTGAGTAAACAAATAATGACTAAACTGAGTACTCCAATTGGGCCACAACTTGGATCCTTCATGATTTGTAAAGTACGCAGTTTGTCACCAAAACCACCTACCCACGCATCTGCAGTATCCGCTAGCCCATCTAAATGCAATCCACCTGTCAGCCAAATCCATAAAGTGAGAATGATTGCAGCAACTAAAAGAATAGGTAATTTGGCAAAAAGACAGGCCGCAGTAAAAAGTATGCCACCAATAATCAGCCCAACCAGCGGATAGAATAAAATAGCCCGACCATTTTGTTGCGCCGTCGGTATTGTCTTTAGCTCAATAGGCAGAACAGTTAAAAATTGCAATGCAATCCAAAAAGGTGTCATATCCAACTCTCTAACTGATCTATATTTAAAAACAAATTTAATTATGAAGAAATAAAAATGGGAATAGCAATCCCTATTCCCATTAAAGACTTCAAAAACTGAAAATCTATTGCATTTGATAGCACTGTTTCAATTTGATGTAGTCATAGTAAAAACTGGTTGGCGTGTAACGCGCATAGTTACATGCAGATTTAAATAAAGTTTCTTTCTCGTTATAAAGCATTTTGACCAAAGTAGAGCCTTGGCTATTTTGGTAAATATCCCACTGTACATTTGCCGCCATAGGCGAAACTACTTCACCGCGCCATGTGCTTGTTGAGTAATTATAAGTCTGACGTAGTAGTAAAGGCTGCATCATATTATGTAAATCTAAACTAGTTGCTAAAGGAATAATAATTTCAGCATGAGCAAAACGTAAAACTGCTTTGTAAGGCTGAGCTTTATTCACCACGGCGTCAACTTGCTGGAACAAGTCCTGTTTAAGTCCTTGAGCAATTTCACTTGTCACCTGATTTGACTCTGTAAAACTTGGGCCTTTTTCGTAAAAATCATTGGCATCATTAAATTCAGCATAAAATTTTGCAGCATCTAACGGCATATATTTATCAAAATCGATACCTTTCAACTCATCTTTCATGCCACCAGAAATTGAATAGAGCTCATAAATATAAGCTGCTGCATCAACTGCACTGGCAATTGTATTTTTACCTTTACCTTTTTCTGTAATTTGCTCGCCTTTAGGTGAAGTTACCGTAATGGATCCCGTATTGCTAAAGCTATAACCTGTTGTACCCAGTTTTTTAATAAAGTCTGCTTTAAATAGAGGCTTAAGCACTGTTTGTGCTGTTTTTTCAGCCTCAATATTTTTTGATAACTCATCTAACTTTTGGGCTAAATCTTTATTATTTTCTTCAAAATCTTGATAAGCCTGACTAGCATCATAAATTTTTTGTTGGCTAACACTCAGTGGTTGAACTAAGTCTTCGTCTGCATTCAAACTATGAAAATAAAGTTTAAAACGATCAATGCCACCATCTTCAACACTTGGCACGCTTTGACTTGATAAATTGGTATAAGAAGCTGGAACAATTTTATCTTTAAGTTGCGGTTGTTGTTTAATCAGCTCAGCTGTAAAAAATTTAGCACTATCTACCGCACGGTCTACTCCAGAACTTTGTACCAATATAGAGGCTTGTGAATTTAAAAGAGTTGGCAAGCGCTGTAATAATCGATCGGCAATACCGCGGTGTTCTAAAATACCAGTCATGGTTTCATTTCCATAACCGTACTGACGGATCCCTTCAACACCATAACCTAACAAAATATTCGCTTTCATCATTGCTTCTAAATCAGCACCTAATTGCTCACCTAGTGGCGTTAAGGCAGTTTCAGCTTTCGCCTGTTTCCATAAATTATAAAGTGCTAAATCATATTTCAGACTTGATAAACCTCTCGAACCGTGACGTGCCACTAACTCTGTAAAAACTGGCTGGAATCCATTCGGTGCTTGTTCATAATTTTTTATTTCTTGTTGCGGTTGGTAAGGTGTTTTTGTTTGATAGTATTTTGATTGGTTCGTAAGTGGTACAGTTTGAGCTTCTTGATCGTCATTATCGTTACATGCTGCGAGCAATAATGATGCTGCAAGTATAGTTGTTTTAAATAAAATATTCATAAGCCAGATGAGTGTTTAATAATAAATGCCAATAGCTTAGTTTTGAGCAATGACAGTTCTATTACACACACTAAAATATCTTTATAAAAATAATAACTTACAAGTGTATAAAAATATAAAACTATTATCTTAACTTAAAAGTTAATTGACCACCTCTTTCAGAAAATTCGAGTGAATATAACTTCCCCAGGTCTGCCGACATTTTTAGTAAATCATCTAAAGGTTGTTGTCTGGCTAAACAAGCCAATAGCTTAATAACACCACCATGAGTAACAACCAATGCATGTTGCATGTTTTTGCTTTGCATATGTACAAGTAGTTCCTTAAAGCCTTTAAGAACTCTTGTTTGAAATTGCATTAAAGTTTCAGCACGAGGTGGACAATATTGACTCGGTTTTTGCCAAAAATTTGCTAGCAATTCGGGTGAGGTTTCATAAATTTGCTGAGTTGAGATGCCTTCCCAATCACCAAAATACATTTCCTTTAAGTCATGATTTAGAAGTAAAGGGAGTTCATTCGTCCTCGCAAGTTGCTCAGCAAAACAAGCACAACGTTTTAATGATGAACTTACAATGACCTCCCATGGATGATTTTCCACTTGCTCAATGGTTGACTGCATTTGCTGCCAACCTTTGGCTGTTAACTCATCATCTAAATGACCACGTAAAGTATGGCTATATTGGCTTTCGCCATGTCTCAGCAAATCAATGCTAAATTTACTCAATTTTATTCCCGCTTACAGCAGCTTGCTCAAAGGTAGCCATTTGGTTGTGTAATACACATGCCATTTTAACTAATGACAAGGCAGTGCCAGCACCACTACCCTCACCTAACCGTAAATTCATTTTTAAAATCGGTTCAGCATTAAGTTCTTGTAAAATACGTTGGTGGCCATATTCTGCCGATTGATGACCAAAAAGCATCCAGTCACGCACTTTAGGATTCATTCGTACTGCGCATAAAGCAGCGACCGAACTAATAAAACCATCGACAATGATAGGTAGACCGACCTGAGCACAGCGAATATAAGCTCCCACAATTGCTGCAATTTCTAAACCGCCTACGGCGCATAATGTTTTGAAGACATCACCAACAACATGTTTATGGTGAAGTTCAATTGCCTTTTCAATTACTTCAATTTTATGTCTTAACTGATTGGCACCAATACCAGTACCAACACCAGTGAGTTGCTCGGCAGTATCATTTAATAAAAGACATGCTAAGGCAGAAGCGGAACAGGTATTTCCAATTCCCATTTCACCCGCAATATAAATATCTACGCCTTCAGCTTTAGCCGTATCTACACTCTTTTTACCTAACTCTAGAGCAGCACGGCATTCGTCAGCACTCATCGCAGCTTGTTTAGCAAAATTTGCTGTGCCAGCACGAATACAATGACGCTCAACCCCTGCATATTCGTATGCTTCGCCTACTGTACCGCAATCAATCACTTGTAAATGAGCTTGATGATATTTGGCAATTACACTAATTGCTGCACCGCCAGTCGTGAAGTTTTGTAGCATTTGACGGGTAACGGCTTGAGGATATGCAGAGATATTTTCTTCAACCACGCCATGATCGCCAGCAAAAACTGTAATCCATGGATGGCTAACTTGTGGATAGGCAGTTGACTGCAAACTAGCAAGTTTAACTGCTATCAGCTCTAGATCACCTAAAGCTCCTGTAGGTTTAGTGAGTTGGAGCTGGTGTTGCTCAGCTTGTTGTTTTGCGTCCAAATCAGGTTGCTGTACAGATTGTAACCACCAGTTCATTCTATTTCTCACCTTTTAAAATCATTGGAAAACCAGCCACACAAAACATAACCTTATCTGCAATTTGCCCTAAACGCTGATGTAGTCTGCCTGCTTCATCGACAAAGCGACGGCTAATCTCACCGATTGGCACAACACCAAGACCAGTTTCATTACTTACTAAAATGATTTCTGACTCAAGTGTAGGTAAAACTTTTACCAGCTGCTCACACTCAAGTTGTTGAACACTTTGATCATCTAAAAGTAACAAATTGGTTAACCAAAATGTTAAACAATCCACCAGAATAATTTGGTTAGGTCGATCAATTTTCTGCAAAGTTTTTGCCAAAAATAATGGTTCTTCAACTAAAGACCAGTGAGCAGGACGCTGATTTTGATGATGTGCTATTCGACTTTGCATTTCAGAATCTAGCGCTTGCGCCGTTGCAACATAGGTTACAGGCAATTGCATTGATATTGCCGTTTGTTCAGCCAGTCGACTTTTGCCAGAACGGGCACCACCCAAAATCAATTGCAACATGAATCACCTAAAAACAAATGCTGATACGAATATAACTTACCTTGTAAAGTTTGAGCTTGATAATAACCAAACGTTAAATGCTCAACTTTAAGGTCAAATTCAGCCTGTTTATATTGTACAGGTAATTGTGAAATTTTTTGTAAAATCAAATCACTACTATAGTCTGTTTTATACAATCCCAAAGTGATGTGCGGACAATAATCTAAAGCGGCAATTTCATTAGAAACTATGCCTAATTTTTGACGCATTAGAGATAAAATATTTTCAGTGTCTTGGACTTCTACAAACAAAGCACTCGTAAAGCTATCAATTGACCTAACTGTTAGTTGGAATGATGGAAAATTCTCTTTTCTAAAAATTTGCCTATGTTGCTCAAACTCACTAAAACTAAAGTCATCACTATAAGTTTTAGTCTCGTTAGTTAAAAATCCACATATAAACAATGTGATATGATATTGACGGTGATTTGGTTCTAATAAAAATTCTGAAAAATGTGCACGTAACGTATCTAAATAATCAACTATTTTTTGATCATTAATTTCTAAATACCATAAAGCATAATTTTGCCGTCCAAGATGCCATTCGGGATAATCCCGTATAGTTGTTGGCACCATGAACGTCGAAGGTTTTAGCAGCACAGCTTTAATTCAAAATCATTCAATTCTTGTATTAAAGCATGTTTGCCTTTCAGTTGTAGAGCATTAATTATTTAAAAGAATTTAGGCATATTGAGTACGTGTATTTTGGCCATTGGTAATATTCATGTTCAAAGGTTGCTTACCTTGTTCAGAAAATAAATATTGAACTAATTGCGTTAACTCACCTTCAAGTTGTCTTTTTTGACCTATATTCATATCCAATTTATGAATTTGCTGTTGTAAATGTTTAATCGCATCAGCCTCTTCAATTTCTAAATATTGAATCGCATAGGCATAACCTAAAGCAGCACCTTTTAATAGATTTTTATATGGCAAATCATACGCGATATTCACCTCAATTGATGCGATTACTCTTTCATTATGAGTTAATTTACGTAGTGGATCTCGCGCCACACGCTGACACGGGTCTTTAAAAGCATATTCACATGAGTCTAGAAAGCTTTGTGCCATGCGATCCAAATCTTTTGCATAGTTGGGTAATATAATTGCAAGCCCTTGCTTTACTTCTCTAATTAAGTTTTCTGCAAAGGCTTTAACTGCATGGTCACCCATGGCAACACCAATAGATTCATAACCCATTAGTGATGCATACCAAGCAAGCATCGCGTGCACGCCGTTCCATAGACGATTTTTGATTAATTGGATGTCCGTAATCTGACTAACCAAGACAACTTGACGGAGCTTTTCGAGTAAAGGACTGCCTTTCTCTACATAAATTGGCATATCCGTTTCGCTATGAAACAGAATTAAGTCCATACTTTGTAAAATATGCCCCGGCTGGAAATTACGGCGCATGTTATCAACATAGACAGAAGCCTGATTTTGCTGATCTTGGGTTAGTTTATTGCACTCTTCAATTTCGACCTGTTCTTCATGCTCCACATCAGATAAATGCTGTTCAAGAAAATGGTGCTTAATACGAAGTTGGCGATATAAACTCTGATTAGATAGCTTTGAAACCATGCGGTTTACGACAGTGTCGCAAAAGTAATGTTCTTTTAAAATATGCTCAGTTACATCTTCATCATTGGTTAACTCTAGCAGAGCTTCTTTAAGATGCTTCATAACCAAATATTTCGCACCGACTTTATTTAAAATAATTAGAAAAGTTAGTGGTTCAGTACATGCTTCAAGTGGCGAGTTAAAACGTGCATACAGCCCTTTTGCAATTATTTTTGATTCAGCTTCAATGGCCTGTTCAGGTAAACAAAGTGCAATCAAACTTGAATGAGTATACATCTCCAACATTTGTTGTTCATTGTCAGAGTCAATGATATTCATATTTTCAATACGTTCATCATGAGAAAATTGTCCATAGCGAATACTATACGTTCCAAACGCATTTACAGCTTCACGGAAAAGACTATTTCGTGTAGAAGCAATAATTTTCTTCGGTTTTGTGTATCCATCCCAATGTGACAAGACTTGCGCTATATAACCACCGCCAATAGCACCGAAACCATGTATCCCAACAGTAAGCTGATTTAGGCTTTGCGGAAAAGGTTCCTGTATTTCAGGCATGTCCATAACGGGGATAAATTGGTCAAGATCTGTTAAGAAGTCATACATCTGATCATAATAAAAATGCGCTTTTCCCAGCATTTCATCATTTGGTTCTTTAATATCTTTTAATAAAATCGTTAAACCTTTTGAAGTGTGAGCTGAAGTTAAACCATTTTCAGAATCTTCAAACATAAGACACTGGTTAGCATCCAAGTGAAGTTGACTAGCAGCTTTTAAAAAGATTTCTGGATGCGGCTTTCCTTGTTCTACTTCGTCACCACAAGTAATCACATCAAAAAATTTATAAACATTGGCGTTAATTAAATATTCTTCGGCAATTGCTCTACGGCTTGAAGTCGCAACAGCCATTCTTAAACCAGATTTTCTTAAACGTTCTAAAACTTGAACTAAACCCTTTTTGATAGGAACGCCGTTTTTCCGAATATGTTCGAGTTCCATCTCATCAGCTTTTTTTCGAATTTCTTTATATGGAACATTGATGCCATATAGACGTTGAGCCAATTGCTCAGCAGTAGTTGCACTTAAACCTAAACATTGCATTAAATATTCGTGAGAAAACTCCTGTCCAATGAGTTCTTGAGATGCCTGTTGCAATGTTTGAAACCGTAATCGTTCAGTGTCAAACATTGTCCCATCCATATCGAAGATAGCTCCGTGAACAGGTTTTCCATGAAAAATAAGCACGTTTTTACCTCTTTTTTTGATCATGTTTTATTCAGGGTATACAAAAAAATGGCTAAAAAGGCAGGATGTTAATAAATGAAACATTAGTGGTTATTTTTTAATCAAAAATATAATCGATCTGTTACTGAGGAGAGTTAAAAGTCCAAAACAGTTGAAATATATGAATAACTATGAAATTAACTTTAAATACAAAAGCAGCAAGCCATCCTTGCCTGCTGCTTTTGATTAGTTCTTTTTATTGCGCTGATAATGTTTATTTTTCTTTGTTCCATTTACCGCTAGTTGAACCTGCCTATTTTTATAATGTCCTGCAGGTGCCCAAATACCAGAAATGAACTCATCTTTTTCAACATCATTGTTATTGGAGTCTCTGGTATAACTTTAAAATTACCTAAAAACTTAACATTACAGTAGCACGCACTATAATTAATTTTTTAGAACACTCCTTAACTTTCAATATAGATAATGATAATCATTTTCATTTGTTGATGCAAGCATATTTTATTATTTTTCAAAATTTATTAAGGAATACCTATGATTTATAGATATTCCCTATCTCACTTCACATTAATAATTAAATGTATAACTGAGGCCGTAAGTACGTCCTTCGGCTGGTATGCTTTCTACAAGACCGTATACTTTTTCTGCTTGTTGACTATAGATCGTTCGATAATCTCTATTCCAAACATTATAGACACCAAAATCTATACGTCCTTTCCAAGCTGGAAAATGTGCAAAAACATCCATCGTGCTATAGCCTTTAATTTTTACAGCTGAAAGTGAGCCATCTTTTACTGCTTCATTTGTACCTTTTATAGCAAGCATTTGCACACGAGCACCATATCCTTCATCACTGTTCCACTCGGCAAAAACAGTACCTTTTATTGGTGAAACTTGAAAAGCATTCAACTCTTTCCATTTACCATCCGTATCTTTATATTGACCTCGCGTATAACCAAGTGTTCCCCCAACTTTAAACTCTTCCATAAATGGGTAGGTCGCCGTTAGTTCAGCACCATATACACGCTGGTCTTTGTCCATAACCTCAGCAACAGTTTCTTTATTACTGTTCTTGTAGAATTGAACAACTTTGTCTGAGGTATTATAGAAACCTGTTATACCTAGATTTAGACTCTGCTCTCCTTGTAAACGCCAGCCTAATTCATAGCTGTTTACACTAATAGGTTGGATATTAGCGGTTGATATATTAAATGCATCACGCATCATCCGTTGTACATCTGGAAAGCTAAAACCTTGAGAGAAATTAGCAAATATTTGCTGCTCATCTGTTAATTTATATATCGCTCCCAAATTGAATAAAACAGCATCGTCATTTACAGATCCACTTGGTTGTATCCCATTTTTAGTCGAATACTGTTCTGTTTCAGCTTTAATATATTGATAACGAGTACCAGCCTGGACATTCATACGGTCTGTTAAAGCGTAATCACCTTGTATAAAAACGCCAGCACTTTGAATTGTTGTATTTGGACCGGCATCGGAAGTTTTACCTGTAGGTTTATATGTCAAACCTGTATTGAATGCAGTGAAATGCTCGTAGTGTTGATGATCTTTTTCATGTTCATAATCTAAACCATAAGTTAAATTAAGATCACGATTCATAATATTTAAATCACTTTGTACTGTTGAGCGCAAACCAGCAACTTCGATTTCAGATTGAGATTGTTTTGCTTCTGTACCTTCTCCTCCTAAAAAGACTGGAAAGAAACGAGAATCTTCTTTACGGTAATATGCCTCTAGATTTAAGACCTGACCTAAAATATCTTTATTTTGGTATTGAGTGTTGAATGCATAGCGCTTTGTAAAAGGCTGATTAGGTATTTCTAAACCCTTTTTCCCAATATATGAGTTAGGCGCTCCTCCATAAATATAATTTTTCCCATAATCAGGACCATAACTCGTATCTTGTTCATCTTTATAATATTGCGCACCTAAACTTAGTGATTGGTTATCAGTTAAATCTATATTTATACGACTATTAATATCAATTGTATCAGTATCAGGACGGCTACCTTGCATAGGTGCTATAGCAATACGATCACCATGGCTATCGAACTGAGATCCGCGACTAGTGTAATTAGCCCCTAAGAAACCATTTACATTATCTTTATTAAATGAAATAGATTGACCAATTTCATAAGCTAGACTATCACTTCGAAATGTATCGGAAGACGTAATACCAAGTTTAGTTTCAAAACTTACTGGTTTAGTCGAATCAGCACGTTTCGTAATAATATTAATAATCCCGCCAGTAGAACCTGATCCATAAATACTTGTAGCTCCTGAAAGAACTTCAATACGTTCAATCATGCCTGGACTAATACTATTTAGCTGCCGAGCAACATCGCGTGAGCCATTTTGTGATACGCCGTCAATCATAATCATGACATCACGACCACGCATTGTTTGCCCATAGTTGGTTGTCGTTCCACTACTCACTCCGAGTGATGGAACCAACTGAGCCAGAATATCGGCAATTTTTCGTCCAGCAGTTGCCTGTTGTTCGATTTGCTGCTTTTCAATCGTTTGAACTGTGCCGGCAATTTCAGCAATATTTTTGGGCGTCCTTGTCGCCGTCACTATAATTTTTTGCAATTGAGCTACAGGCTTTTGTGTCGGTTGATTATTAAGGACTTCCTTTTCAATATTTGTATTTGCATAAACCTGCTGCGCAAATATTGCTGCTAGAGCAATACAACAAGGTTTTAATTTAAAATATCGTGATTCAGCACACATCAGATGATTTGAGTTAGCCCCAACCTTTTTGTATTGATGCATTTTCCCTTTCTCCAAACCCAAAAGTTATTAGATAGTTATAAGGTTCGGCATAATACTAAATATAGATAATAATGAGAATTGTTTTTATTAAAAAGATTGAGTTAATACTACCTATCTTAAAATTAGTTATTTTAATGAGATAAGAAAGAGATTTATTTTACTAATCAATTACATCAACAAATTGAGCATTTAAAAGCTGAGCTAAATCTTTTGGATTTAAACCAATATCTAGCCCTCTTTTTCCCCCACTTACATAAATTTTATTAAAGTTTTGAGCTGATGCATCAATGACAGTTTTTAATCGTTTCTTTTGGCCTAAAGGACTAATCCCACCTACTAAGTATCCTGTTAAACGTTCGGCATCTTTAGGATTAGCCATCTGTAATTTTTTACATCCAAACGCCGTAGCAACTTTTTTTAAATTTAATTGGTGATTAACAGGCAAGACGGCAACGAAATAATTTTTATCGTCACTTACCATTAGAGTTTTAAATACTTCGTTTACATCTAAATCTAATTTTTCGGCTGCTTCTAATCCAAAACTTTTGGCATTTGAATCATGTTCATATTCATGAATAGAAAATTCGATTTTATTACTTTTTAATAATCTACATGCAGGAGTCATAGTAAGTGGTGTTATAGATGAAATTGTTTCTATTATAGTTTTTTTTAAAAGAATTTTAAATTTGCTTAGGCTATTTACAAGAGTTACATAAAAATTCAAACAGCAACTGAAGAAAAAATAATCTCAACTTGATATTCGTTGCTCGACTCCATATATTTTATTTAAATTTGAAGTCTGAGCTGACAATTTTATGAGTTATAAACACAACAATCTGATGGCAATGCGTCACCGTTTTTGGGATGAATCTTCAGATTCTGTATTAAGCGAAAAGCAATTTTTGCAGCAGACGTTAATTGAACAAGGTATTTTTAATAACGCAACTCTTGATGATGTTAAGTACTTCTTTTATACCCTGCCTAGCATCATTATTGTAAAAGCACATGCACTTGGTTTTATGCATGATTCTGTCAAGCAAATGTTATTGCAACATATTCAGACCAATCGCCTTCATTTGATGCAGAAATCTGAATTAAAGATTCAATTTAAAATGTAATCCGTTTTGTTATCAAAGATCGGTTTTATCTTAGTTTTAGTCATCTGAATTGTTTTAATTTCTTAAATCTTCGAATTGCTTAGGCTATTTAAGAATTATTGGAATAAAGATGACCATTTCGGCCTATCATTCAGTCTGAGAGAACTATTTTAATACGCTCAAAACATGTAATATTCGTTACAATTTTAGATCACCAGCGTTTGGCTGCATGATGCGCATAGGATTCTATTTTCATGTCAAATCAGAAAGATAAGCTTAAGAGTTTAAAAACTTCTTCCATGGATCGACGCTTATCAATCGCGAAAGCTTCTTTACTTGCAGGAACACGTTGGGCAACTGCAAGTGCCTCTTCTATATTTTCTAATGAAGAAGAAAAAGAAAAGAAACGCAAAAAAGCGATGAGCGAACAAGCTAATTATCTGGTTTCTGAAATAGGTAAACTTAAGGGTTCTATTGTTAAAATTGGCCAAATGATGGCTCTTTATGGTG
The DNA here is from genome assembly GCF_013344765.1 of Acinetobacter lactucae. Taxonomy (GTDB): domain Bacteria; phylum Pseudomonadota; class Gammaproteobacteria; order Pseudomonadales; family Moraxellaceae; genus Acinetobacter; species Acinetobacter lactucae_A. Next base: position 17,123 of record NZ_JABVBF010000039.1, read on the forward strand.
AACACTTTTTACCAGAAGAGATTACACAAGCATTAAATACTCTAAACAACCAAACCGTTGCTTTAGATTGGCCTGCAATTAAGCCACATCTACAGGAGCAATTGGGCGCTAAGTTAAATGATTTAACAATTGATCATGAGCCCATTGGTACAGCCTCTCTCGCACAAGTACATCGTGCAACGCGTAAATCAGATGGCTTGGAATTAGTTCTAAAAATCCAATATCCTGGCGTTGCAAATGCAATTGACTCAGATATGAGCTTGTTTAAAAACATGCTTAAACTGACACGTATGGTGCCACAAACCCGTGAATTTGATCAGTGGTTTGATGAAGTACGTGAAATGATGCATCGTGAAGTGGACTATGATGTTGAAGCTGCCACTACCCGTCGTTTCGGTGAACGTTTAAAAGATGACGAGCGTTATATTGTTCCGACGATTATAGATGAATATTGTACCAATCAAGTACTCTGCATGACTTTTGAACGCGGTGTTCCAATCAACAGCCCTGTGATGTTGTCTTTACCTCAAGAACGTCGTAATCAGCTCGGAGAAGCTTCACTCGAAATTGCAGTTCGTGAAATTTTTGAATGGGGCGAAATGCAGACTGACCCTAACTTTGGTAATTACCTTGTTCGTTTGGGTAATGGCCAAGACGTTCAGGACAAAATTGTATTATTGGATTTTGGTGCTATCCGTCAGTTTGATGAGCACTTGCTATCAGTGGCACGTCAACTCATTCAGGCAGGTTATCAACATAATAAAGATGCAATGGTGAAAGCCATGACTGGTTACGAGTTTTTTGATGCAATGCCTGAAAGTATTAAACCGGGTATGGCGGATGTCTTTTTACTCGCGACAGAAGCATTTAGTACTCCTGCAAATAATCCGGATATGCCAGCAGGCCTTATGGATGAGCACGAACGTTATGACTGGAAGAAAAGCCAGTTACATAGTCGTGTTATGCAGCAAGCAAGTAAATCGATGGCATCGCGTTATTTTTCAGTTCCACCAAAAGAGTTTATGTTTATTAGCCGTAAATTTATTGGGGCCTATACGTTTATGACAGTTATTGATGCAAAAACTAATGTACGACGTATGATTCGTAACTTCGGTTAATTTAGTGAAAGGCTAGAATGATTCCATGTCATTCTAGTCAATACTCCCACAAGACGCCTCACAATAAAATTATTTTTAATAAATAAATCAGATACTTAATTTCCATTTATTTTTTATTTACCTTTTATCTACTCATTTTTCGAATGTCACTAACGACATAGTTTTTTACTATGAGGCGTGTCAGCATAAAACAATAACAATGTGTTAGGACACCATAATTATGACAAGTATGATCAATAAAGCTCAGGGTTTGGGTTTATCGCTGATCACTAGATTGGCTGGAAGCGATGTACTTGATCAACTCAAGTTGCGTAAATTTGTTGAAAAATCGCTCTATCAAGGTTCAAAAGCTGGTTTTAGAGCACTAACTCAGACTCAAAAAGCATTTAAACCCAAGCAAATCTCTCAGCAACGTTTACCTCGACAACATAAGAACCTATTTGATTTAAGCCTAACAGAAGAGCAACAAATGACTTCTGAGGCAATGTCTCAATTTGCACAAGAAGTTTTACTTGGGTTGGCCCATGATGCTGATCAGGAAGCTCAGTTTCCTGAAATTCTATGGCAATATGTTGAAGACTTAGGGATTAATTACTATGCACTTCCAGAGGCATTAGGCGGAGTAGCAGCCGAACAAAATATTGTTAGCAACTTACTCATTGCTGAAAAACTAGCTGAGGGTGATTTCAGCCTTACAGCAGGATTACTCAGTACATTTAGCGTTATCAATGCAATCACACGTTGGGGTTCTGTTGAAGTTCAGTCAATGTACCTACCATGTTTTGCAGAAGACTCAGACATTACCGCCACCTTTGCAGTTCAAGAGGCAACTCCAGCATTTAATCCTTATGCTTTAAAAACAAAAGCATCACTTGAAAATGATCAGTTTTTTATTGATGGCGAAAAAACATTAGTGATTTTAGGTGATTTAGCTGATGTATTTTTAGTAAGTGCAGATTTTAACGGCAAGCCAGACGTATTTGTCGTGCAATGCGATGACACAATTTCAATAAAAAACACTCCGGCTATGGGGCTTAAAGCCACAGAAACAGCAACTCTTCGCTTTAATCACACTCCTGCTCTACGGTTAGGTGCAACAGATTTTGATTACACTGCTTTTTTAGATTTAGGCAACTTAATGTGGTGTGCTATGGCTGTAGGTACATGTGAAGCTGTAAAAGCTTACTGTATTAAATATGCCAATGAACGAACTGCATTCGGTGAACCAATTTCGCATCGCCAAAGTGTCGCTTTCATGATTGCAGATATGGCGATTGAAATTGATGCGATGCGTATGTTGATTTTAAATGCAGCAAGCCTTGCAGAGTCAGGCAAACCATTTCACCGTGAAGCTTATCTAGCCCAACTACTTTGTGCTGAAAAATCCATGAAAATCGGTACAGATGGTGTGCAAATTCTTGGTGGACATGGTTTCACAAAAGAACACCCGGTTGAACGCTGGTACCGTGATTTACGCGCTACTGCAATTTTACAATCTGGCTTACATGCATAAATGATCAATCAGAGGATACTTTAATGAATTTACAAAATCCTAAAAAATTCAAAATGATGATTGATCAAGCACATGATGTTGCGATCAATGTTTTACGCCCTATTTCTCGTAAATATGATAAAGCTGAGCATGCTTATCCCAAAGAGCTGGATATGCTCGCTTCACTTATTGATGGTATGAATGAAGGTGGCGAAGGGATTAATGCCGGAGCTGCAGGTGCTGGAAAGCGCGGTGATACAGACAGTGAGGGTGTTCGTAACGGAACCAACATGTCGACCGCTCTTGGAATTATTGAGATGTGTTATGGTGATACAGGCTTATTGCTCAGTATGCCACGTCAAGGGCTTGGGAACTCAGCAATTGCTGCTGTCGCAAATGATGAGCAATTAGAACGTTTCAAAGGAACATGGGCAGCAATGGCCATTACCGAGCCTGGTTGTGGCTCCGACTCTGCCGCTATTCGCACCACTGCAACCAAAGATGGTAATGACTATATTTTAAATGGTGAAAAGATTTTTGTGACCTCTGGCGAACGTGCAGATTCTGTCGTCGTTTGGGCCACGCTCGATCGTAAACTTGGACGTGCAGCGATTAAGTCATTCGTGGTACCAAAAGGAACACCTGGAATGAAGGTTGAACGCCTCGAACATAAATTAGGAATTAAAGCTTCAGATACGGCCGTAATTAGTTTTATTGACTGCCGCGTGCCAGCCGAAAACCTTTTAGGCAATGCCGAAGTAGACGTCGCTAAAGGTTTTGCTGGAGTAATGGAAACTTTTGACAATACCCGACCATTAGTTGCAGCAATGGCAATCGGTTGTGCTAAAGCTTCACTAGAACGTATTAAAGAGATTTTTAAAGATCAGCTTGATCCTGATTACTCTACACCCTACCTACATACTTCTAACCTCGCAGCACAAATCTACCATATGGAAGCTGAATGGGAAGCTGCTCGCCTACTCATGTTAAAAGCAACATGGATGGCAGACAACAAAAAGCCAAACTCTAAAGAAGCTTCTATTGCAAAAGCCAAAGCAGGTCGTGTTGGTAATGAGATCACTTTAAAATGTGTCGAATTGGCAGCAAGTGTTGGCTATAACGAAGATGAGTTGCTTGAAAAATGGGCACGTGACTCAAAAATCCTTGATATTTTTGAAGGTACTCAGCAAATCCAGCAATTAATCATTGCCCGCCGAGAACTGGGTAAATCTTCTAGCGAACTAAAATAATAATTAAGGGAAATTTTTCCCTTCTTTTATTAGCTTTTTTTGTAAAAACTTAAAAGCCCTCTAGCGATTAAACTAGAGGGCTTCGTATTTCAGGAATTAATATTTTTATTTATTAGGTAGTTGTACTGTCTAATGCTTTATCAACTACACCAAATTTCTTAAAGATTTTTGCACGTCGTTTTGACGAAATATTTGCTTTGTTTAAATCACCTTTATAATGATCAAATACTCGCTTATCCATTATTTTGAACCACAATGAAGGGATTAACGCTGGTAATAACATACTAGCATAACCGCTTGGTAGCTCTGGTGCCTCGTCAAAATGACGCAATGCTTGGAATGGACGAGTCGGATAAGCATGATGATCTGAATGACGCTGCAACTGGTATAAGAACAAGTTTGTTACTACGTTATTGTTGTTCCAGCTATGCTCTGGCATTGTACGCTCATATTGACCATTTTCTTTTTTCTGGCGTAATAAACCATAATGTTCAATATAGTTAATAATTTCAAATAAACTAATCCCATAAAATGCTTGTGTCGCTAAATATGGAATTGCACCTTTACCAAAAATTCCCACCATAGAAGCATGGAATGCCGCACTCATACCCCAGCCTTGTAATAACTCATTATCCAAAGACCAGAATTCTTTTCCTTTGCGTTTTAAGCGATTTTTTTCGATTTCAATTGCAGATTTAAAAGAACCTACAACTGTACGTGGCCAGAATTCATAAAATGTTTCACCCATGCGTGAAGAAGCTGGATCTTCAGGTGTTGCTGCACGTTTATGGTGTCCATAAGGATGCTCGATACGGAAATGGTTATAACCTGTAGGAACCAAAGCAAGATGAGATAAAATATGATCAATACGATCATGCTTATGACTTAATTCATGGGCTGTATTAATCGCAATACCGTTAATCGCCCCCATTGAAATACCGAGCAAAATTTTATCAATAAATGAAGTTGTTTTACGGCTTGTTAGATAACATGCATAAACATTTGCAGCATATTGCAGTGGAATAAAACTCTTCACAAGACGCGAGTAATATGGATCTTTTTCAAGTAATTTAATCTCTTCATCAGTTGGATTACGTGCATCCTTCCCAATAACAGTGTCAATTGCAGGAATTACGACATGTAATAAAAGTGGACCACCTAAAGCGAAAACTTTTTTTAATGGGCGTGGACCAAACTGGTAACCTGCTAAAATTGCCAAACCAATTGCAGGTAACGCTGGACTAATCATCCATAAATAGCGTTTGCGATCTATTTCACGCATAGACGCAGGCACTGGCATAAGTTCTTGCTGAACATTCACTGGTGCATTCATAGTAATATTTCCTTTTTCTATATATCTATATAGTTAAAGAAATACTAATTACTTAACAGTAGTAACCGTCCAAAAAACCTATGTTAAAGTCTTTGGCATTTTCTTCCACTTTTTTGTCCTAAAAACACATGTTGATCTATTCTAATAGGTCACTATAATTTTATTAAAATAATGAT
>NZ_JABVBF010000003.1 GCF_013344765.1 Acinetobacter lactucae
TTGCAAAAGCGTTATTATTACTTTGATATTAAGAGAATTTTCTCATACTTTTTGATGCTTAATTAAGTTGTAAATATAGTCCAAAATAAAATCAGCTTCTTGCTTATAACTTAAACATTATTTGTCTTTAATCCTAATGCCTAGGCAATTACCACAGCGCTGACAAGGGCTTGCATGTCGCTTTTCGCCTTAATAATATTGTTAATCTCTTTTCTAAATGATCGTCAAATATATCATTTGGTCTATTTTTATGTTCCGGCTTATCCGGTTGTACAGGAGCGTCCAGCATGGACTTGCCGAATCCAGTATTGGCAAAAGTGACCGAGCGTGTAATCGCCCGTAGTCAAAAAACTCGTTCTGCATATTTACAACGTATTGAACATGCACAAGGCAAATTTCCTGCTCGTGGAGCACTTTCATGTGCCAATCTGGCTCATGGTTTTGCCAGTATGGACGATAATGAAAAATTAATTATTAAAGTTGGCCGTGAACCCAATATTGGCATCGTATCTTCATATAACGAAATGCTTTCGGCCCATGCACCTTATAAAACATTTCCAGATTTAATTAAAACAGCTGCTCGTGAGAATGGTGGCGTGGCACAGTTTGCAGGTGGTGTTCCTGCGATGTGTGACGGTATTACCCAAGGTAATGCTGGCATGGAACTATCATTGTTTTCTCGCGAAACTATTGCGATGAGCACAGCGATTGCATTGTCTCATAACATGTTTGACGCAGCTTTATGTCTGGGTGTTTGTGACAAGATTGTGCCGGGCTTGCTCATTGGTGCTTTGCAATTTGGTTATTTACCTACTATTTTTGTGCCAGCTGGCCCCATGACCAGTGGGTTATCTAACGATGAGAAAGCCAAAATTCGTCAGCAATTTGCAACAGGTCAGGTTGGTCGAGATGCTTTGCTAGAAGCTGAGTCAGCTGCTTATCACGGACAAGGAACTTGTACTTTTTACGGTACGGCTAACAGTAACCAAATGCTGATGGAAGTAATGGGCTTGCATTTGCCAAGCGCTGCCTTTGTTCATCCTCACACGCCATTACGTGATGCACTTACCGCAGAAGCGGCGATTCGTGTACTTGATTTAACAGTTGAGCGCGGAAACTACACGCCGATTGGTCATGTTGTCGATGAAAAAGCCATTATCAATGGCATCGTGGCTTTACTGGCTACAGGTGGTTCAACCAACCATACCTTGCATTTGATTGCGATTGCTCGTGCAGCTGGCATCTTGATTGACTGGGACGACTTCGATGAGTTGTCTGCTGTTGTTCCTTTGCTCGCAAAAATCTATCCAAATGGTAAGGCCGATGTAAACCATTTCCAAGCTGCGGGTGGGGTTGCTTTCCTCATTCGTAACTTACTTGAAGCTGGCTTGTTACATAACGATGTAACGACAGTGGCTGGTAAAGGTTTACAGCATTACACCAAAGAGCCGAAATTGATTGACGGCAAGCTCACTTGGGTTGATGGTGTGGTTCAAAGCCTAGATGACAAAGTACTCCGTAGCATTGACGCGCCGTTTCAACCAGATGGCGGCTTGCGCTTAATGCAAGGTCGTCTTGGCCGTGGTGTTATCAAAATTTCTGCTGTTGCGCCAGAGCACCGTAAAGTTAAAGCTCCGGCAATTGTGTTTGATTCTCAAGAAGCAGTACAAGCAGCGTTTGATCGTGGTGAGTTACACCGAGATTTTATTGCGGTTGTTCGTTTCCAAGGTGCGCGTGCTAACGGTATGCCTGAATTGCATCGGTTAACGCCTGTGTTGGGTGTTTTACAAGATCAAGGTTTCCATGTTGCTTTAGTAACCGATGGTCGTATGTCTGGTGCTTCAGGCAAAGTTCCTGCGGTGATTCATTTATCTCCAGAAGCCTTACTAAATGGGCCGATTGCTAAAGTTCAAACAGGCGATATGTTGATTATTGATGCTGAGGCTGGCGTACTCGATGTCGAAATAGATGAACAGACTTGGCAGTCACGACCTGTTGCACAGCCAGAACATCAAGCAGAAAACGAAGTTGGCTTTGGCCGTGAATTATTTGGTGTTTTCCGTGCTGCTGCTGCGCCAGCTGAACATGGAGCATCTGTATTTGGTGCATTAGTTGGTGAAACTTCACCAGAGCAGATTTGAATCAAAGGAACTGAAAAAATAATGATTAAAATTGAAGATATCGTCAAATTGGGTCCAGTCATTCCTGTATTGGCATTTGATTCTGCCGAGCAAGGTGAAGATGTATCACGTGCGTTGCATGCTGGCGGTGTAAAAGTCCTTGAAATTACATTGCGTACCGCTGCTGGTCTTGCTGCTATTGAGCGTGCAAGCCAGTTGGCAGATGACATTGTGGTAGGTGTAGGTACGATTACCAAGCCAGAACATTGTGCGCAAGCCAAAAAAGCAGGTGCTCAATTTGGAGTGTCTCCCGGTCTGACTAAAGACTTACATTTGGCTGCACAAGACGCTGGTTTACCTTTATTGCCGGGTGTGATGACACCAAGTGATCTGATTCAAGCGATTGAGTTGGGTTATGACATTGTGAAGTTCTTTCCAGCTCAACAGGCTGGTGGCGTTGAGATGCTAAAAGCATTTTATGGTCCATTTCCAAACTTGCGTTTTTGCCCTACAGGGGGAATTACGGCAGAGTCAGCGCCAGATTTCTTAAAGCAACCAAACGTAGTTTGTGTGGGTGGTTCATGGTTAACACCTAAAGCTACTGTAGCTGCACAAGATTGGGCTGAAATTACTCGCTTGGCAAAAATTGCGAGTCAGTTGAGAGCGTTGTAAATGTAGTCAATATTTATAAAAAATGAAGTGCATTTTATGTGCTTTAAAGGCTGTATTGATGTGACCAGTTTGTGCTGGTCACACCTAAATATAAAAATTTAGTGTCTTAACAGTAGGAATTACTGTGGTTGAAGACCTTTGTTTAGGCAGTGTGCCTAAATAATTATTCCAAGGAGAAGTGTCCCATGGAGACGGTTCAGGGTGGCATGTTACTGATCTACACTGTAATCGCGATTATTGCTTTAGTGGTCATGATCGCGAAGTTTAGAATTTATCCATTTCTAGTTCTTATTATTGTTTCACTCGGTTTAGCTCTCGCTGTTGGCATGCCAATGGGCGATATTGTTAAGTCATATGAAGCTGGTACTGGTAAAACCCTAGGCCACCTTGCGATTGTAATCGCACTAGGAACGATGCTCGGCAAAATGATGGCCGAGTCGGGTGGCGCTGAACGAATAGCAATTACCTTAATTAAATGGTTTGGTGAGAAAAACATTCACTGGGCCATGATGTTTATTGCCCTTATTGTGGGGCTTCCCGTATTTTTTGAAGTCGGTTTCGTCCTACTCATTCCAATTGCATTCAACATTGCTAAACGAACAGGAAAATCCCTACTGGTTGTGGGCTTGCCGATGGTTGCAGGTTTGTCGGTTGTACATGGCTTAATTCCACCGCATCCAGCGGCATTGTTAGCAGTGCAGGCTTATCATGCTGATATTGGTAAAACAATTGCCTACAGTTTGTTAGTTGGTGTACCAACGGCAATTGTTGCAGGACCATTGTATGCGCTTTGGATCAATAAATATGTCAAATTGCCTGAAAATAACCCGTTAGCAAAGCAATTTATTGAAGCAGATACGACTAGCACCCGTGAGTTACCAAGCTTTGGTATCACCTTATTTACGATCATGCTGCCGGTAGTATTGATGTTGATCGGTAGCTGGGCAGATCTTTTCTTTGCACCACAGACTTTTGCAAACGATTTACTACGTTTCATTGGTACCTCTGATATTGCATTGTTGATTGCTGTATTAGTCAGCTTTATCACTTTCGGTACGATGCAGGGCTTTAACCGTGAACAAATTGAGAAATTTTGTGGCGGGTGTTTAGCTTCAATTGCTGGAATCATGTTGATTGTAGGTGCAGGTGGTGGTTTTGGAGGTATTTTGCGTGATAGCGGTATTTCTAATGAGATCGTCTCTACAGCATTGAAGGCAAACTTATCACCGTTATTGTTAGGTTGGTTGGTAGCCGCACTGATTCGTTTAGCAACAGGTTCGGCAACGGTTGCAATGGCTACAGCTTGTAGTATTGTTGCGCCAATTGCAGCTACGGCTGGTGTTGTCGTTAGACCAGAACTTTTAGTACTTGCTACAGGTTCGGGTTCATTGATTTTCTCACATGTAAATGATGCAGGATTTTGGTTAATCAAAGAATATTTTGGTATGACAGTAGGGCAGACACTCAAAACTTGGTCGGTATTGGAAACGATTATTTCGGTGTTGGGTTTAACTTTCACGCTACTTCTTAGCACTATTTTATAATTAGAGGTAAGTAATCCATGATCGTGATTGCAATGGGTGTCTGTGGAACAGGCAAAACACTAATTGGCGAGTTGCTATCAGAGCAGCTAGCTTGTGAATTTCTCGATGGCGATACACTGCATTCGGCTGCAAATAAAAGCAAGATGAGTCAAGGTATTCCTTTAACTGATGAGGATCGCATGCCTTGGTTGCAAGCTATTCGTAAGGTCATTGAGGAGAAACAACAAGCAGGTGAAACTGCGGTATTTACTTGCTCTTCCCTAAAGCGAGTCTATCGCGATATTTTACGTGGCTCTGACCAAAATGTGCAGTTTGTTTATTTGAAAGGTTCATATGAGCTGTTACAGCAACGTCTTGCTGAGCGGGCAGGCCATTTTTTCGACCCTTCATTATTACAGACTCAACTTGATACTTTAGAAGAACCTGACGCCCATGAGGCAATAACGATTGATATTGCATTAACACCTGAACAAATAGTTGTGCAGGTTATGCAGAAGCTGGGGATAACTGACAGTGTGTGTCGTGGTTAACCTTATTTAAAAATATTACAAATATCTTGGAGGCTTAAGGCCTACGGTTCAAGCAAAGTGAATACCGGTAATAGTACTGGTATTCACAGGAAACGGGACTGATCATAGTGGTTTAGTCTCGAATATATAAATGCATAAATATATAAATAATTGGAGATAAGAAGAATGAGTCATTCAAATAATTTGCAGCAGAAATTTCCTATAGTGGGCAGTATTCCTGAGAATGTGCGTCTACCATCCCAGATTCATCAGCGTGTCTCACTAGTGGACGGTGAGTTGAAGTTATGGGCTGGTCCAACCAAGAAAACATTGTCTCCAATCTGGATTCAGCAGTCTGATGGTAGCTTGCAGCAAGTTGAGCTTGGCAGTTATCCAGTCATGGGTGAGAAAGAAAGCGACGAAGCGCTAGACGCGGCGGTACGGGCTTACAATAATGGTCGTGGTGAATGGCCAATGATGAAAGTTGCTGAGCGTATTGGCTGTATGCAAAATTTCATTCAGCGTATGGTGGAACAGCGAGACCTGATTGTTAAATTGATCATGTGGGAAATTGGCAAGAGTTTGGCTGACTCTGAGAAAGAGTTTGACCGCACTGTCACCTATATGCGTCAAACTATTGATGCCTTAAAAGACCTAGACAATGCCAACTCCCGCTTTGTGATTGCTGAAGGTACTATTGGTCAAATCCGTCGTACCCCGTTGGGCGTAGTATTGTGTATGGGCCCATATAACTACCCATTGAACGAAACCTTTGCGACTCTGATTCCAGCTATGTTGATGGGGAACACGATCATCTTCAAACCACCTCAATTTGGTACATTATTGTTTGAACCATTGCTTGAAGCATTCCGTGAATCATTTCCAAAAGGTGTCATCAATACTATTTATGCACCAGGCTCTCTGGTCGTACCGCACCTACTAGCATCTGGGCAAATTAATGTACTGGCACTGATTGGTTCTAGTAAAGTCGCTGATCATTTGAAGAAGCAACATCCTAAATCTCACCGTCTGCGTGCGATTTTGGGGCTGGATGCTAAGAATGCAGCCATTATTTTACCGGATGCCGACTTGGATCTAACGGTGAAAGAGTGTCTGCTGGGTGCGTTGTCGTTTAATGGTCAGCGTTGTACTGCGCTCAAAATGCTGATGGTACATCGCTCGATAGCCGATGAATTTGTTAACCGTTTAACGGCTGAACTGGCTAAACTGAAAGTAGGTATGCCTTGGGAAAAAGGTGTGTTTATTACTCCGTTGCCAGGTATGCACCGTACAGCCTACATGACTGAAGTCATTGAAGATGCTGTGGCTAAAGGGGCAAAAGTGGTTAATCCTGAAGGTGGTGAATTCTGTAAAACGATGTTCTATCCAGCTGTAGTTTATCCAGTGACTGAGGGAATGAGGCTATATCGCGAAGAACAGTTTGGTCCGGTGATACCAGTCTGTGTTTATGATGACATTGAAACTGTGCTGGACTATGTCACTACTTCTGATCATGGTCAGCAGGTGAGTATTTTTGGTAGTGACCCTGAGCAAATTGGTCATTTAGTTGATCCGCTGGTCCATCAGGTCTGTCGTGTAAATATCAATTGTCAGTGTCAGCGCGGTCCTGATGTGTTCCCATTCGGTGGTCGTAAAGATTCTGCGGAAGGTACATTGTCTGTGCATGATGCGCTTCGTGCATTCTCGATCCGTTCTATGATTGCTGCTAAACAGACAGATGACAGTAAAGGCATGTTGGCTTCTATGGTGTCTGAGCACTATTCTAAATTTGTGAATACCGACTTTATTTTCTAATAAATATACGAATGAAAAGCTAGCCTTCGGGCTGGTTTTTTATAGTGACTCATAATTTGAGTAATAAAAAACGCCTGAAATTAATCAGGCGTTTTTTTTAATATTAAATCGATTACTGGCGAATTTGTCCGTCACCTAACACAATCCATTTTTGAGAAGTTAAGCCTTCTAAGCCAACAGGACCGCGGGCATGGATTTTATCGGTGGAGATACCAATTTCAGCGCCTAAGCCATATTCAAAACCGTCAGCAAAACGAGTTGATGCATTAATTACGACAGAGCTTGAATCTACACGAGACAAGAACTGACGAGCCAAAGTATAGTTTTCAGTCACAATTGCATCGGTATGATGTGAACCATATTTGTTGATATGGTCAATTGCTTCATCAATCCCGCTAACCACTTTAACAGCAAGGATTGGCCCTAAATATTCAGTGTACCAATCTTCTTCTGTCGCAGGTTTTACCGAAGCACCCAAAATACGGCGTGTTTCTGGACAGCCACGTAACTCAACTTGTTTTTCAGCATACAGTTCTGCAATGTGCGGTAAGAAAACGTCTGCAATTTTTTCATCAACCAGTAAGGTTTCCATCGCATTACAAACGCCATAACGATGTGTTTTTGCATTTAAAGTAATTGGTAATGCTTTTTGCAAATCTGCTTGAGCTTCTACAAACACATGGCAGTTACCGTCAAGATGTTTAATGACAGGGATACGCGCTTCATTGGTTACACGCTCAATTAAGCTTTTACCACCGCGAGGAACAATGACGTCTACGTATTCACTCATTGTGATGAGGTGACCAACAGCTGCACGGTCAGAAGTTTCAATGACTTGTACTGAATGTTCAGGTAAACCAGCAACTTTTAAGCCATGCTTAATCGCTTCTGCGATTGCTTTGTTTGACTCGAGTGCTTCTGAACCACCACGTAAAATAATAGCGTTGCCCGATTTAATCGCTAAAGATGCAGCTTCAAGTGTTACGTTTGGACGTGATTCGTAAATCATCCCAACAACACCTAAAGGTACACGCATTTTTCCAATTTGAATGCCTGTGGGGCGATATGCAAGATCCGTAATTTCCCCAATTGGATCGATAAGAGCGATCACATCTTTTAAACCTTGCAACATCCCTTTAAAGCGTGCGGGTGTCAGCTCAAGACGATCAAGTAAGGCGCTGTCGAGCTGGTTGCTACGACCTTTATCCATGTCGATTTGATTCGCCGCCAAAATTGCTGCCTGATTATTTTCTAAAGCAGTATAAATAGCAGAGAGTGCATGATTTTTTAGTGAGGTAGAAGCACTTGTGAGGACACGAGAAGCCTCGCGTGCTTGTTGCCCAACTTTTTGCATATATTGTTCAATTGAATCTTGCATAGCATTTTTTAATCATTTACCAATGAGTAAGATAGTAGCAGTCAAATGCAGAACAATGAATGGCTTTTTTTGAAAAATGTGACTGCTATAAAAAACATTTAAATATTTTGCAAACTATTAGCGGCTTAAACAAGATGAGCGGTCATTTCAGCGATTGCGTATATTTCAGACAATTGTTTAGAATGTTATTGTGCAATATAAACTAATACAAATTTTAAAGATTTGTGCATAAAAGATTACGTGTTCAAGAAGGAACTCTTGCAGCATAAAAAAATTACAGCAAGGAGGAAGCAAGGATATGAATTCCATTATCCAAATGGATTCGGAGATTAACCAAGCTTATGCCGGTTTTGGCTTTTTCGATATCTACCATAGAGATAGTTTTAAACAGTCTGCTCGTACTACATGGATTGACGGCTGGAAAATTGAATATATGGCAATTGCCGACCCAAAAACGATTCACAATACGCCAATCGTGATTGTGGGTGGTGCTTTCCAGAATTTTAATTCTTATAAATATTGTGTTGAACAATTGTTTGAAAGCGGTCCAGTCATTTTAATTGATTTACCTTCTATGGGCGCAAATCAGCAAATTACCAATCGGGACACAGGAATATCTGCAGGTACTTTAGAACTACCTGATTTATCTGAAATGTTAGGACGTTGGTTAGATATTGTTGGAATACAAAAAGTTTCTGTAATGGGAATGTCATTGGGCTCAGTCATTGCCTCTTGTTTTGCTTATCATCGCCCAGACTTGATGGATCGTATGATCTTGATGGGGGTTATGCAAAAGACCCGAAAAAGTTGGCGCATGATTTTGGAAGAGTCGCTCAAGCTCATGCAAGAAAATCGCATGGAAGAATTTGGGCAAGCTGTTATTTTGTATTTGGTTAATCATGCAAAATTAGATAAAACCCGCATGTCACCTACGGCCAAAAAATTATTTTTTAGGCAAATGGCTGAGTTTACGGGTACTGAACGAGAACGTTATGAAATCAACTGTAATCGTCTTTTGCGTTTAACAGATGTACCTATTCCAGAGTGCAAAACTCTGGTTGCAGCAGGACAGTACGATAGTTTTACCCTGCCTCATGAAAATGCCAATTTTGCTTTGCAATGTCCTGATATGGAATTTGCTCTCATTGCAAATGCAGATCATGTACCACAGCTCCAGCGCCGTAAAGAAACCATGAGTTTGTTCACTTCATTCTTGAAAGGTGAATCTATTCAAAATCTGGATGGCATTATTCCAATGACACGTGAACAGATGCAAAAGATGGAGCGTCGTGGTGAAGAGCGAGTTCCTGTCTTGCAACCGAACACTCAACTGACTCATCGAGAGTCTAATGTAGAGGTGCCTGTAACAATTGTTGATGTTACTTTCTTCGGTATGTATTTAAAAATGGATGAGGTTTCGCAGCTTGATTTTGTGAATGACCATCCACGCGATTTGGCACTGCATTTAGAAGATGAAGAGGGTAGTTTTGCAATTGAGTGCTTAATTTTTGAAAGTACTGAGCAGGGTATTCGAGCTTTATTTAAACATGGTAGTTTTGAACTTGCTGATCGTTTAAGCCGTTTTATTGCTCGTCAAAAACAAGCAGCTTAATAATATAGTTATAGAAAGGAAGCTCGTTTTGAGCTTCCATTTTTTATATCCTTTATTTTATTTGTGCATGAATAGTCCAGACCAAATCACCTAAATGCTCTTCACTCATATCTTGTGAAGCTTGCTCAAAAAATATTTGTGGCTGTTCAATAGTAATCTGCTCAAACTCTGTATCTTTAAAAAAGTCTTTAACTTCTTGGGGACTTTTGAAATGAAAACTAAAAGAGCTTCGAGACATGAGTTTAAGTAACTTACTACTGTTCCAGATAATACTAGCAAGTTTGTTTTTAACTGGTTCAGGATATAAGTCGGTTAAATAGTGAAACTTCTTAAAAGAGGCACCATAGTGGCCAATCGATTGGATCAATTGTTTTAATAAATCTTTATCAAAATAGTTAATTAAACCTTCACTAATGACCACTAGTGGGCTGTTCGAGTCAAACACTTCAAAAGCTTGTGCAAAAGCTTCTGTAAATAAATCAACTGATAAAACTTCGGGTGCATTTTTTTCAATTTGCTGTAATGCATTTTGTTTGGTTTGTGCCATATCGGGTAAATCAAGCTCCCGATATGTAATTGAAGGGTAATGCTGTCTAAACCACCAACCACGTGGCGATAACCCACATGCTATTTCTAGAACTTGTAAATTAGGATTTTCTTGAATGAGTTGTTCTAAGTGATGGTCAAGCATGGTGTGGCGTTGTTTGAGCGTAGTGCGCATACTACCTCCGACATATTTCTCTGCCCATGATTCTATGGGGTGAACTAAATATGCCAGTGATTTGCCTTTGGTTGTGGCAAGTGCTTCATGAGAGATCCCCATTTGATACCAGATATAACCCGTATAGTGGGCTGTAAAAGAGATGTGACGGTGTTTTGAAAGTTGTTGTGTCATTCGTCCTGAACTCGGTTTATTGTTTTTGTGTGGTTTGACTGACAATTTTTAATTATCAGTCAAATATAGTCTTACATTAAAATTTAGAGTGAATTCTTAAACTCTTCAATGACTGTTTTGACAGCTTGCCACTCATTTCCAAGCGATAAGGTTTCACCAATCTGAATTTGTGGAATTTTTCCACGCATACGTTCTAAACGCTCTTGATTTGGTAGTTCTAAGTTTGTAATACCTTCGAGCGCTGTACAGGCTGCACTTCGGTCATTACACACGAGTCCCATATCACAGCCAGCTGCTAGAGCGGCTTGAATACGTGCATCTGCACCGCCTGCTACGCAAGCAGCCTGCATGCTTAAGTCATCAGAGAAAAGTACGCCATTAAAATTCAAACGCTTGCGTAGAACTTCTTGAATCCAGAAAGGTGAAAAACCTGCTGGATTTGGATCAACTTGATCATAAATCACATGGGCTGGCATGAGTGCATCAAGCTGAGGCATGAGTTTAATGAAGCTTTGCATATCATGATTATAAATTTCATCATAGCTACGGCTATCGATTGCAGCTGCAACATGAGAATCTGCTTTCACCGAGCCGTGACCAGGGAAGTGTTTGCCTGTATTCGCCATTCCAGCTTTTTTCATACCTTGCATAAATGCACCAGCAAGCGGGGCAATATCCTCAATATTTTTAGAGAAGCCACGGTCACCAATCACATCACTAATTGCATTAAGGTCTAAAACTGGTGCAAAACTGAAATCGATACCGACAGCAAGCACTTCAGTTGCCATGAGCCAGCCGCACTGCTCAGCTAATTCAAGAGCCTTTTGTGGTTGAGTTAAATATAACTCTCCAAAACGGCCCATCGCTGGTAATAAGGTAAAACCTGATCTTAGGCGCTGAACTCGACCTCCTTCTTGGTCGACAGCAATTAAAATATCTGGACGAATTTGACGCATATGGTCCGTTAATGCACGGACTTGTTGTGGAGATTCAATATTTCGTGCAAATAAAATCATGCCACCGACTTGCGGAGCGCGTAATAGTTCAATATCTTCTTGAGTAAGTTCTGTGCCGGCGATGTCCAGCATCAATGCGCCAATCATATTGGTTCCATTTGAATTTTGATTGAAAAACAATAAGCGAATTTTGCAATGTTTTGCTACATTTTGTCAGTACAGAATATGATAAAACTACACGGTATAAACAATTTAGTTGGTTAAGATTTTGAATCTGCTTAGTTCATATCGAAAACAGAGCGTGTAAGATAGGAACACCCAAGGAAGTATTAAAAATTTATGAAACTTCAAACTATAGCTTGTGCAGTAGCGATCGCGACTGGCGGTTTATTCTTCTCTCATACGATGAATGAAGCGAGAGCAGCAACCAATACTGCTGCGGTCTCTCAATCAATCCAGCCAACGCAAGAACAGGCTTTGGTGGCTCGCCAACTGGCAACTTTAGTTGATCGCCAACATTATTTAAATATGCGTCTGGATGCGACGACTTCAAATCGTATTCTAGATATGTATTTAGATAGTCTTGATCCAGATCACTCACTATTTTTAGACGCTGAAGTTCAAAATTATAAAAAACTATATGGTTCAAATTTTGGGGCTTCGTTAAAAGCGGGGAACTTAACAGGTCCATTTGCAATTCATCAGCAATATCGTGAACGCTTAAAACAATTTTATGAATTCATGTTGACTGAGTTGAAACAGCAGCAAAATTTAAAACAGCCAAATAGCTATATTGAAGTTGATCGTGAAAAAGCGCCGTATTTTAAAACCACAGATGAGCAACAAAATCATTGGCGTAAGATGCTGGTTTCGCAGTTAATCAACTTAACCATTAGCCGTGAAGAAGAGCAGGCGAAACAAAAAGCGCTTAAAGAGAATCCTTCACTTGCAAATGGTCAGGATTTAACTGGCCCAGAAGATTTAACGCCAGCGCAGACTTTAACTAAACGTTATACGCGTCAGCTTGAAAGAATTAGTCGTGTGAAAAGCGATGATGTGTTGGACAAAACATTAAATGCAATGTTGGCGACCTATGATCCACATAGTAACTATTACCCGCCAATTGATGCGATAGAACTGAATCGCCAAACTACCTTGCAGCTTGAAGGTATTGGTGTGTCGATTCGTCCAGAGCGTGGCAACGAAGATTACACTAAGATTGAAACTATTGTAGAAGGTGGTCCTGCAAGTAAGTCTGGTCAAGTGAAATCAGGAGATCGAATCATTGGTGTCGCTCAAGAGGGCGAGAAAATGGTTGATGTGATTGGTTGGACAAGTTCTGAAATCGTTGGGCTGATTCGTGGTAAACGTGGAACAAAAGTCACGTTAAAACTTCTTGGTGCTGGTGCATCAATGAGTCAGGCGCGTAATGTGACTTTAGTGCGTGATGTCATTCAAGAAGAAGATGCTGGTGTTCGTTCACGCACAGTTGAAGTAACACGTGATGGTAAAAAGCATGTGTTGGGCGTAATTGAAATTCCATCATTCTATTTTGACTATCGTTCACGCCGTGCAGGACAACAATACCGTTCAGTTTCTGAAGATACTGCAAATGCTTTTGAAGCACTAAAAGCGAAGAAAGTAGAAGGGATTATTATTGACTTACGTAATGACCCAGGTGGTTCATTAGAAGAAGTTGCGCGTATGTTGGGGCAGGTGATTAAGTCTGGTCCGGTTGTACAAATTCGTGATGGCAATGGCAACGTAAGCGTGTTTGAAGATAACGATGGCGGCCAGCAAATTTACACTGGTCCCCTTGCTGTAATGGTGAACTTGGCATCGGCATCTGCAAGTGAGATTTACTCTGCTGCAATTCAAGACTATGAGCGCGGTATTATTATTGGTAGTACAACAACTGGTAAGGGTACAGCTCAGGTACAACTTGATACTCTGGCATATGGTCAAGCGACTTTAACTCAGCGTAAGTTCTATCGTATTACAGGTGGTAGTACACAAAATAAAGGTGTAGTACCAGACATTAAACTCGTCGATATTTATAACGAAGAGTTTGGTGAGCGTAAATCGAAAAATGCGTTGAAGTGGGACACAATTCCTACAGCACCATTTAAACGAGAAGGTTCTGTTCAACCTTATGTGACAAAGTTGTCTCAATTTTCTGAACAACGTGTAAGTGCTGATCCTCAGTTTAAATATCTAAATAAACGTACTGCAATTGCCAAGGTAACAAGTGAGCAAAAGCAAGTCGTACTTGATATTGATAAGCGCCGTGCTGAATTACTTGGTTTAGAGAAACAAACTTTAGATGCAGAGAATGAACGCCGTGCTGCAACTGGTCAAAAACCTTTTGCAAACTGGGAAAGCTATCAAGCTTCA
This sequence comes from Acinetobacter lactucae, assembly GCF_013344765.1. Lineage (GTDB taxonomy): Bacteria > Pseudomonadota > Gammaproteobacteria > Pseudomonadales > Moraxellaceae > Acinetobacter > Acinetobacter lactucae_A. Next base: position 13,896 of record NZ_JABVBF010000003.1, read on the forward strand.
CTAGATGCTTTAGCTGAATCTCGCGCTAAAATGAAAGCATCACAACGTCCAGCACTACCAGAAGAAGAAACTTTTGTGACTGAAGCTGCTAATGTACTTATGGACTATGCAAAGTTGCAAAATCGCTAACTATTAGTAGTTCTTAAGAAAAAGCATGCTGTTATCAGTGTGCTTTTTTTATTTTTCATGTCAGTAAACTGTCATGCATTTATCATCAAAATGTCAAAAAAACTGCTTAATCTTTAAGCATGAAAATAAATACATTGATGGATGGCGCTATGCAAAGTTCATATGCGACAGCACTATTAAAACAACAGCAACTTCCTGAAAGCTTCCAATTCTTTTTTAAACAAAAGCAACTATCTAATACGCATTCACTGCATGATTTAGTACGCCCACGTTTAAAAATTGCAATTGTTACCGAAACTTGGCCACCTGAAATCAATGGTGTGGCACTTTCATTATTGCAATTATGCCAAGGTTTACAGAAACAGGGGCATAAGATTTTACTGATTCGTCCAGAACAAAAAGCAAAATGCCATGACTTTACGCCAGAGCAAGAATGTCTGGTGATGTCACAGGCGATTCCAAAATATCCGACTTTACAATTTGGTTGGCCACAATATTTAAAAGTATCGAAAGCTTTTGAAAAGTTTGTGCCAGATGTTGTGCACATCGTGACTGAAGGGCCGTTAGGTTTAACCGCTATGCAGGCTGCTAAGGCAAAAGCTATTCCTGTTTCGAGCGGCTTTCATTCGCCATTTCAAGATTTTAGTCGATTCTTCGATTTGGCTTTTTTAGTCAAACCGATTCAAAAATACCTGTGCTGGTTTCACAATAACACTCAAGTAACTTGTGTGCCGAGTAAAGATACTCAAGAAGCATTACGCGGTTTTGGTATTACTTGTCCACTGGTTGTCGTTGGGCGTGGCGTAGATACAACCAGATTTTCACCGAAGCATCGCTCTGAAAATTTGCGAAAACAATGGGATGCTAATGAGAATACTCGCGTTATGCTTTATGTGGGGCGTTTGTCTCCCGAAAAAGAAGTGCAAGTTCTCATTGAAAGTTATGCGAACCTACAAACCATTCAGCCACATAAAACTAAATTAGTAATTGTAGGAGATGGCCCAGATTTTGCTCGTTTAAAGTCACTACCTGAAGCGAAGGGTGTTATCTTTACTGGAAGTCTGAGAGGTCAAGATTTGGCGGCTGCCTATGCGAGTGCAGATGTATTCGTATTTGCGAGTCAAGTTGAAACGTTTGGTAACGTAGTTTTAGAGGCAATGGCAAGCGGTTTACCAGTTATAGCGTATGATTATGCATGTGCACATCAATACTTAACACATGGTGTGAATGGCTGGTTAAGCCCACTTGGACAAAAAAACCACTTTATACAACAAATTTATCAGCTTCCTTCAGTACAACAACTTAGAGAAATGGGCGTACAAGCCTGTCATAAAGTACAGCAAAGCGGTTGGCAACTTCCGGTTCAGCAATTGGAGCAGGCATTTTATCAGGTAGTGAAGGAGCCCTCGTTGGACTTCACCTAAGTATCCTAAGATAGGAGAATGACCATGAAATTTAAGAATGCAAAAATAAAAATACTCGATTTAGATTTGAGAGGCTGTTTATATCTGAACAATTTCTCTCACTCACAACGTGTTGCCCTTTTTTTCAAAATTATCAGTCGTGTTGGTGATGGTCCATTTTGGTATCTAATGTTGGCAATCGTGTGGGGTATGCAAGGCATTAACTATAGCTTGCAAATCATCTATTTGTTATTAGGTGGTTCTGTTGGCACAGCAATCTATAAATTTTTAAAACACAAAACAACGCGACCACGTCCTTATCAGGTGCATCAGGTAATTGTGCTTGGTGAAAGACCGCTTGATCACTTTAGTTTTCCATCAGGTCACACGCTTCATGCGGTCATGGTGACAATTGTATTGGGTTACATCCAGCCAGTTTTGCTTGCTGCCATGTTCCCATTTATGGTGCTTGTCGCTTTGTCTCGGATGGTATTGGGCCTTCATTATCCAAGTGATGTGATTGTTGGTGCGCTAATTGGTGCAGCGGTCGCGGCTACGATTATTTTTGTGGCGCCATTATTGAACATCGCTTTATAAGCATCGGTAATTTTTATCAGCTTAAGCTATCGATTAGGTTTGTGGATTTGCTAAAGTACACAGTTCGTGATTTAGCAGATTAAACAGATAGGAGCCGCTATGGGCTTACGTTGGACAGATACGATTGATATTGCCATTGAATTGTCAGAAGCACATCCAGAAGTTGATCCGCAATGGATCCGTTTTACCGATTTACATGCATGGGTGTGCGCATTGCCAGACTTCAGTGATGACCCAAATAAATCGACAGAAGGATTGCTAGAAGGCATTCAGATGGCCTGGATAGACGAAGTTCGCTAAAAACAGTAGAAAAAATCGCAACTTTTACACATTCAAAGCTGATTATTGCCTATGACATCGGTATAATGCGGCAAATTTTTTAAAGTTTAAATCTTAAAATAAAGGAGCCACTCATGGCTATTGAACGTACTTTGTCTATCGTAAAACCTGATGCAGTGTCTAAAAACCACATCGGTGAAATTTTTGCTCGTTTTGAAAAAGCGGGTTTAAAAATTGTTGCGACTAAAATGAAACACCTTTCTCAAGCTGATGCTGAAGGTTTCTATGCTGAGCATAAAGAACGTGGTTTCTTTGGTGACTTAGTTGCATTCATGACTTCTGGTCCAGTTGTAGTATCTGTTCTTGAAGGCGAAAATGCAGTTCTTGCACACCGTGAAATCTTAGGCGCTACAAACCCTAAAGAAGCTGCTCCTGGCACTATCCGTGCTGACTTCGCTGTAAGCATCGACGAAAACGCTGCTCACGGTTCTGACTCAGTTGCTTCTGCAGAGCGTGAAATTGCTTACTTCTTTGCTGACAACGAGATCTGCCCACGCACTCGTTAATCGAAAGCATTCAAACCAGATAAGTGGTATACTACTTATCTGGTTTTTTTATTCTCTTAAGAGAATATTGTTTGATTCTTGAACAATATCTTCAGTTTTTTGACATGGTTTAGGTAAATACACATGAGTTCTGCAGTGGTCGTTTCATCTGAAAATCTTGATGGACAGCAGCAATCTTCGTCCACGCCGGTAATCCCTGCTGCCGAAAATAAAGTGAATTTACTCGGCATGTCTCGTCCTGAGTTAGAAAAATTCTTTGAAGATATTGGTGAGAAGAAGTTTCGTGCCGGACAGGTCATGAAATGGATACATCAATACTTTGTTACTGACTTTGCTGAAATGACCAATATTTCAGGCAAATTACGTGAGAAGCTTGAACAGATTTGTGAAATTAAAGCACCTGAAGTGGTTCACCGTCATTACTCAAAAGATGGTACACGTAAGTGGGTGTTTCGCGTAGGTGAGGGTGCAGGTTCTTTAGTTGAAACTGTATTAATTCCTGCCGAAGATAAAACTGGGTTACGTAAAACGCTTTGTATTTCCTCTCAAGTGGGCTGCGCATTAGATTGCTCATTTTGTTCAACAGGTAAACAAGGTTTCCAACGTGATTTAACGCCAGATGAAATTATTGGGCAACTCTGGATGGCAAACTATTCTTATATGGAAGAAGTGCCTGTTGCTGAGCGCGAACGTTCAGTAACCAATGTTGTGATGATGGGCATGGGTGAGCCATTGCTCAACTATGATGCCGTATTAAGCTCAATGCAGATTATGCTTGATGACTTTGCTTATGGTATGTCAAAACGTCGTGTGACTTTATCGACATCAGGTGTTGTACCAAAAATTGACCAGCTTGCAAAAGATATTGATGTGGCTTTAGCCATTTCTTTACATGCGCCAAACGATGAATTACGTAACGAATTAGTACCTATTAATAAAAAATATCCATTGGCTCAATTAATTGCAGCATGTCAGCGTTATATTGCCAAAGATGGTAATGAAAGTACGCGTAAACATGTGACGATTGAATATGTGATGTTAGAAGGCGTGAATGATCAGCCTGAACATGCACAGCAAATGATTAAATTATTAAAAAATTTACCAAGTAAAATTAACTTGATTCCGTTTAACCCGTTCCCGCATGCGCCATATGGTCGCTCAAGCCGAAATCGTATTATCTCGTTCCAAAAAACTTTGTCTGATGCGGGATTTGTGTGTACGATTCGTCAAACGCGTGGTGATGATATTGACGCTGCATGTGGGCAGTTAGTGGGTCAAGTGGCTGACAGAACCCGTCGTGCTGAGCAGTGGCAGAAAAAAGTCACACAGCGTCAAGAGATTTTGCGTACACAAGGATAAATTGAGGGCAGGCTTTGAGTATTCCAAAGTTAAAAACGGTCTTAAGTATGGGGATTGCAGTTGCTTTTCTGGCAAGTGGTTGCCAGACAATGCCTACTCAAAAAAAAGACCCCGAAAAAGCGGTAAAGGTGCGTACACAACTTGCCGCTGAACATATTCGTTCGGGTGACTTAGACTCAGCAAAGCGAGCTCTTGATCAAGCTTTAAGTGTAGATAGCCGCGATTCAACGGCAAATATGATGATGGGTGTTTTGTTACAGCAAGAAGGTAGCAAAACCAATTTAGAAAAAGCAGAACATTATTTTAAACGAGCAATTTCATCTGAACCAGATAATGCTCAAGCACATAATAATTATGGTACTTATTTATACCAAATGGAGCGTTATAATGATGCGATTGAGCAATTCCGTATTGCTGGCGCAACATTAGGTTATAACCAACGTTATCAGGCATTAGAAAATCTGGGACGTATTTATTTAAAATTGGGTGATGTTGTGAATGCTGAAAAAACATTCAAACAAGCACTCCTTGCTAACCGCGACTCTTATATTTCAATGTTAGAGTTAGCGGAAATTTTTTATTTGCAGCAGCAGATTCCGGCTGCTACACAAATGTATGAGCAATATGTTCGTACAGTGGGGCAGAAAAACCAGGGGGCAAGAGCACTTTGGATTGGTGTAAGACTGGCTCGAGCCAATGCGGATAAAATGGGAAAGCAAGCGTTAGTAAATCAATTACGTGCCTTGTTCCCGGAAAGTCCAGAATATCAACGTTATTTGCAATTACAGTATAGTACTGAGGCCGTATGGAAATAAATCCTAATTCACAGCAGCCAACTGGCTCAAGCTTACCGACTTCTGCTTTAGGAAATATTCAACGTCCTGGTGAGTATTTACGTCAAATTCGAGTTGCTCAGAATAAAGATTTAGGGCAAGTTTCCTCAGATTTAAATATGCCGGTTAAAACCTTGACCGCTTTAGAGCAAGATGACTATAAGTCATTGCCAGAAGCGACTTTTATTAAGGGTTATTATCGTTCATATGCAAAATATTTAAATACAGATGCGACGGCAATTATTCAGCGCTTTGATGAGATTTATGCAAATGATACAGGGCTTTTGCCAAATCACGCCTTAAATAATTCGCCAATTAAAATCATGGGTAAACTCCCAGGTTCTAATAGTGATCGTAATAAAAAATGGTTAAAGCGCGCACTTCTTGCGGTTGTAATTGTTGCCATTGTGTCATTGCTTGTGATGGGTGTCCAAAAATGGACTTCAAAGAAAGACGATGCTGATTTACCTAAAGTAAATCAATCGAATGTTGAAGTCTTACCTATGCAAGGAAGTGCCACCTCAACAACAGTGGGTGACCAATTGGTGTTAAACTTTAACCGACCAACTTCTGTTCATATTGTTGATGCAACAGGTAAAGTTTTGGCGACAGGACGTCAGTCATCAACTTTAAGCTTAAATGGTGAGTCTCCATTCCAGATTCGTCTTGATGATGCAACGGCTGTGTCATTAAGCCTAAACCAAGAACAGATTTCATTGTCTCCATATACGGTAAACGGTAAAGCAGAATTCCGTTTATCCCGCTAATACCATGAGTTGAGCGATACAATGATAGAGAACCCAATTAAACGTCGACCAACACGTAAAATCCGTGTTGGTTCGGTGTATGTCGGTGGCGATGCACCTATTAGTGTGCAAAGTATGACAAATACCGAAACTTGCGATGTCGATGCAACCGTGGCTCAAATTGAGCGTTGCGTTGAGGCAGGTGCTGATATTATGCGTGTTTCGGTCCCATCTATGGAAGCTGCTGAAGCATTTGGTGCAATTCGCAAGCGCGTTTCAGTACCTTTAGTTGCAGATATTCACTTTGACCATAGAATTGCCTTAGCTGTTGCAGATTATGGTGCAGACTGTTTACGTATTAACCCAGGTAATATTGGTTCGGATCAGAAAGTTCGTGAAGTCGTTGCAGCTGCACGTCATCATGGCATTTCTATGCGTATTGGGGTCAATGCGGGTTCTCTAGAAAAAGATTTACAAAAGAAATATGGCGAGCCTACAGGTGAGGCGCTGCTTGAATCAGCACTACGTCATATCGATATTTTAGACCGTCTAGATTTCCACGAGTTTAAAGTCAGCGTAAAAGCATCAAATGTGTTTTTAACCATGGATGCTTATCGTTTACTTTCAAAACAAATTGATAACCCATTGCATCTTGGTGTGACCGAAGCAGGGATTTACCGTACAGGTACCGTCAAGTCAGCGATTGCACTTGGTGGGTTGTTGATGGAAGGTATTGGCGATACGATGCGTATTTCGCTTGCTGCTGAGCCTGAAGATGAAATCAAGATTGGTTTTGATATTTTAAAATCACTTGGACTTCGTTCTAACGGTATTAACTTTATTGCTTGCCCGAGTTGTTCTCGCCAAGAATTTAATGTTATTCAGGTAATGCAAGCATTGGAAGAGCGTTTAGAAGATATTCGTACTCCAATGGATGTGTCGGTAATTGGCTGTAAAGTAAACGGCCCGGGTGAAGCAAAAGAAGCTGATATCGGGGTTGTTGGGGCTGCGCCTCGCTCATTGGTTTATCGTAATGGTGAAAAAAGCCATTTAATCGATACCGATCAATTGGTTGATGAAATCGAAACAATGGTTCGTCAACGTGTCCAAGAGCTTGAAGAAGCTAAATCTAAAGAAATTATTCGTAGTTCATCATGAGTTCAATCGTCGCAATCAAAGGTTTTAATGACATCTTGCCAACGCAAACAGTAGCGTGGAGACGTCTCGAGCAACATTTAGCATCTTTAATGGATGCTTATGGATATCAACAAATTCGTTTGCCGATTGTTGAACAAACGGGCTTGTTTAAACGTGCTATTGGTGATGCTACCGATATTGTTGAAAAAGAAATGTATACCTTTTTTGACAAAGGCAATCCACCAGAGTCATTAACCTTGCGTCCGGAAGGTACAGCAGGTTGTGTTCGTGCTTTAGTTGAACATAACTTGTTGCGCGGTGCTACGCCACGCGTGTGGTATATGGGACCTATGTTCCGTTATGAAAAGCCACAAAAAGGACGTTACCGTCAGTTTCACCAGTTTGGTGTTGAAACTTTCGGTGTTGCGACTCCTGATATTGAAGCTGAAGTTATCTTGATGACAGCTCGCTTATGGAAACGTATGGGCGTTGATCACATGGTTCAACTTGAGTTGAATACCTTGGGTGAAAAAGATGAGCGTACAGAATATCGTAATGCTTTAGTTGCGTTTTTAAACGAGCATAAAGATGCGTTGGATGAAGACTCACAGCGTCGTTTAACAACGAATCCATTACGTATTTTAGACTCTAAAATTGAATCGACTCAGAAAATTCTAGAAAATGCGCCGAAATTATATGATTTTTTAAAAGAAGATAGTTTAAGTCACTTCCAACAATTACAAGATTATTTGACAGCTGCAGGTGTTAAATTTGTCATTAATCAAAAATTGGTACGTGGTCTAGATTACTACAATAAAACCGTTTTTGAATGGACAACAACTGCACTTGGTTCGCAAGGCACTGTGTGTGGCGGTGGTCGCTATGACGGTTTGGTTGGTCAATTAAAAGGTAAACCGGATCAATCTGTACCTGCTGTTGGCTTTGGTATGGGGATGGAGCGCTTATTGCTTCTGGTTGAGCAAGTTGAACAGGCAGAAGTTATTCGTGATTGTGAAGTCTTCTTGGTTGCAGAACCTGCGTATCAAACCAAAGCTTTGATTTTAGCGGAACAATTACGTGACCAGTTAGAAGCTGCAAATAGCAGTATTCGAATCAAAACAGGTTCACAAGGCAGCATGAAGAGTCAGATGAAAAAAGCTGATCAGGCTGGGGCTGTTTATGCCATGATTTTAGGTGAGCGTGAATGGGAAGCACAGCAGCTTGCTATCAAAGAGTTAGCAACAGCTGAGCAGTCACAAGTTACACTGGCTGACCTTGTACCATTCTTAATTGAAAAATTTACAAAATAAACTGAAACATCTGGAAAAGGACAATCACATGAGCTTAAGTGATGATGAACAATTCGACAGCTTAAAGTCGTTCGCAAAAAAATATGGTTCTGCCATCATTAGCGGGATTCTCATTGCATTGATTGCCTTTTTTGGGTGGGAATATTGGCAAAAAAGAAATCTTGCAAGCAGCCAAGTAGAAACTGCAAAAGTACAGCAGTTAATGGATGAGGCAAATGCGAGTGCCGATAATCCTAATGCTTTAACTTCAATCACTGCATCGGCAGATAAAATCGTAAAAGATGATATCGATTCTGTTCAGGCCATACAGACTCAGTTTGTATTAGCAAAATTGGCTTATGAAAAACAGGACTATGCAGCTGCTGAAAAAGCATTGAAAAAAGTTGAAAATTCAAAAGTAAAAGATGAAGGTTTGATTCAGGTTGTAAAATTGCGTTTAGCAGATGCACAATTGGCGCAAAACAAATATGATGAAGCACTAAAAACCTTGTCTGGTAACGTCGATCCTGCGTTTAATGCAACAGTAGAAGAGTTACGTGGTGATATCTTTGTTGCTAAGAAAGATGTTGATTCTGCTAAAAAAGCGTATCAAGCTGCATGGGATTCGTTACTGGAACGTAAACAAGAGCGACAAATTTTACAAATTAAACTCGAAAGTGTTGGCGTTTTAGTTGAAGATCCACAGATTGAGCGCCCAATTTTGGAAACACAGGTGGAAGAGTCTTAATGAATCAGAAATTCAAACTGCCTTTGGCAATTGCAATCGCATCAGCTGTACTGGTGGGATGTTCTAGCAACAAAGTAAAAGAAGCAAAACCAAATCCACTACCGAAATTGACTGAGTCGAAAAAGACTCTAGTACCCGTGTTTTCGCGCAGTGTTTCTTCTACTGATAAGGCAGATCCCTTACGTTTGCAGCTTGATGCAAGTGGGGGCGTGGTCTTTACGCTTGACCCAAAAGGTGAAGTCGCTGCATATCGTGGTAAGCAACGTCTTTGGGAGAAAAAAGTCAGCAAATTAGGCTTGAGCTCTGGTGTTGAAGCTGCTGAAGGAATTGTTGTTGTTGGTAATAGTAAAGGTCAACTTTTTGCTTTAGATCAGGCAACAGGTGAACAAAAGTGGACTGCGCAGTTATCTGGTGCACTATTAAGTCCTTCTTTAGTTCAGTCTGGACGCGTTATTACCATTGCTAATGATGGTACTGTATTTGCGCATGATGCTGGTTCAGGCCAACAAGTTTGGGCTTATAAATTACCAAATGTCCAATTTAGTTTACGTGGTCAGGCGTCACCGGTGAGTCTTGACCCGCGTACCGTATTAATCGCATCTGCGAATGCGTATGTTTATGCAATTGATACGATTAGTGGTATTCCACGTTTCCAACGTCGTGTTGCGGTAAGTGAAGGTCGTTCTGATATTCAACGTTTGATTGATATCGATGGTGATCCTACTGTTGCTGGACAGTTTATGGTAACTACTAGTTTCCAAGGACAAGTGACTGTAACTGATCTAGCTTCGCAACGTGTAGTTTGGAGTGAAGACTCAAGCAGCACGAAGCGTCCAGAAGTTTATGACAATAAAGTATTTGTTTCATCAACTGATGGTAAGTTAACTGCTTATGATTTAACGACAGGCGAACAAGTTTGGCAAAATGATAGTTTATTAAACCGTCATTTAAGTAACCCTGTTGTGTTGGGATCGGACCTTATTGTTGGTGATTTAGATGGCGTATTACATCTTGTTGATCCTGCAACAGGTAAGTTGATTGGTCGTTCAAAAACAAGTGGTGAGGTCAATACATTACGTGTTATTGAGAACCAACTTTACGTTTCGACCAGAAAAGGCGATTTAAGTATTTGGCAGAATCGTTAATTTCGTTTGCTTGTGCTAAAATAGCCGCTTAACAAATTACGCTGTTAAAAAAATATCGGGGTGTTTGAATTAAATCAGTTCAAAGCCCCGTCTTTTATTATGGTCATATCTGACCTTAAAATATATCTCCTGTATTGTTTCTAATGCTCATGCCATGAGATATGGCTGGTCTTGAATTAAGGTTATTGTATGAAACCCGTTATTGCGCTCATTGGTCGTCCGAATGTCGGAAAATCAACGTTATTTAACCAGATTACCAAGAGTCGTGATGCACTTGTAGCCGACTTCGCGGGTCTGACTCGTGACCGTAAATATGGTGATGCGACTTATCAAAATAAGTCTTTCATTGTTGTTGATACTGGTGGTATCGGTGAGAGTGAAGGCGGTATCGATAACTACATGGCCGAGCAGTCAAAAACAGCGATCAATGAAGCAGATATTATTATTTTTGTGGTTGACGCTCGCGCGGGATTATTAGCTTCTGATGAGCAAATTGCTCGTGAACTACGTACTTTAGGCAAGAAAATTTATCTTGTTGCGAACAAGGTAGATGGTGTTCATGCTGAAGCAGCTTTAGTTGAGTTCTATAAACTTGGTATGGGTGAACCATTACAAGTTGCCGCTAGCCATGGTCGTGGCGTACAGCAAATGCTGGAAGATGTACTTGCGGAAGTTCCAGAAGATGAAAACCCTGAAGAACATGACAAAGATACTGGCTTACGTTTAGCAATTATTGGTCGTCCTAACGTTGGTAAGTCAACACTGGTCAACCGTCTGCTTGGTGAAGACCGTGTGGTGGCATTTGACCAACCAGGTACAACTCGTGACTCTATTTACATTCCTTTTGAGCGTGAAGGCCGTAAATACACCTTAATTGATACAGCAGGTGTGCGTCGTAAAGGTAAAGTTGATGAAATGATTGAGAAGTTCTCAATTGTTAAAACTTTGCAAGCAATGAAAGATGCACATGTTGTCGTGGTTGTAGTCGATGCGCGTGAAGGTATTGTTGAGCAAGACTTGCATTTAATTGGCTATGCGCTTGAAGCTGGTCGTGCCATGGTTATTGCCATCAACAAATGGGATAACATGTCTGAATACGACCGCAAGCAGTGTAAGCTTGATGTTGAACGTCGTTTTGACTTTATTCCATGGGCAAAAATCCATTTAATTTCTGCTTTACATGGAACTGGGGTAGGTGATTTATATCCTTCTATCCACCGTGCTTATGAGTCTGCGAACTTAAAAGTATCACCAGCTAAATTGACTCAAATTTTGAGTGATGCGACAGAAGCTCATCAACCGCCAATGATTAGCGGTCGCCGTATTAAAATGCGTTATGCGCATATGGGTGGTCAGAACCCGCCGACTATTGTGATTCATGGTAATAAGGTTGATAAGACACCTGCCGATTATCGCCGTTATTTAGAAAATGTGTTCCGTAAAGTGTATAAACTCGAAGGTACACCAGTTCGTATTGACTTTAAAACTTCTGAAAACCCGTTTGAAGGTCGTAAGAGTCAGGTTGATGAACGTACTGCTGCACGTCGCCGTCGCTATATTCAGAAATTTAAGAAAGCAGAGAAAAAATTTAACCGTTAAGTTTTTTACTGTTCAAAAACCCAAAGTTTTCTTTGGGTTTTTTTTGCAAATAAATGAGCTACTCCGAAGAGTTATGAAAAAGTGTGAGTGATAAACGTAATTTTTTGTAAATTTTATAACGAATGCTATAATCAGCATCTTTATAAAATAATTTATATTTCGACAGAATAACGCGGCTTAGGATTCATTTTTTAGCATGGTAACATTACATCTTACTCAGCTTATATTTACACATGCTCAGCCTTCCTATGCGGCTCTCGACTGCATCCCAGCTATGCAGCGTAGACGTTTATCACCATTGGCTAAACTTGCTTTAAATAGTGCGATCGGTGCATTAGAAAGTAATAAGGTCGATTATATTATTTGGGTATCAAAATATGGTGATGAGGCAAAAACGTTAAATATCTTGCAAGACGTTTTAAATGATCAAACTCCATCGCCAACACAATTTTCAACGTCTGTTCACAATGCAATTTCTGGCCTTTACTCGATTTTATGTCAGGATGATACTCCCTCTACAAGCCTAAGCTGTTCATGGACTGAAGGTTTGATTGAGGCTTATGCGCTTTTAAAGTCAATGTCTGAAATTAAGCGAGTATTAGTCGTCGCTTATGATGAGCCATTACCTAATATTTATGCTGAGGCAATCAATTTTCCTGCCTATGCGATGGCTGCTGTTGTTACTTTAGAGCAACCTAATTTACAAATTACTGCGTGGACGCATACAGATGAAGCAGATGCTCCTGCTTTTGCTCATTTTTGGCAGGATGCTGACCAGTTAACATCTGCATTTGGGTGGAACAAATGCTAAATCTTAAAAATCTCAAGCAAAAAAGTAATTATTGCTGGCGTGTAGCTGCCACTGGCTTTAGTTTTGCCAGTTTTGGGGTGGGTGGTATGGCAATCGCCTCAGTGATTGCACCCGTACTCAATGCAACCACTTCTGATCCGCAAAAGCGGCAGCAACGTGCGCAAAATGTGATTAAACATAGTTTTAAAGGCTTTACCGACATGATGGTCAAACTCGGCATCATGACTTATTCGGTAGAGGGGCTAGAAAAACTACAAAATAGTCGCCAAGAGCTGGTGATTGCCAATCATCCGACTTTGATTGATGTTGTAGTACTAATTGGTATGATGCAGCAGGCTAATTGTGTCGTGAAGCAGTCTCTTTGGTCGAACCCATTTACCAAAGGACCCGTACAAAGCGCAGGCTATATTTTAAATGCAGGTTCTCAGCAGTTTGTTGAAGACTGTGTAAAGCGTCTAAAAGAAAATAATGCGGCTTCTCTTTTAATTTTTCCGGAAGGAACGCGCACTGAAAAAGGGATGACCCTAAACGAGTTTCAGCGAGGTGCAGCCAATATTGCCATTCGTGCAAATGTACCAATTCGCCCAGTAATTATTACTTGTACACCATCAACTTTAACCAAGAATGAAAAATGGTATCACGTACCATCTCAACCATTTCATATCGAGGTCAAGGTATTAGATGCTGTGCAAGTATCAGATCTGTTAGATGATTTAACAGTAGGACCTAAACAAGTTCGTCAGTTAAGTCGTAGTTTTTATAAAATTTTTGAAGAAGAGTTATCTTGAAATGAGCAATCTTGCTGATGAACTAAAGCAAATGATTATTGATGTTCTAGCACTAGAAGATATTACTATTGCCGATATTGATATAGAAGCTCCATTATTTGGAGAAGGTCTAGGATTGGACTCAATTGACGCACTTGAGTTGGGACTGGCTTTGAAAAAGCGTTACAACATTCATTTAAATGCAGAGTCGGATGAAACCAAACAGCATTTTAAGTCAATCCAGAGCTTGGTTGCTTTAGTTGAAGCACAACAGAAGTCATAAGGAGCGTGATGATGTTATCTCAAGAGCAAGTACTAACTAAACTCCGCGAATGGATGGAAGATTTGTTTGAGATTGAACCAGAGACTGTTCAACTCGATTCGAACCTTTATTCTGATCTTGATGTAGACAGTATTGATGCGGTCGATTTAGTTGTAAAAATTAAAGAGTTAACAGGCAAGCAAGTAAAGCCTGAAGACTTTAAAAATGTGAGAACCGTGCTTGATGTGGTGACGGTTATTCAGAATATGACTGCTGAATGAAGTTTATTCTTAAAGGGATAATGATGGCACTTTTTGTGCTGTATCCCTTTATTGTGGGCTGGAGTTTGACTCATGGCCAATTTGTCTGGGTGAGTGCTTTACTCATCGGGTTAGGTGCGATCAGACTTTTTAGCAAAGGCAACTCGTTATTATGGCCATTAACGGGTTTTGCCATCGTTTGCGGTAGCCTGAGTTTATTGTCACATGACCATGCTTGGCTAAAGCTATATCCAGTGGGTATGAGTTTAGGTGCATTAATTATTTTTGCGCTGACGCTCATTAAGCCGCCGTCTATGATTGAGCGCTTTGCCCGACTCATTGAACCTGATTTACCTGCTTCTGGCGTACAGTGGACCAGACAGGTCACTAAAGTTTGGTGTGTTTTCTTTTTTTGTAATGCACTGATTGCGTTAAGCACTGTGCTTTTTACCTCAACTCAGGTTTGGGTCATTTATAATGGCTTTATTTCTTATGTGCTGATGGGCATTTTGTTCCTTGGTGAATTTATTTTGCGTAAGCGACATCAGCGTTTACATTCTTCAAATCATTAATTAAAAACTATGTATTGCCATTTTCAGAAATTCATCGATTCAGCTCAGCCACTTTGTATAGACGGTGCTCTGCACTCGACCAGTTTTAATTACTTTTGGCAGGATGTGGCCTTACAAGCTGCTGCAATTGCTCAAATAGAAAATCTAACTTGGGCTTTATGGGAAGCAGATAGCTATGAATTTCTGGTTTTATTCTTTGCTGCTTTGCTAGCGAAAAAACAAGTACTTTTACCACCAAATCGAGTACGTGAACTAGAACAAGATTTTGCAGCACAGCAGATTTATTTTTTAAAGCGCCAAAATACTGAAAAAGTTGTTCTTTCATCTTTAACCTTAGACGATGCTTTTTTAGAGCAGGCGCAACTCTATTTTTATACATCAGGTTCAACTGGTGAACCTAAAAAAATTCCAAGGACACTCAAACAATTACTCAACGAAGTCCAAGGGTTGAGTCAAAGCTTTAGTTTTGATGAACATGCAATCGCGATTGCAACGGTTAGTCATCAACATATTTATGGATTACTGTTTAAATTACTGCTACCACTTGCTACTGGTCGAAGTTTTTATGTGCCTCAAATGGCATTCCCAGAAGATGTGGTACAAGCTCAAAAACAATTAGAAACGTTGGGATTAAGCAATTATTTGATCTCAAGTCCTGCATTATTAAAACGTTGGACAACCGATGTTGTTTTACAACACTGCCAGATGGTCTTTAGTTCTGGGGGCAAGCTAGAAAGTGGTGTTCGCCCTTTACTAAACCGTCCGATTATTGAAGTTTTGGGAAGTTCGGAAACTGGTGGTATTGCCCATCGTGCTAAAGATGAAGATACTTGGACTGCATTTAGTAATGTGGCTATTCGGATTGAAGAGCAACAGCTTATGGTCAAGAGTAATCACGCCTTTGAGTATGATTGGATTACCACAGGTGATGGTGCGGCATGGACAGATGCAACATGTCAGATCTTTAAGCTGCTGGGGCGTACAGATCGAATTGTAAAGCTTGAAGAAAAGCGTTTAAGTCTAGATGCGATCGAGCAAAGCATCCAAGCTTTAGATGTCGTAAAGCAATGCCATGTATTGGTATTTGAACATGAGCAACGCCAAATGTTGGGTTGTATTGTCGTTCTAACAGAAAAAGCTCGTGAACAGTTACAGCAACAGGGTAAATCAGCTTTTGTTAACCATTTAAAACAACAGTTGAAAGACGGGTTGGAAACGATCGCGATTCCACGTCAGTGGCGGTTCTTAAGTCAGTTACCACAAAATACTCAATCCAAACTCAATAAAAACTATTTGAAAACTCTATTTAAGCCTATGTTGCAACCCGTGGTGCTGTCACAGTCTCAAAATTCAGATGACTACATTTGGGAGTTGGAATTTCCACCTGAGTTGGCTTGTTTTAAAGGGCATTTCCCAACACAACCGATTTATCCTGGGGTTGGGCAAATAGGCTTTTTACAACATTTTGCTAAATCAATTTGGTCTGATTTGAGCTGGTGTCAGGGATATGAGCAGTTAAAATTTCAAAACCTGATTCGTCCGTATGCTGTGGTGCAACTCAAGCTTGCTCGAAAAGAGCATAAAGTGAGTTTTGAACTACGTGATTCAGAACAAATTCTGGCTTCAGGGCGACTATTATTTGCTTTGCAAACGGAAGTAGAGGGTTAAAAATGCAGACCAATTACGGCTTTGTTGTTCCGGTTTATAACCATCCACATTATTTAGCAGATTTAATTTCGTATTTGGACAGTTTTCATCTACCGATTGTTTTGGTCAATGATGGCAGTGATGATGCATGTAGCCAAATTTTAAAAGTGTTGGCAGAGCAATATTCCCAAATTCATCTTATTGAGCATGAGGTGAATAAGGGTAAAGGTCAGGCAGTCATGACGGGATTACGTGCAGCCTATGAGCTTGGTTTAAGCCATGCATTACAACTCGATTCAGATGGTCAACACTGCTGGGATGATATTCCAAAATTTATTGAGCAGTCTCGGCAACATCTTGATGCAATGGTGATTGGTCAGCCATACTTTGATGCCTCTATTCCTAAAAAGCGCTTATATGGCCGTTACATTACTCATTTTTGGGTCTGGTTAAATAGCTTATCTTTTGAAATTAAAGATAGCATGTGCGGGTTTCGCGTATATCCGCTCGAGAGCACGATAAAGGTGTTGAATAGTGCTAAATTTCAGCCGCGTATGGGTTTTGATAGTGAAATTTTAGTACGTTTAAAATGGGAAAATACCCCTTTTATTAATGTACCAACGCCTGTGGTTTATCCAGAGCAGGGTATTTCTCATTTTCACGCTTGGCGAGATAACTTAGGGCTAAGTAAAGCGCATGCAACCTTGTTTATGGGGATGCTGATTCGCTTACCGAAGCTATTAAAACAAAAGCTGCAAGGTTGATTATGACAGATTCAGCTTCACCAAAATGGAACGACATTAAAGAGCGAGGAGGGATGCTGCCCCTCATGCTGATGTTGTGGTTTTACCGTTTTGGTGGACGTTGGTTATGCAAGCTTGTGATGTACTTCGTCATCATGTGGTACTGGTTATTTGCTGTCGCAGCAAGGCAGGCCTCCTTACTTTATTTGCAAAAACTGCATCATTTTGCTGGATCGCAGTCTCCCTTTAGCCATCAACCAAATTGGACAAATAGCTATGCGCATTTCATGCAATTTGGCGAATGTATTCTAGATAAGATTGAGGGCTGGCTAGGTAATATTCCCGAGCAGGAACTGCAAGTTTTTGGACATGAAAACTTCTCTCAGCATTATCAAAAAGGTGCTCTGATTATTGTCTCTCACTTTGGCAATATTGAGTTGCTTCGAGCAATTAAGTCAGAGCATCCGCAGAAAATTAATGTGCTGGTTTACCAAAAGCACGCGACAAAATTTAATGAGTTTTTGAAAAAAATAAATGATAAGGCAGATGTGTGTCTTTTATCAGTTGATGAGCTGGGCATTGAAACTGCCATGCTATTGCAAGACAAGATGCAACAAGGTGAATGGGTCATTGTGGCGGCAGATCGAGTTCCTGTGCAGTCAGATCGTGTACAGCATGTTGATTTTTTAGGAGAGTCAGCAGCTTTCCCGCAGGGTGCATGGATTTTAGCAAACTTACTCAAAGTGCCTGTTATTGCGGTGTTTTGCTATCGGGTGCAGCAGCAGTTTCAAGTGCATATTCATTCAATTGCTGAACAGATCAATTTACCCCGTGCTAACCGTATTGAAAGTATGCAAACCATCACTAAAACGTACGTTGCCGTACTAGAACAGCATTGTCTACGTGCTCCTTATCAATGGTTTAATTTTTATAATTTTTGGACGAAATAACATGCGTGTGTTAACCGTAGGTGAACAACCACTGAGTATTGAAGATGTCGTTTCTGTAGCCAGAGGCGAATGTCAGGTTGCTTTACCAGAAACGTCTGAGTGGCGTGAACTGATTCAAAAAGGTGCTGATTTTCTCGATCAGCTCCTTGAAGAAGAAGGGGTTATCTACGGTGTGACCACGGGTTATGGTGACTCATGTTTGGTTGAAGTGCCATTACATCAGGTTAATGAACTACCGCTGCATCTTTCACGCTTTCATGGTTGTGGTTTAGGTGAAAATTTAGATGTCATCACTGCACGTGCAGTAGTTGTGACACGTTTATGTTCATTGGCTCGCGGTTATTCAGGCGTGTCGATAGCACTACTTGAGCGCTTGGTTTGGTTGCTGAATGAAAATGTAATTCCAGTCATTCCATCTGAAGGTTCAGTCGGGGCAAGTGGCGACTTAACACCGTTGTCTTATATTGCGGGAACTTTAGTCGGTGAGCGTGATGTCTATGTTAATGGACAAACTGTTCCTGTTGCTCAAATCTATACTGATAAGAATATGCAGCCTTTAACGCTCAGACCTAAAGAAGGTTTGGCACTCATGAACGGCACAGCGGTGATGACAGCAATTGCTTGTTTAAATTATAAAAAAGCAGAGCAAATTGCACTTGCAAGTACTTTAATTACTGCTCTAAATGTATTGGCTTTGGAAGGTAATCCTAGTCATTTTGATGAAGTCCTGTTTGCACAAAAACCTCATCCAGGGCAGCAACAGATTGCTAAGCAATTACGTGACTGGCTGAACAGTGAAGTACAAACAGCACATCAAAGTCCACGCTTGCAAGATCGTTATTCGTTGCGCTGTGCACCACACATCATTGGTGTGTTTGAAGACTCAAAAGTATGGTTACGTCAGTTTATTGAAAATGAACTGAATTCAAGTAACGACAATCCATTGATTGATCCAGTCGGTATGCGTGTATTGCATGGCGGTCATTTTTACGGTGGACACATTGCACAAGCAATGGATAGCTTGAAAATTATGATTGCCAATATTGCTGATTTGATGGACAGACAAATTGCACAGCTAGTCGACCATAAAATGAATCATGGTTTACCACGTAATTTAACAGGCGCAACGGCTGAACGTTTACCACTGAATCATGGTTTTAAAGCGGTACAAATCGGAGTATCGGCGTGGACGGCTGAAGCTTTGAAAAACACTTTGGCAGCTTCAATTTTTTCACGTTCAACTGAATGTCATAACCAAGACAAAGTCAGCATGGGTACCATTGCTGCACGTGATGCGAGCCGTGTAATTACCTTAACACAGCAAGTCATTGCAGCGCTGTGCTGTGCGAGTGTGCAGGCGATTCATCTGAAAGGTTTAACTACACAGTTAAGTCCAACATTGCAGGCATTTATGCAATGGACCTTACAAAGCTTTGCATTTGTCGAAGAAGACCGACCATTACAAACCGAATTACAACAGATTGTTGATCGTTTAGACCAACTTGAATTGTTTAATCAACCAGAATTTATGGGATAAGGTGAGCCAATGCATGCAGATGTAATCATTGAAATTCCATTTCATGATGTCGATACCATGAATGTGGTTTGGCATGGACACTATTTAAAATATTTTGAGATTGCTCGCTGTAAATTGCTCGATCAATTTCATTATAACTATATGCAGATGAAAGAATCAGGCTATGCATGGCCTGTGATTGAAAGCCATGTTCGCTATGCATACGGTATCGAGTTTGAACAAAAGATTCGGGTTCGGGCCATTTTAAAAGAATGGGAAAACCGTTTGAAAATTGATTATTTGATTTTTGATGCTGAGTCAGGAAAACGTTTAACCAAGGGTTATACCACACAGGTTGCGGTGAATATTGAAGCCCGTGAAATGTGTTTTCAATCGCCACAGGTTTTGTTTGATCGCTTGAATGCATGGTCTGAGTTTCAACCGAAGAGGAATGCGTGATGTCTCAATTCATCAAAACTTTAGGTTTAGGTGCTGCTGTTTGGATGAGCAGTTTAAGTGCGGTCTATGCAGCGCCCACACAGATCACTCAAATTTTTCAGCAACTATCACAGTCTCCTACGGTTCGTGCTGATTTTGAACAGCAAAAAAAATTGCCGTCGTTGAATAAAACTTTTGTATCGAATGGCTCTTTGTTGTTCTCAAAATCTTATGGTGTAGCGTGGCAAATCAAACGACCTGTGCAAGCAGATTTGATTGTTACCCCAACCAAATTGGTACAGAAAACTCAGCGTACATTTAGCCAAATACAAGTTGATCAATCGCCATATAGTTCGGTCGCGACTTTATTCTTACAGCTCATGTCTGGTAATGAACAGGCTTTAGCAAAGAATTTTAATGTGGTAAGTGCGAATTATAGTCCAGCGGGTTGGAGCATGAGCTTAACTCCGAAAAGTAGCTTGTTTAAAAAGTTATTTGTGCGTGTTGATGCTCAAGGTCAACAGTACGTTAACCAAATCGTGATTACCGAGAAAGCGAATAATTTAACGACCATTCGCTTTAGTCACCAGACTTCTCAACCGACGACTCTAACGGCTGCTGAGCATGCGATTTTCCAACTGGCAAAATAAGTTCACCGCGCTTTGGTTAATTGCTCTGCTATTGGTTGCTGTGGGGCTTGGCGTGACGTGGCTGAATAAAGATATTCATATTCAAACCAATATTTTTGCGTTATTGCCTAAAGTTCAGCAAGACCCAGAACTTGCACGTACTCAGCAGTACATGAATGAGCAACTCAACAATAAAGTATTTGTGGTGGTAGATGCCAAAGATGAAGCTGCGATACAACAAGCGACTCATTTCTTAACAGCGCAGGCCAAGCAAAGCCAGTTGTGGCAACCGCTGAAGCCACAACTTGATTTTGATCAATTTGCAAAACAGTTGTATCAACATCGCGCAGGATTGTTGAGTGCTCAAGATCAAGCCTTATTGCAAAAAAAGGATTATGCTGCGCTGACTGAACAAAGTCTGATGCAGATGATGAGTCCAGGTATGCCTGTCACTGCTGAGTCACTTAAGCAAGATCCGCTATTATTGTTCCCTCGTTATGCCATGCAGTTGGCAACCCCGTCACAGCAAGATATTGAAATGGAGCAGGGCTTTGCCACAATTCATCATGAACAAGGCATTTCTCGGCTTTTCGTATTACAGCTAACGCAAAGTCCATACAATATTGATTACCAAGAACAGACCTCTACTTGGATTGAACAAACTAAGCAAAAGCTAGCGGCAATGGGATTAAAATCTCATTGGACTGGAACTATTTTATTTTCAAATTTTGGGACGCAATCGGCTAAGCAGGAAATCTCAACAATTGGTGTTGGCTCGACACTGGGCTTAATTTTTCTGGTTTGGTTCGGCTTTCGCTCACTGCGACCTTTGGCAACCGAGTTTATTGCAGTTTCGACTGGAAGCTTTGTGGCGTTTGCGGTCACACATTGGGTGTTTGGTGAAATTCACCTGATGACATTGGTCTTTGGTGCAAGTCTGATTGGTGTCTGTGTCGACTTTTCATTTTATTTTATGGCGATGCAATCGCAGCATAGAAAGCTTGGTGGTTTTCAAATTTTAAAACCGCTATTACCAAGTTTGTTTATGGGCTTAATGACCACATTGGTTGCTTACATCTTTTTGAGTTTTACTCCGTTTCCTGGGTTCAAGCAGATTGCGGTCTTTTCAATTGTAGGATTAACTGCGGCGTGGATCAGTAGTGTACTGCTATTACCAAGATTACCTGCACTCAATGCCCAGCCAGCAATAAAAGCACTGTCGTGGATTGGACAAGCACGGTTATGGTTTCAACAGCGTGCCAAGATACGTTATAGCTTGATTGCAATCATTTTAGCAGTAGGTACAGTTAGTCTTTTCTATCTTAAAAGTAATGATGATATTCGTAACTTACAAGGTATGGACGCGAGGTTAAAGCAGCAAGACCAAGCTGTTCGTGAGCAATTTGGCCAGCAACAAAGCAGTGATTATTTTGTAGTACGAGCGGCCTCTGCAAATGAAATGCAGCAACAAGAGCAGCAACTGATTGGGCAATTACAACAGTTGCAAGCAAAAGGAAAAATCAGTGCATTTCAAGCTTTGGGACAATGGGTTCCACCATTGGCAGAGCAGCAAAACAATCTACAACTATTAACAAATATTCCAAAAGCGACTTTGCAGCAATATGCCCAAAGTATGGGGCTAAATGTCACAGATGTTTTACAGTGGCAACAGCAACTGGCAACACAACCACTATTAGATTTTTCGGTATTTAAAGATCATCCTTTAGCTTTTTTACAACCTCAAGCCAATGAGCGATTAGTCATGGTGACAGGGGCAAAACAGCCTGAGGCATTAAAGCAGCTTCAGAATGATCACATACATTTTCAGCAACCGGTTACCGAAATGTCGCAAATGTTTGCTGAACATCGAGTGCAGGCTCAACATCTTCTGATTTATGCCTTAATTGGTCTGGCAGTTGGTTTAGCGCTTATTTATGGATTAAGTTCGATTGTACCTTTGGTCTTGCCAGTCAGCTTGGCTTTACTAAGCACTTTTGCTGTTCAGGCATGGTTAGGTGTCGAGATTAACCTATTTAGTATTATGGCGACTTTCCTGATTATTGGGATTGGTGTCGACTATGCAATTTTCTACCGACATGGACATGATCATCCACAAGTAGTTGGAATGGCATTATTTTTATGTATGATGTCGACCTTACTTGGCTTTGGATTACTTTCATTTAGCCATACTTACGCAATTCATTGTTTTGGTTTAACGGTTTTATTCGGGGTTATTTTCTCGTTTATCTATGCAACTTTGTTAACCCCTGCAGATGAAAAACATATTGTAAATTTACAAGACCATTCATAATTTGAATAAATTAAAAAGGAAGTTGTGCTATGCGCACTATAGAAAAAATTGACGTCGTGATTATTGGGGCTGGGCCATCAGGTAGTTCTGCTGCTGCACTTCTTCGAAAAAAGGGCTATACCGTTACGGTCATTGAAAAACAGCATTTCCCTCGTTTTTCGATTGGTGAATCATTGTTACCACAATCTATGGCATTTTTAGAAGAGGCTGGTTTATTAGAAACAGTCAGTGAGCATGTTGAGCAATATGCTTTTCAATTTAAAAATGGGGCAGCTTTTCTACGTGGCAAACAGCGTAGTTTTTATGACTTTACAGAAAAATTTACCGATGGTCCGGGCACAACTTGGCAAGTTCGCCGTGCAGATTTTGACAATTTGCTAGCAAAACAGGCTCAAGCTTATGGTGCTGATATACGCTTTGGGCATGAGGTTTTAGATGTTGATGTTGCATCTGAACAGCCTGTACTTACAGTAATTGATGAAGAACAACAGCGTTATCAGATTCAAACTAAATTTTTGTTAGATGCGAGTGGCTTTGGGCGAATTTTGCCAAAGTTATTAGATTTAGAGAGCCCATCAAATTTTCCGGTACGACGTGCGTTGTTTACCCATATTGAAGACGGAATTACAGATGACCCAGAGTTTGACCGTAATAAAATTTTAATTACTGTCCATGAAAAAGATCATCGTGCATGGTATTGGCTGATTCCATTTGCAGATGGACGAGCTTCTTTCGGTGTCGTTGCAGAACAAGACTTTTTTGACAAATACACTGTCGAAAATGCTGAAGATAATGAACCTAAAGCAATGTTGAAACGCATTTTAGCCGATGAACCAAGCTTGTCACATGTCTTGCGCCATGCAAAGTTTGATACACCAGTGCGGACCTTGGTAGGCTACTCAGCGAATGTAAAACGCTTGGCAGACCGCAACTATGCGCTATTAGGTAATGCGGGTGAATTTCTTGATCCAGTTTTTTCATCAGGTGTGACGATTGCTCTTAAATCTTCAAGTTTGGCTGTTCCTTTGGTTGAACGAGTTTTACAAGGTCAGCAAGTCGACTGGTTAGAAGAATATGAAAAACCATTACGCCGTGGCATTCAAGTATTTCGTGCCTATGTTGAGTCATGGTACGAAGGCGAGTTCCAAGATGTGGTGTTCTCGCAAAATCAGAATGAAGGCATTCGCCGTATGATTTCTTCATTATTGGCAGGTTATGCGTGGGATGAACAAAACCCGATCCATAAAAATGCCAAACGTAGACTCAGCACTTTGGCAGAATATTGTCGTGAAGGCTTGGCGCAAGAACAGGTACTTGAGGGATAACCATGCAACGCAAATGGGCAACGATATTACTCAGTAGCTTTATATTTTTAAATGGTTGTCAGGTCATGCCACATGCCAAAGGATTGCAAAGTCCACTATGGCAGGCTCAGACTTATCAAAGGCAAGATCAGGTTGAAGTTCAGTGGAAGCAGCAAAGTTTTAGCTTCTTGTTATATCAACAGCAAAAGGGCGCTGTACTAGATATGGTTGCTTTGAGCCTGACAGGTCAACAATTATTTAAGTTACAGTTTGATGGGCATCGGGTTCATGTTGAACAACGTATTGATCAAATGCGTTTATTGCCTTTTGAGTTTGTAGTGCGTGACCTTTTGTTTGCGACATACCCTCAGTTTTCGCATTTAGGGCAGCAAGCTGTAGAGATGAAACAACAAGTAGACAAGCAGGTTGTTTATATTGAAAAGCAACCTGTGTTGCAGCTTAAACAGGAGCAAGGAAGCATTGAATTGATTAATGAACAAGTTCCTTATGCCATGATGCTGAGTTCGATTGAGAACACTTTACAGACAGAAGAAAGTCCTACGCCATGAAACATTTACCTTCAGAAAATGCAGCTCCAATGGCAGTAGGCATACAATTTAGTGTTGGTTTATCTGCATTAGGTTGCGAACTTAATCAAATTAAACAGGCATTACAACAGCCGCAGCAAACCTTGAGTTTGCGAGATGATTTAATCGCTGATCGTGATGTTTGGGTGGGACAATATACGCATCCATTATGTTCGAGCGTACCTGATGCTTTGCGGTCTGTAGATTCACGTAATCTACGTTTTGCCTTAACCGCATTATCTAAAATTGAAACAGAGTTAAAAGCTTATAGTGCTTCCTTTGAAAATAAACGTTTAGCCATTGTGGTAGGCACCTCTACTTCTGGTATTGCAGATAATGAATTATTACTTAAGCAGTATTTTCAAGGGCAAATCGATCTATCAATATCTCACTATCCTCAAGAAATGAGCTGTTTAGCGAAAGCATTGCAGCAGTACTTAGGATGGGAAGGGCCTGCATATACGATTTCAACAGCTTGTTCTTCAAGCGCTAAAGCATTAGCCGCAGGACAGAGATTACTTCACGCAGACTTAGCAGATGTTGTGCTGGTTGGTGGCGTCGATACCTTGTGTAAGTTGACCCTAAATGGGTTTAATAGTCTAGAAAGTTTATCTGGACATATTTGCCAACCCTGCGGTGTAAGCCGTGATGGTATTAATATTGGTGAAGCTGCTGCGTTTTTTGTGATGAGTAAAGAACAAGCACCAGTCATGTTAATGGGGGCGGGTGAGTCCATGGATGCATGGCACATTTCAGCTCCGCACCCTGAAGGTAAAGGTGCCACTTTAGCTATGCAACGTGCATTAGATATGGCACATATTTCCGCTCAAGAGGTGGGTTATATCAACTTGCATGGGACAGCAACTCCACAAAATGACGCAATGGAAATTAAGGCTGTAAGACAAGTTTTTGGTGATTACCAAGTTGCTTTAAGTAGTACAAAACATAAAACTGGACATTGTCTCGGTGCAGCGGGTGCCATAGAAGCTTTCATTTGTGAACAGGTTCTAAAGGATCAAAGCTGGTTGCCTTTACATCAAAATGTTGAGCTTGATCCAGATTTGGTCGACCAAAACTATGTGCAAGAAGCCGAGTTAACACAGCCCATTCGTTATGTCATGAGTAATTCTTTCGCTTTTGGGGGAAGTAATATTAGTCTTGTTTTTGGAGTGAAGCCCTAATGAAACTGGATGCAATTCAATATATTCCTCATGAGCAACCGATGGTATTTATTGACCATTTAACGGATGTTGCTGAAGGGCGGGCACAAGCAGAACTCACGATTACACCAGAGCTCATGTTTTGTGAAGCGGAAGGATTGCCGACATGGGCAAGCATTGAAATTATGGCACAAACAATTAGTGCTTATTCAGGCTGGCAAGGTCAGCAGTCAAAACAAGCACCAAAAGTCGGTTTTTTATTGGGAACACGTAAATTAAATTTACCCATCCCTTATTTCTCCTTAGGTTCACGATTGATTATCCAAATAGAGCAACAATATTTTCATGAAGGACTTGGGCAATTTTCCTGTGAAATTCAATATGCTGAGCACTGCATTCAGGCAACGTTAAGTGTATTTGAACCTACAGAAACACCATTTGAATAACCACAAAGAATTAGGAATACATTGTGACAAGACGAATTTTAGTAACGGGTTCAAGCCGAGGAATTGGGAAAGCGATTGCATTACAGCTGGCAAAGGCTGGTTTTGATGTAACTGTACATGCACGTTCTCGTCAGGCAGAGGCTGAGCAAGTCGTACAAGAGATTCAAGCCTTAGGTCAAAATAGCCATTATTTAATGTTTGATGTAAATGAGCGCCAGACGGTTCAACAAATTCTAGAACAAGACGTAGAGCAGCATGGCGCTTTTTATGGGGTTGTATTAAATGCAGGTCTTACTCATGATGGTGCTTTTCCTGCGTTAACAGATCAAGATTGGGATGAAGTAATTTCGACTTCCTTAGACGGTTTCTATAATGTTTTAAAACCACTTATCATGCCAATGATTCACTTACGCAAAGGTGGCCGTATTGTCACTTTATCTTCTGTGTCTGGAATTATGGGTAATCGTGGACAGGTCAACTACAGTGCTGCAAAAGCAGGTTTAATTGGTGCGACCAAGGCTTTGGCACTCGAATTGGCGAAGCGAAAAATTACTGTGAACTGTGTAGCCCCTGGACTGATTGAAACCGAAATGGTGACAGATGAAGTCAAAGAACATGCGCTTAAAATGATTCCGCTGCAGCGCATGGGACAGGTTGATGAAGTGGCGAGCGTAGTGAAATTCTTGTGTTCAGATGAAGCCTCGTATGTAACTCGACAGGTGATCTCTGTAAATGGAGGACTCATCTGATGAAACGTGTAGTTGTGACAGGAATGGCAGGCATTACCTCTTTAGGTGAAACTGCCGATGACATCTTTGCGCGATTTGAAGCTGCTAAAAGCGGTATTCGCTACATGCCGGAGTGGGAGCAATATGTTGACCTTCGGACCAAGCTTGCTGGGCCTGTTGAAACATTTCATGTTCCAAAACATTTTAACCGTAAGGTTACCCGTGGGATGGGGCGTGTAGCGCTCATGTCTGTGGTTTGTGCCGAAACTGCTTTACAAAATGCTGGGTTGCTTGGGCATAAAATTTTATCTAGTGGCGAAGCGGGTGTTGCCTTTGGTTCTTCTGCGGGTAGCGTAGACGCCGTGGGTGAGTTTGCAAGCATGTTGCTTCACCAGAGCATGAGTAAGATTAATGCCACCACTTATATTCGTATGATGGCCCACACCAGTGCGGTGAACATGACCGTATACTTTGGTCTAAAAGGATTAACTTTACCTACCTCAAGTGCATGTACCTCTGGTTCCATGGCAATTGGGCAAGCTTATGAAGCAATCAAATATGGCAAACAACAAGTCATGATTGCGGGTGGTGCAGAGGAACTCAGTGCGGCAGGTGCAGCGGTTTTTGATGTATTGTTCGCGACCAGTGGAATGAATGATCAACCTGAAAAAACACCACGACCATTTGATGCTAAACGAGATGGATTAGTGATTGGTGAAGGGGCAGGGTGTTTAATTCTCGAAGAATATGAACATGCCAAAGCACGAGGTGCTCATATTTATGCAGAAGTGATTGGCTATGGTAGCAATACCGATGGTCAACATGTAACTCGTCCTGAATCAGAAATGATGGGGCGCTGTATGGAGTTAGCGCTTAAAGATGCATCTGTAGAGGCTAAAGACATTGCCTATGTAAACGCGCATGGTACCTCAACTGATCAGGGCGATGTGGCAGAGAGCCAAGCCACTGCAAAAGTTTTAGGCTATAAACCAATCAGCTCTTTAAAGAGTTATTTTGGACATACGCTGGGGGCGTGTGGGGCTATTGAAGCTTGGTTAAGCATCGAAATGATGAATCGTGGCCGTTTTATTCCAACTTTAAATCTAGATGAAATCGACCCGCTATGTGGTGAACTAGATTATATCGTTCAGCAGCCGAGAAATTTGGATGCTGACATTATTATGAGCAATAACTTTGCTTTTGGCGGAATTAATACTTCGCTTATTTTTAAACGTGTTAAACAATAAGGAACACAACAATGTTAAATAAAAAACTTTTATTTGTAGCAATGCTAAGTGCGGGTTTTACTGCCACTGTTCAGGCTGGAGATGAAGTACATCAGTTAAATTTTAAAGAAGCTGTAGACCGTGCGGTTGCAGATGGGACTTTGGATGGTTCGGTAAAGTTTTATTTAAAGGGTACAAAGTCTGGTGGTAAAGTTATTCAAAAAGATGCTGTGACGAATAAAAAGACCAATGGTTTTGGTAAGTCGGCAGCAACTTCTTGTGACTGGGTTTTGCGTTCAGCACTAATCCAAATGCAAAACAATGCCAAAGCACAAGGGGCAAACGCCGTGACCAATATTGTGAGCTATTTTAAAGCTAATGAAACAACGAGTACGACAACTTACGATTGCTATAAAGGCACCATGATGGCGGGTGTTGCTTTAAAAGGCGATGTCGTTAAATTCTAATAATTTTAAGTAAGGTCGAGATAATGTCTAAGCGCAAAATTGAAGTCTATACACAGGCATTATCTCAGCTTCTTTTAAAGTCTAAACAAGATTTTCCAGACTTCCGTTCATTTAATCATTATAAAAAACAACAAATACAGAGTGTCAGAAATAGACTGATTGCAGAGAAACTACAAATCAATTCAATGGAATTGGAGTTTGCCAAGTATAAACATGGTAAACCTTATTTGTTGAATCACACTTTGCATTTTAATCACTCACATAGCCAACAATACTACGCTTTAGCCATGAGCGAACATGTTAAAGATATTGGTGTGGATGTTGAGGAACTTGATCGGAATGTACGCCTAGATGCTCTAGCAAAACATGCCTTTCATCCCGATGAATATAAAACATGGCTAAGCTTAGAACAAGATAGAGAATATTGGTTCAAAGTCTGGACCACGAAAGAAGCTGTTTTAAAAGCTTCAGGATTAGGCATACGTTTAGATTTAAATACGTTAAATACTCAGGCACATCCTACCGATCATGGTGGAATCTGTTCTCATCCACTTAATGGGACATTTGCTTATCAGAATTTTATTGTTGGCAATATGATATTAACCGTTGCATGGCGTTCAGAGTTATCTTGCCGTGGCTTCCAGTTTCCATCTATTCAGCTTCACTCACTTGATCTTTAATAATTTTAATAGCGCACATAAAAAAACCGCGTAATACGCGGTTTTTTTATTAAAAGGAGAAGCTAAAAAATTAAGCTTGACCTTCAACAGCAGCAGCTTGAGCACGTTGCATATTCGCTTCAAACTCTGCATCAAAGTTGATTGGAGTAAGAAGTAACTGTGGGAAGCTACCTTTAGTTACTAAATCATTTACAGCTTCACGTAAGAACGGGAACAAAATATTTGGGCAGTATGCGCCTAAAATATAAGGTAAACGCTCTTCTTCAATGTTGTCGATCAAGAAAATACCTGATTGAGTTACATCTACAATGAACGCTGTTTCGTTGTCGTTATCGGCTTGTACCACAACTTTTAAAGAAACTTCAAAGTGAGTTGGGTCAATCTTTTCTGCAGCAGAAGAAAGATTGATATTAAGTTCAGGTTGCCATTGTTTAGTAAAAACCTGCGCCCCAGGAACCTCAAAAGAAATATCTTTTGTATAAATACGCTCTAAAGCTAATTGTGGTTGAACTTGTTGTTCTTCGCTCATTGTTTTTTCCTTAATATGGATGCGATGTTAAGCCAATAATTCGTCGAGTTTACCTTCACGCTCTAAAGCATAAAGTTGGTCAAAACCACCGATAAACTGATCGTTAATGAAAATTTGTGGGACAGTACGATGATTTGTGCGTTGCATTAATTCAACACGTACTTCTGGTGCTTCAACAGAAAGATTTACTTCTTTATAAGCAACACCTTTACGCTCAAGTAACTGTTTAGCACGAACACAATACGGGCATACAGAAGTTGAGTAAACAATGACATTTGCAGCCATGATAATTCTCCTTAAGCTTTTGGTTTGCTTTTAACAAGAGGTAAGCCTTGTGCTTTCCAGTTGCTAATACCACCATCAAGACGATAGCTATCGTGGTGAGCAACTTTTTGCAAAGCACTTCCAGCAACTTGCCCCAAGTTGCAAATAAATACCAGTGGACGGTCACTTGCTTTTAATTCGTCAGCATGACTTGCGATTTGGCTATACGGAATATTGCGACTGCCACTAATGTGACCTTCGCGGAAATCTTTGCTATCGCGTAAGTCAATCAAAAGAGCATTTTTCGCTTTCACTAAAATACCAAGCGACTGTGGAGAAATTTTACGACCATTACGTTGACCTTCAAAAATGAAGAACAATACGATCAAGACTCCGAGCGTACCAAACAAAATGGGGTGATTCCCCATAAACTCTAACCAGCGTTCCACAAGTCACCTAAAAAAATTAAAAAACAAAATTGACCTAGAGTATAGCGTATATAGATGGTGATCAAAATCACCACTTCAAGGGCAAATAGGGCAGAAAATCAGTTTTTTTGCTGCGCTTCTTGAATCTCATCGATTAAACGCAAAAAGCTATCTAAACGTCGTGGCAAAATTTCACCCGCTTCAACGGCCTGTTTAAGCCCACAATTCTTTTCATGAGTGTGAGTGCAATTACGGAATTGGCAAGATCCTAGATGGGCTGCAATGTCTGGAAAGCCCATACGAATTTTTTCTAAATCGAGATGCCAAAGCCCAAACTCACGAATTCCCGGAGAATCAATTAAGGCACCATTTTTACCGAAGTTGATTAAGCGCGTAGAGGTTGTCGTGTGTTGTCCAAGTGCAGAGTTTTCAGAAATAACATTGGTTTTTTGCTCTGCATCTGGAATGAGCACATTAATTAAAGAGCTTTTTCCTACGCCTGATTGCCCTACAAATGCTACGGTTTCACCATCTAAACGCTCAGATAAAGCCGAGATATCTCCCTTCTTCGACTGACAAATCATCACCTCATAACCCAAGGTTTTATATTCTTCTAATAGGGTAAGAATAGGGTCATTTTCAGTGAGTAAATCAGACTTATTGAGGACCAAAAGAGCAGGAATGTTAGCGTCTGCACAAGCAACTAAATATCGATCAATTAACGTTGGAGCTGGTTCAGGAAGCGGTGAAAATACAATCACAATCAAACTGATATTCGCGGCCACTGGTTTAACTTTGTGATAGCGGTCAGGGCGGGTAAGTAAAGATGTACGTGGGTGAATGGCTGTAATAATGCCTAGACCCGTATTTGGGTCTGCCTGCCATTTAACTCGGTCACCAGTTACAAGTAACTCAAGATTAGTTCGAGTATGGCAACGCCAAACACTATTGAGCTCGATCGGCTTCCAGAATGGTTCTGGTTCTCCTTCGGCAACTTGTGGTTTTTCTGGGTGATGCTCAGGTACAGAGAGGGCTTGTACTTCAAGTTGACGGCCATAGTGTTGTACAACGAGTCCATCTAGATCCTGTGAAGTATCGATCTCTTCTTGGCGAGTTTTATGCTGTTTTTCAATACGACGTTGCTGCTGTTCAGTTAAACGACGCTTACGAATTAAAGCCATTCATATCCCAAAAAAACCATTGTTTGAAGACCGCAAAAATAGCATGAAGCAGCTATAGAATTACAGCGCGGAAGCAAGAAATTTGCTACTATTGATGTTTTTACGGCATTTTAGAACGTACATTCATGAGCAGTACTTTAAATACACGATTAATTTGGATTGATCTGGAAATGACCGGATTAGATACCGATAATGACCAAATTATTGAAATCGCAACAATTATTACAGATGATCATTTAAATGTACTTGCCGAAGGTCCAGTTTTGGCTATTCATCAACCTGATCGTATTTTAAATGCAATGGATGAATGGAACACTCGTCAACATGGGCAGTCTGGTCTGATTGAACGAGTTCGTCGCAGTAAATTAACAGCTCGTGATGCTGAGTTACAAACTTTAGAATTCCTAAAAAAATGGGTGAATCCAAAAGTTTCACCAATGTGCGGTAACTCAATTTGTCAGGATCGCCGTTTCTTACACCGCCTTATGCCTGAACTTGAGCAGTATTTCCACTATCGTAATCTTGATGTATCTACGGTAAAAGAGCTTTCAAAACGCTGGCGCCCTGAAATTATGAGTGGTCTGAAAAAGAATGCATCTCATTTGGCAATGGATGATATTCGTGACTCAATTTCAGAGTTGAAATACTACCGCGAATATTTCTTTATTATGAATACTGATGGTAAAGATTGATTACGTTGTAGACGTGATATGAAAGGGAGGCTCATGCCTCCTTTTTTATTACTTAAAGGACATTGTTACAATAATGCCGATCGCCTGATTTGGCTTTCATATTCATTTTGCTTAAAATGATGTTTTAAATTTTTATTATAAAAAGAGAGCATTTATGCAAAGTAATAACCCGATACTGACGCGCGTTGAAACGGTCAGTGATTATAGTCAACCGATGACTGTGCAAGGTGCGATTCAAAAATCTGTTATGTTGACAGTCATTGCAGCTGCGGTGGGTGTCGCTTTATTTTTCTATGCAGCCTTTACTGCAAATGTTGGTATTGCTTACGCGGCCTCAATTGTGGGTGCAATTGGTGGCTTGGTTTTAGCTTTAATTACAACCTTTAAACCAACGACCGCGCCAACATTGGCAATTCCGTATGCCTTATTTGAAGGGGCTTTTTTAGGTGGTATTTCGTTTACTTTCCAGTTGAAATACCCAGGTGTTCCACTTCAGGCTTTATTAGCAACCTTTGTCACCACTTTGGTGATGTTTGGTTTATATAAATTCCAAATTATCCGCGCAACTGAAAAGTTCAAGTCAGTTGTAATCTCTGCATCTTTGGCAATCTTTATTGTATTTATTGTGCAGATGGTCATGCGTTTAGCATTTGGTTCAAGTGTTCCTTATATTTTTGAAAGTAACTGGTTAGGCACTGGTTTTGCTGCATTCGTCGCAGTCATTGCTTCACTTAACCTGATTTTAGATTTTGATTTAATCGAAACTAATGCAGCATATCGTGCACCAAAATTCATGGAATGGTTGTGTGGTATCGCATTACTTGCAACTTTAGTATGGATGTATATTTCTTTCTTACGTTTACTGGGCTTACTGTCTGACGACTAAGATTGAATTCATCTAGAAGTCGCTCCTCACCAGGAGCGATTTTTTTTCGTGCGATTTTTGAAAAAAGATGCATTATGCAATTTCGAAAACCGCCGAATATTGGCATTATGCTTGAAATTGTTTTGAGTGAGATCGGCATGACACAAGGACTTTTAGCAGGTAAGCGCTTTTTGATTGCAGGCGTTGCTAGTAAATTATCAATTGCTTTTGGTATTGCACAAGCATTACACCGTGAAGGTGCAGAGCTTGCGTTTACTTATCCAAACGAAAAATTAAAAAAACGTGTGGATGAATTTGCTGAGCAATTCGGTTCTAAGCTTGTGTTTCCATGTGATGTTGCTGTTGATGCTGAAATTGATAATGCATTTGCAGAACTTGCAAAACATTGGGATGGTGTAGACGGTGTTGTACACTCAATTGGCTTTGCACCTGCACACACGCTTGATGGTGACTTCACTGACGTGACTGACCGTGACGGTTTTAAAGTTGCTCATGACATCAGTGCATACAGCTTTATTGCAATGGCTCGTGCTGCAAAACCTTTATTACAAGCTCGCCAAGGGTGTTTATTGACTTTGACTTACCAAGGTTCTGAGCGCGTTATGCCTAACTATAACGTTATGGGTATGGCAAAAGCTTCTTTAGAAGCTGGTGTTCGTTACTTGGCATCAAGCCTTGGTGTTGATGGTATCCGTGTAAACGCGATTTCTGCGGGCCCAATCCGTACTTTAGCTGCTTCTGGTATTAAATCTTTCCGTAAAATGTTAGATGCCAATGAAAAAGTTGCGCCATTAAAACGTAACGTAACCATTGAAGAAGTAGGTAATGCAGCGTTATTCCTATGCTCACCTTGGGCTTCAGGTATTACTGGTGAAATTCTATATGTAGATGCTGGTTTCAATACTGTAGGTATGAGCCAATCTATGATGGATGATGAATAAGTTTTAAAATTTATTCAGCCATAAAAAAAGCCGTAGTTGAAGGACTACGGCTTTTTTAATTGGTACAAGTTATTGAGGCAGTTCTTTTACAGGGGAACCACCTAAAGCTTGCATGAGGGTGACATAAGCATTGTATTGGCTTTGCTTCGTTTCAACGAGGCTTAAGCGCGCAGTACGAGTGGTTTGCTGTGCATCAAGAAGTGTTTTTAATGCAACAGCACCATAACGGTAGCGGACTTCAGTTAAACGTTCGGTTTTTTCTGCAAGTTCAACATTACGCTCTTGTAGCGCTACTTGTTTGTCGAGTTCGGTACGACTCGATAAAGCATTTTCGACATCAGCAAAAGCCTGATAAAGCGTTTGGCGATATTGAATAATCGCTTTTTCATAATCCAGATTGCTAATCGCGATATCTTTTTTCATATCGTTATATTGCAAAAATGGTAAGCTTAAACTTGCACCTAAAGTTAGAGCAGGGTTACGTAATAACTCTGTTAACGATGTGCTGCTTGAACCTAAACTGCTGGTTAAGCTAATCGAAGGGTAGTAGCTTGCTTTGGTTGCATCTTTAGTCGCTAATGCTTTTCTTAAGCGTAGCTCACTTGCTTGCAAATCAGGACGGCGCGATAAAATATCGGCAGGTAAGCCTGCGCCAATTGCAGGTAGAGCGGTGCGTGGTAAACGCTTTGGCTCTTGAATGTTTAATTGTTGCAATGGTTCATGCAATAACACTGCGATGGCTGTGCGTGTTTCAACCAGTTGTTGCTCAATTTGGCTTAAGCTTGCTTTCTGGCTTTGTACCGATTGTTCTGCTTGAGTCAGATCTACGCCTGAAACGGCACCAGCTTTATATTGAATCTGAACCAAGTCATAAAGCTTTTGAGAGGTTACTAGGCTTTGCTGAGCAGTCGCATAACGTTCATTTAAATAACCCAGTTGCCAATAGAGTTTGGCAGTGGTTGCAATTAAGCTTTGTCCAGTAGCTTGTAAATCTTGTTCAGTTGCTAAGGCTTCCCATTTACTTGCTTCAGTTTGACGTGCAAGCTTGCCAAACAAATCAAGCTCATAGCTTACACCTGCACTCATTGAAAGACCTTTAGCGCTGTCATCTCCCGAATTTAAATCGAAAGAATGGCCTGTAGATACACTAGAGCTGGTTCGTAAGCCTTGCTTATTAGCGGTTAAATCAGCTTGTAGACGGGCTTGCTTTAAGGCAATACCTGCAACTGCTAAATCACTATTACGTTCTAATACATTGCTTATAAGTTGATTAAGCTGCGCATCGTTAAAAAGCGTCCACCAACGGTCAGAATATTGATCGGCAGACATGCTTTTTGATTTTGCTGTGTCATATTGAAAACTACCCGGAACTTGTACTGCAGGCGTTTCATAAGGTGTTTTTACTACAGCTGCACATCCTACAAGAGAACCTGTGAGAAGAAGTGCTGTGCTGAGTTTAGTCATTGAGAAAGACATGCAATTTTCCTTATTCTCGAGATAGTGCGGCAACAGGGTCAAGTTTCGCGGCATTCTTGGCAGGTAAGAAACCGAATACGACACCAATCAGTGTTGAACAGACAAATGCTGCAATAATTGATGTGCTTGAATAAGCCACGCTAAAGTTACCGCCAGCAAATTTATTAATAAGTTGTCCAAGGCCAAGCGACAGTAAGACGCCAAGCACACCACCAATTAAACATACCAAAATTGCTTCAATCAGGAATTGCTGCAAAATATCACTTTGACGAGCACCTACGGCCATACGTACACCAATTTCTTGAGTACGTTCGGTCACCGAAACCAACATAATATTCATCACCCCGATACCACCAACAACCAAAGAAATTACGGCAATTGCTGAAACCAGAAGCGTCATTGTACTGGTTGTTTTCTCAATGGTTTGACGGATACTGTCACTGTTCATAGTGAAAATATCTTGTGCACCATGTCGCTGGGTTAATAGATTTACAATCGCATTTTCTGCGGCAGCAGTTGAATATATGTCATTAATACGAACCACGATATTACGTACATTAGATTGTCCTAACATACGGCTCATTACGGTTGTATAAGGCATATAGACATTTAGAGTGTCATCTGAGCCCATACCGCTTGTTTGCGGTTCTACCACACCAATAATACGAGCAGGTACACTACCGAGCAGTACCACTTGACCGATTGGGTTGGTACCGTCACTAAAAAATTGTTTTTGAGTATTGGTATCAATGACTACATCTTGTGAGCGATCACGAACACTTCGCTGGTCAAAAGTTTGTCCATCTTTAAAGACCAAACCTTTTACATCGAAATAATCGTTACTCACACCATTAATGGTCGCGTTTGCTTCATTTTGTTGGTACCGCATGGTTTTGGATGTACTGACCATTGGACTGACTGCACTGACATAAGGTTGAGTCATTAACGCATCAGCATCGGCAGGAACCAAAGTCTTAAAACTTGCAGTTTTTGAGTTGTCACCAAAACCACGGCCTTGGAACACGGTAATCGTATTTGTTCCGAGACTACTAATATTGCTTAAAATTTGTTGTTGAGAGCCTTTGCCTAGAGCGACCACCGTAACAACAGAAGCAATACCAATAATGATCCCAAGCATGGTTAAAAAAGTACGCATGCGATGGGCATTCATAGACAGTAAAGCCATTTGGAAGGCTTCAGATAAACGGTCTAAAGTAGACCGCCATGCAGAAATACTTTTGCCTTTCTTCTGTTTACCTTGTAAAGCAGGAGCGGCATCAGGATCAGTCTTGATTGGTTCGGCTGCTTGATCTGGAACATTAGCACGGTCACTAATAATCTCTCCGTCACTAATCTCAATAATACGAGTCGCATTTTTTGCAACTTGCATATCGTGGGTGACTAAAATAATAGTGTGACCTGCGGCATTGAGTTCACGCAAAATACGCATCACCTCAACACCACTATGAGAGTCAAGCGCCCCTGTTGGTTCATCTGCTAGAATAACGTCACCGCCATTCATCAGCGCACGGGCAATAGAAACACGTTGCTGCTGACCACCAGAAAGTTGGCTTGGTCTATTGAGTGTTTTTGTGCCCAACCCTAATTCAGTCAGTAGAGCGGTTGCACGTTGTTTACGCTCAGAAGGCGTAACACCAGCATAAACAGCTGGAACTTCTACGTTACCTTCGGCAGATAAGTCGCCCAGTAAGTGATAGCGCTGGAAAATAAAACCAAAATATTCACGGCGTAGTCGAGCCAGCTGATCTGGCTCAAGTTTACCTGTTTCTTGTCCATTAACTTTGTAACTACCACTCGTAGGTCGGTCCAAACAACCCAGAATATTCATGAGGGTCGATTTACCAGAACCCGACTGGCCGACAATGGCAACCAGTTCACCTTCATAAATGGTCAGGTCAATACCTTTTAAAATTTGTATCGTGCTTTCGCCAGCAGGGAATTCCCGGACTAGATTGCTGACTTCAAGCAAAGCTTGTTTTGTCATGCTTACATTCCCATTGGGCCACTACGGCGACGGTTATTACTACTATTTGCTGATGCAGCAGAAGTATCTGCACTATCAGCAATGACAACTTGATCACCTTGTTTTAAGCCCGCAAGAACTTGCGCATTTACACGGTTGTTAATGCCAACCAAAATTTGAGTTGGTTTAGTTGTGCCATCAGCTTGTAATACGCGTACAACACTTAACGTTAATTTACCTTGTTCAACCAGTTGTTTTTGTTCAGCAGTTAAATTTAAGCGTTCTAAACGAGCACCATTACCTTGATTTTTGCGTTCTGTACTTGGGGTAGAACTTGCTTTCTCAGATGACTGACCTGATTTTCTTTGACCAGAAAATTGTTTAGAACTTAATGCTGATGATGGAACAAGTAGAGCATTTTTAGCTGAATTTAATACGATATAAACTTGTGCGGTCATATCAATACGCAATTTACCATCGGTATTTGGCACATCGAATAACGCATTATAGTAAACCGCCGAACTGGTAGTTGAGCTTGTTGTACTGGTCGATTCGCTCGAAATTGAGTCAGGGGCTGGTTCAATTTGACGTAATGTTGCATAGCGCTTGGTTTCATCACCTAGAGTTGTAAAGTAAACCTGTTGTCCTTTTTCAACTTTCATAATGTCAGCTTCACTGACTTGCGCCTTAATCGTCATGTTTTGTAATTTTGCAATTTTGACAATTGTTGGCGCGCTTTGGTTTGCGTTTACGGTTTGGCCTTCTTCGGTCACAATCGCGACAACCGTACCATCAGTTGGAGCAACAATACGTGTATAACCAATATTGGTTTGAGCCGTAGATTTTGTCACTTTTGCAGATTCGATTTGTGCATCTAATGCTTTAATTTGCGCCTGAGCTGTTTTATAGCTTGCTTCAGCCGATTCTAAATCTGCACGCGGTGTTGCATCTTGCGCATACATTTGTTGCTGACGGCGGTATTCAAGTTGTTTTTCATTTAAAGAAGCAACTTGCTGAAGGCGCTGTGCTTCTAAATTTTTAATATTTGCATCAGACGTTTTTAAGCTGTTTTCTTGGGTTGTTGAGTCAATTTGCGCGATAAGTTGACCTTGCTTAACTTGATCGCCCAACTGTACATACATCTTTTTAACCTGACCAGATACCTGCGCACCAACGCTAATGAGTTTGGTTGCATCAAGTGTGCCTGTCGCAAGTACATTATTTTCAATATCCCCACGGGTCACCTCAGCAGTAATATATTGAGGCTGCTGCTGTTTAGGTTTTAAAAACTTCCAAGCTAATACAGCAACAATTGCTATACAGACGATGATAATAACGAGTTTGATTGGCTTTATTTTTGGCATGATGAGAGGTCAAAAAGTTTAAAATTTAATTTAGTATAAAAGCGAAATGAGGATAAAACGTGAATTTTTATGATATTTCAAGAATGAAGAAAAATGATTCTGCCGAGTTACTGTATAAATAATGTTTTTCCACATAATTCAGCAATTGCTTGCTGCATTAAATGTTCCGCATTTTCGTTCGACATTCCTTTAATTGCTGCATCAATTTGCAATAGAAGGGTAGACCAGCCTAAAAACTGCTGGGGATTTAGTCTTCTTAATGCTTGTTGATATAAGCTGACTTTTGTTTTCCATATACCGAGCTGTAAAGCATTATGAGGCTGTTCAAATAATTGCATCAGTAAACGCATTTCTTTACTTAACGTCCATAAAATCAGACTTTCTGGCTCGCCAGCCGCAATTAAATATTGAAAAATCTTAATAGATTGACCAAGGTTGCCTTCTAATAATGCATCACTTAAATCATAGGTGGTATAGCGTGATTGATCCTGTAAACAAGCATATAACTGTTCAATTTGAATCAGTTTTTGGTCTGGAAAAGTATCTCTTACACGCATCAAGCTATTCTTAGCTGCGAGCAGATTATGCTCATGATGCTGCATGAGCCACTGCCATGCATCGTTGTCGAGCTGAATCTCCAGCTTCTCTGCTTCTACGCTTAAAATACGTTGACGGTCTTGCGGATAGTTTGCGGTTAAGGCAACGACAACCCCATTTGCTTCAACAACTTGGAAAAAAGCAGACTTTAAACTACTACTATCTTGCTTAGGTAAAACAATTAAAAGTAGGTTAGTTTCATTATGCTGAATATAACTTTTAAGCTGTTTTAGTCCATTTGCATCAGGTTTTATATTGCCATGAACTTCAATGGCGAGCTGCTGAGAAAATAAAGATAAGCTGTTAAGCGCATTAAAAACATTTTTCCAGTCGCTCACGCTACTAATATCGTAGCGCTGTCTTTCAACTTCTTGTTGTTGCCAGCTTTTACGAAAAGCATCTAATAAATTTTGTTCCAGCAAAGGTTCTTGGCCGTGTAAAATCCACGCACCCCGTGCTTCCGGAATGCGTTTTAAGGCTTGTAAATAGTCAATTTTCATTGCTGGTAAAAATAAAGATTAAGGCTGAGCTTTTGGTAAACGGTTTGCTGAAATCTGACGAGTAATTTGCTGTGCAATGTCATCAATCACAATACGCTGCAAATAAGATTCTTGCTGATTTTCGGTGTTAACCGTTGCAAGATCATATTGATAACTACGAGATGCAGTTAATGAACGTGGTTCAGTAATTTTGTTCCCCTGACGGTCTTCAATTTGGAAGGTTACAGTTAAACGTAATAATACTTCCGTTAGTTTTCCATTTAAAAGCTGACGACGTGGAGTGTACTCTAACACACGGAGTACGTAGGCATCATTATCATTGCTGAGTTGAACACCATTTGCAGCCAAATATACTTTTAACTGCGTTTCCAAATCATCAGTTTTAGCCGGTAACTCAAGGCTTAACTTTTTATAAACAAGTGGAGTTGCAGTCGGGTTAGATCCTTTTAAATGAAATCCACACCCGACTAAGCCTGCACTAAGGCCTAAGGTTAAAACAACAGCGGCTAAACGTTTGGCAAAGTGCATGCTTGATCCTCTCATTAATAACTTTAATTAAACCACGAGGTTAACTAATTTATTTGGAACCACAATTTCTTTCTTTGTTGGTCCTGTTAAGAATTGTTGAACTTCTGGTAGGGCTTTAGCTTGAGCTAATAGATCTTCTTTAGAGATATCAACAGAAACCTCAAGTTTACCGCGAAGTTTACCGTTAACCTGTACAACAATCGTTTGCGTATTACGAGTTAATGCAGAAGCATCGACTTCAGGGAATGTTGCTTCTGTTACATCCGTACCAAACTGAGCCAATAATGTTTGACTTAAATGCGGTGCAAATGGAGCAAGTAAAGTTAACAGTGTGGTGATCGCTTCACGTTCTACAGCAATGTCATTGTCATCTTTTGCTTCAAACTTGTTGCTCGCATTTAACAATTCCATCAAAGCAGCAATCGCAGTATTGAAGGCATGACGACGTTCGATATCATCACTTACTTTTTGAATAGTTTCGTGTGTTTTGCGACGTAAATCTTGAGCATCTTTAGACAAGTTAGCTGTATCAATCGTAGAAGCTTGGTTGCCTTTTTCAAGGAAGCTTGCTACAAGGCGCCATACACGTTTCAAGAAGCGGTTTGCACCTTCAACACCTGCATCAGACCATTCTAAAGATTGATCTGGTGGAGCAGCAAACATCATGAATACACGTGCTGTATCTGCGCCGTATTGATCAATAATTGCTTGTGGATCGATACCGTTGTTTTTCGACTTAGACATTTTTTCTTGTCCGCCGATCACAACTTCCTGACCGTCACCTGAATATTTCGCAGAAATGATGCGACCTTTTTCGTCACGCTCTAATTCGATGTCAGCAGGGTTAAACCAAGTTTTCTTGCCATTTTCTGCTTCACGATAGAATGTATCTGCAAGTACCATGCCTTGAGTTAACAAGTTGGTAAATGGTTCATTACCTTGTACAACACCTTCATCACGCATCAATTTATGGAAGAAACGTGCATAAAGTAAGTGAAGAATCGCGTGTTCAACACCACCGATGTATTGGTTTACCGGAAGCCAGTTTTGAGCTGCTTCAGGTTTAACCATACCACCAGTAAAGTCTGGAGAAGCATAGCGTGCGTAGTACCAAGATGATTCTACAAATGTATCTAAAGTATCTGTTTCACGACGTGCATCGCCACCACAGCAAGGACATTTAGTTTCATAGAATTCAGGCATTTTATTTAATGGGTTACCTGAACCATCTGGAACAACATCAGTTGGTAATACAACCGGAAGCTGGTTTTCTGGAACTGTGACTTGACCACAAGTATCACAGTTAATCATTGGAATTGGACAACCCCAGTAACGTTGACGAGAAACACCCCAGTCACGTAAACGGAATTGAACTTTAGAATTTGCTAAACCTTGTGGTTCTAATTTTGCAAGGAATGCATCGAAAGCAGCTTGGAATTCTAAACCGTCAAACTCACCAGAGTTAACAAGTTTACCTTCTTTAGAACCGTACCATTCTTGCCATTCAGTTGCAGAGTAGTCTGCATCGTCAGTACCTTTTGCATCAATCACTTGCTTAATTGGCAAGTTGAACTTGTTGGCAAACTCAAAATCACGTTCGTCATGTGCCGGTACAGCCATGACTGCGCCAGAACCATAAGACATTAATACGTAGTTTGCGATCCAGACAGGAAGCTCTTCACCAGTTACAGGGTGTTTTACAAACAAACCTGTTGCCATGCCTTTTTTCTCGGCTGTTGCCAAGTCTGCTTCTGCAACTGAACCCATGCGGCACTCTTCAATAAATGCAGCCAATTCAGGGTTATTTTCAGCAGCTTTAAGCGCAAGAGGGTGTTCTGCTGCAACAGCAACATAAGTCACGCCCATAAGCGTATCAGCACGTGTTGTATAAACAGTTAAGCCATCAGCATAAATTTCGGTATTGGCAGATGGGAAAGTAATTTCCATGCCTGTAGAGCGACCAATCCAGTTACGTTGCATGGTCAACACTTGTTGAGGCCAGCCGTCTTGTAGGGTGTCTAGGTCATCTAATAATTCTTGTGCATAGTCAGTAATACGGAAGTAGTACATTGGAATATCGCGTTTTTCAACCAATGCACCAGAACGCCATCCGCGACCATTTTCAACTTGTTCGTTTGCTAAAACTGTTTGGTCAACCGGATCCCAGTTTACTGTTGAAAGTTTACGGTAGATCAGGCCTTTTTTATAAAGCTGAACAAATAACCATTGTTCCCAGTGATAATACTCTGGTGTACAAGTTGCGAATTCACGATCCCAATCTACAGATAGACCTAATTTTTTTAATTGGTCACGCATGTAGGCAATGTTTTCAAATGTCCATTTTGCCGGAGCAACTTTATGGGCAATTGCTGCATTTTCCGCAGGTAAACCGAATGCATCCCAACCCATAGGTTGTAATACAGTTTCACCTTTTAAACGGTAAAAACGGCTAATCACATCGCCAATTGTATAGTTACGCACATGCCCCATATGCAGCTTGCCGCTTGGGTAAGGAAACATTGACAGGATGTAACGATGTTTACCTTCGACAGTGTCGGCAACTTTAAAGACTTTACGATTTTCCCAATCTTGTTGAACTGATGGTTCAATCGTGTTTGCTTGATATTCGGGGTCAATGTGAGAAATAGTCATAGACGTAAGCTATACAACAAAAATTGATATTAAAGATTGTTGCACAGCATAGCGCAAAATCGACAAAAATGCAGTTTTGGGATGGATTTATTTTCCGTTAAAAATTAAACAAGAATAAACCTGAAAAAAGCGGGGTCATCATAAAAAAAGAAAAGTGGAAAAATCAAATAAGATGAAAAAATAGTCAGTTAAAAAATAATCATAGAAAAGTGTTTCATTAATCTTGACTTTAGTGAATTAAACAACAAAAATGCTTCCTTTAGTTTTATATGCGATTATTTGATCACCCTTCGAATAACCGTCATGTTTTGTAATAGACATTCTCTCTAGCCGAGAGATTGATTTTACTTAAAGTATGTATATCCAGACATGCTTTATTAATGTTAAAAAAGCTTATACGGCTGAAAAACAGAAATTTTTCTATTGCAACGAAAACTAGACAATATGTGTGCTATAACAGTGCAGACAATTCAATGAATGAAACACTATTTGTGCCTTCCATAAATAGTGATAAAGATTTTAGGGTGAATCACGTTGGAACTTTTATCTGGTGGTGAAATGCTCGTTCGTGCTCTTGCGGACGAAGGCGTTGAACATGTTTTTGGTTATCCAGGCGGCGCTGTATTACATATTTATGATGCGCTATTTCAACAAGACAAAATTAATCATTACCTCGTACGTCATGAACAAGCTGCTGGTCATATGGCAGATGCTTACTCGCGTGCTACAGGTAAGACAGGCGTAGTACTGGTCACTTCTGGACCTGGCGCAACTAATACTGTGACTCCAATTGCAACAGCTTATATGGACTCAATCCCAATGGTGATTTTGTCTGGCCAAGTTGCATCACATCTTATTGGTGAAGACGCTTTCCAAGAAACTGATATGGTGGGTATTTCACGTCCAATCGTGAAACACAGCTTCCAAGTTCGTCATGCAAGCGAAATTCCTGCAATTATCAAAAAAGCATTTTATATCGCATCAAGTGGTCGCCCTGGCCCTGTTGTAGTCGATATTCCTAAAGATGCGACAAATCCTGCAGAAAAATTTGCGTACGAATATCCTGAAAGAGTGAAGATGCGTTCTTATCAGCCACCTTCACGTGGTCATTCTGGTCAAATTCGT
This sequence comes from Acinetobacter lactucae, assembly GCF_013344765.1. Lineage (GTDB taxonomy): Bacteria > Pseudomonadota > Gammaproteobacteria > Pseudomonadales > Moraxellaceae > Acinetobacter > Acinetobacter lactucae_A. The sequence continues at coordinate 58,377 of NZ_JABVBF010000003.1, forward strand.
AAAGCGATTGATGAGCTTTTAAGTGCAAAACGCCCTGTAATTTATACGGGTGGTGGTGTTGTTCAAGGTAATGCATCAGCATTATTGACTGAACTCGCTCATTTACTCGGTTATCCGGTGACTAATACACTTATGGGCCTTGGTGGCTTCCCTGGCGATGATCCACAATTCGTGGGCATGTTGGGTATGCACGGTACTTATGAAGCAAATATGGCGATGCATAATGCTGACGTCATTCTTGCAATTGGTGCGCGTTTTGATGACCGAGTGACCAATAACCCAGCAAAATTCTGTGTGAATGCTAAAGTTATTCATATTGATATTGATCCGGCGAGCATTTCAAAAACAATTATGGCGCATATTCCAATTGTAGGGGCGGTTGAGCCTGTACTTCAGGAAATGTTGACGCAATTGAAACAATTAAATGTGTCTAAGCCAAACCCTGAAGCAATTGCTGCGTGGTGGGATCAAATTAATGAATGGCGTAAAGTTCATGGCTTGAAGTTTGAAACCCCGACTGATGGCACAATGAAGCCGCAGCAAGTTGTTGAAGCTTTATATAAAGTCACTAACGGTGATGCCATCATTACTTCAGATGTGGGCCAACACCAAATGTTTGGTGCTTTGTATTACAAATACAAACGTCCACGTCAATGGATTAACTCAGGCGGATTGGGCACCATGGGCGTAGGTTTACCTTATGCAATGGCTGCGAAGCTCGCTTTCCCAGATCAACAAGTCGTTTGTATTACTGGTGAAGCTTCAATTCAAATGTGTATTCAAGAGCTTTCAACCTGTAAGCAATACGGCATGAATGTGAAGATCTTATGCTTGAATAACCGTGCTTTAGGTATGGTGAAGCAGTGGCAGGATATGAACTATGAAGGCCGTCACTCAAGCTCATATGTTGAATCATTGCCTGATTTTGGCAAGTTAATGGAAGCTTATGGTCATGTTGGTATCCAGATTGATCATGCTGATGAACTAGAGTCGAAGCTTGCTGAAGCAATGGCGATTAATGATAAATGTGTATTCATTAATGTCATGGTTGATCGTACAGAACATGTTTATCCAATGCTGATCGCAGGTCAGTCTATGAAGGATATGTGGTTAGGTAAAGGGGAGCGTACATAATGAGACATATTATTTCTGTACTCGTTGAAAACGAAGCTGGTGCGCTTTCTCGCCTTGTTGGTTTATTTAGCCAACGTGGATATAACATTGAAACACTAAATGTTGCACCGACCGAAGATCCAACTTTATCACGCTTAACATTAACAACTTATGGTGATGACCATAAGATTGAACAGATTACAAAGCAGCTCAATAAACTTGTTGAAGTTGTAAAAGTAGTTGATTTATCAGAAGGTTCACACATTGAGCGTGAACTGATGCTGATTAAAGTAAAAGCGTTAGGTGCTTCACGTGCTGAAATTAAGCGTACAGCGGATATTTTCCGTGCGCAAATTGTAGACGTGACACCAACTACCTATACCATTCAAATAGCAGGGACAACTGAAAAATTAGATGGTTTTATCGATGCACTTGCAGAAAACACTATTCTAGAAGTCGTTCGTTCAGGTGTATCTGGTATCGCCCGTGGCGAAAAAGTATTAGCCATTTAATTTTTTAAAAAGTATTTTAGCGGAGAACACAAATGCAAATTTTTTACGATAAAGACTGTGACTTATCAATCATCCAAGGCAAGAAAGTAGCGATTATTGGTTACGGTTCTCAAGGTCATGCTCATGCACTTAACCTTAAAGACTCAGGCGTAGATGTAACTGTAGGTTTACGCGCAGATTCAGCTTCTTGGAAGAAAGCTGAAAATGCTGGTCTTAAAGTTGCAGAAGTTCCTGCTGCAGTTAAGCAAGCTGACCTCGTAATGATTTTGACTCCAGATGAATTCCAATCACAACTTTACCGTGACGTGATTGAACCAAACATCAAAGAAGGTGCAACTCTTGCATTTGCTCATGGTTTCTCAATTCTTTATAACCAAGTTGTTCCACGTAAAGATTTAGACGTAATCATGGTTGCTCCTAAAGCACCTGGTCACACAGTTCGTTCTGAATACCAACGTGGTTCAGGTGTTCCTGATCTTATCGCAATTCACCAAGATGCTTCTGGTAATGCACGTAACGTTGCTCTTTCTTATGCTTCTGGCGTAGGTGGCGGCCGTACAGGTATTATCGAAACTTCATTCCGTGAAGAAACTGAAACTGACTTATTTGGTGAGCAAGCAGTTCTTTGTGGTGGTGCAGTTGAATTAGTGAAAATGGGCTTCGAAACTCTAGTTGAAGCTGGTTATGCACCTGAAATGGCTTACTTCGAATGTTTACACGAACTTAAATTGATCGTTGACTTAATGTTCGAAGGTGGTATCGCTGACATGAACTACTCAGTATCTAACAATGCTGAGTATGGCGAATATGTAACTGGTACTGAAGTAATTAACGAACAGTCTCGTGAAGCAATGCGTAATGCGTTGAAACGTATTCAATCTGGTGAATACGCGAAGATGTTCATTCAAGAAGGTGCGTTAAACTACCCATCTATGACTGCTCGTCGTCGTCAAAATGCTGCACATGGTATTGAAGTAACTGGTAATAAGTTGCGTGCAATGATGCCTTGGATTCAAGCGAACAAAATCGTTGATAAAGAGAAGAACTAATTTTCTTTTTCTAAAGCTTTAAAAGAACCCTGCTCTAAGCAGGGTTCTTTATTTATACTATTTTTAAACATGAAAAGAGCCATCGAATCAACTTGACTGGATTAAATAAATTCTATATTTTTCATATAATTGGCTGCTTAATTTTTATTTACTCTATTGATTTATATAGTAAAAAATACTTGACCAAAAGATAGATAGTGTTAT
>NZ_JABVBF010000400.1 GCF_013344765.1 Acinetobacter lactucae
GACCAGAACCAGCTTGCTTCGTATGGTTTGATATATTCGTCAATACGCGCATCGGGAATGGATGTTTCAGGACGCAGGATATAGACATTCTTAATTGTTGTTTTTAAGACATCTAGGCTTAAATTCTGAGAAAGGCCATGATCTCCACTAAACTGGATACTGACATTTCCTTGTGTATCAGCCTTATCAATTACACCAACTTGTCCGTCATGAAACTCGACCATGACAGGTAAACGCCATGGATTAAGTAGTTCTAAAGAAAACGGCACCTTACGTAAATTGAGTCCAACCTGCCGTGTAATGAGCTGCAAAATATCGTCAAGGTTTTGATTCTGGTTCCAGTCAAGTTGTAAACGAATTCTTTCTTCTGAAGGCTCAATTCTATAATGTTTAGCAATCGTTAAGACCGCCTGTAACCAGGGCTGGTAGTTTATTTTTGTCATCATGGTTGTACTTCGAACCCCTGAATTGAAATATTATTTAAGTCATAAGCTTGGCGAGAACGTCCTGTTGCTGCAATGTACTGAACAATACTGCTATAGATATCGTAACGTGCAGTTTCGAGTTCTGAGTTAGCACTATGAATCGCTTGCTCAGCATTCA
>NZ_JABVBF010000401.1 GCF_013344765.1 Acinetobacter lactucae
GAACCAGTAAGTACTTTCATTTTTCTCTTTTAATGTATCTAAATCCAAAAATATTGGACTAGATCCATGTTGATAATTATCATCAAAAACAATAAAGCGTTTATTACTGTCTTCCGATAACTTTTCTATTAAATTATTATTTTTCACAAGGTATTGGAAAAAATGTTCATCTGGACATAACTTGCGCCTAAAGGAGTTAAGATAATCCTCATTCGCGGATGACATCATCACTTCTAAATCTTTACGTCCTATTGAAAACCACTGACTACCAAACAAGCACTTTTCGTCGCTTGGTATTAATTTATCTAATAACTTATAAAAAATTGTTAGGGCTTTTCCATACAATTTTCTTTGATGCTTTGTATCCGCATGCGGAGTATCAAAACGAACTCTATATCTATGTCTCGGTGATTCATAACATTCCATATAGATCTTATCTTCATTAAATGAAAATTCGTCAAATGGTCTCAGAATAACATCATCACCACTGATCAAGTGAAAGAAACTATTATTTTTGTCATGATTTAAAGCAAAATTTATGAGATTAATAGTTGCCTCAACCATAGAGAAACCAGCCCAAGTGATATCTATTCGAT
>NZ_JABVBF010000402.1 GCF_013344765.1 Acinetobacter lactucae
TTGTATCTGCAACTGGATCAATACCCGTATTGATGATTTCAGTTTTTAAGCTTTCTACGCCTTGAAGAATATCAATACCACCTTGAACAACATCAATGACTGGAGAGATTGGAGAGGTTCCACCACCAATACCACCAGTCACACCGCCGATAATATCAGTCACGACTTCAAGAGGGTTGCCGCCAACGCCACCAGTCACACCGCCGATAATATCAGTCACGACTTCAAGAGGGTTGCTACCAACACCACCAGTTACACTACCGATAATATCTGTTACTACACCAAGTGGACTATCACCACTTGTTACGCCACCGATAATATTATTCACAATACCTGTAGCAGTTGTACCATTTGTAATAAGCGTATCAAGAATACCAGTTGCTGATTCAGTAGCGCCTTGAACATCACCACCGACTAAATCAGAAACAGTTTCGAGAGCGCCATTTACTGTGTCGCGAGAAGTTTCAAAAGTTAGGGTGCCGAGGTCTGCAATTTCAGAAACAGGATGTTCTGCTTGTGGAAGAATACCGATGATTGTATCTGCAACTGTATCAATACCCGTATTGATGATTTCAGTTTTTAAGCTTTCTACGC
>NZ_JABVBF010000403.1 GCF_013344765.1 Acinetobacter lactucae
TTATAATATTGTTTAATTTCATGGGTTTGATTTTTATTTTGAGCTGAGTGAAGTGTAGTATTTTTAATCAATTATTTATTCTTAAAACAAAATTTCTTCTCTTTTTAAGTTCTGAATAAAGTTTATTTAGAATTTTTGATTGTGCCATTTATAGATTGCAACGTTCTGAAACTAAAAATGTAAAACAAAGGCTAAATTAAAAAAATGTTCAATCTACAAGTAAATGCAATTAACTTCGTATTAAAATTTAGTTAGCGTAAATACCAAAGGGAGTAATAGAACAGGGGGCTTCAAGTAGGACTTCATGCTATGAGTGAAGCTTATATCGGAAATGCGAAAGAAAGATAGGGGGGAAGCTCAAGCTTGAGATTTGTTTTAATATTTCAAATCGCAAAATTTACATAATAATTCTACTAGGGCTTACGAAAATGCAATGGAATATAGCAACAAACATTTGGTGAGCATGACGTACGTTCATGATTTGTTTTGATCGTTTTGATCCTAAACCAATAATATGAAACTCATTCAAATTGTAGCGTTTAATAGACGAATTAAGAGAAGTTAGTCAATCGATCGGTCTCCTAAAAAT
>NZ_JABVBF010000404.1 GCF_013344765.1 Acinetobacter lactucae
GATTTAAATGAAATATGTATGAGTGAAGTATTAAATGTAGCAAATAGAATAGTGGAAAAAGTAGATATTCCAATCTTAGTTGATGTCGATTCTGGATACGGAAATTTTAATAATTTTAGGATTGCGGCTACTAGATTAGAAAAATTAGGTATTGCGGGGGTATGTATCGAAGATAAGAAATATCCTAAAAGTAACTCTTTTTTTAATTATGGCCAAGAACTATCATCTATTAGTGAGATGTGCGGTAAAATTAAAGCTGCACGCGATAAATTATCAAATAATGATTTTGTTATTGTAGCACGTTTGGAATCTTTCATAGTTGGTGAATCAAAAGATCAAGCTTTAGAACGAGCTGAGAAATATATCGATGCCGGTGCAGATGCGGTACTAATTCATTCTAAACTGAATGTTCCCGACGAAGTTTTCTCATTTTCTAAATGTTGGAATAATAAAAGTCCTATTTTTGCTGTTCCAACTACTTATTATAAAACTTCTGCTTTAGATTTTAAAACAAATAATATTAATAATATTATTTGGGCTAATCATAATATTAGGGCTTCAATTAAAGCTATGAATGATATATGT
>NZ_JABVBF010000405.1 GCF_013344765.1 Acinetobacter lactucae
GTGGATATTTATCTGCTTTAGAATTAATAGAGATTACATGAAATTGTGGAGAGTTGATCAAGAAGTAATCCTGAAAGGTGACAAATTATTAAAAAAGCCCAAGTACTATGAGTCGGGCTTTTTTTTAAATAAGACTATAATTTATATCAGATAAAAACTTACATTTTCGCATAAGATGTATTATGTTAATTTTAGAATTTCTAATATGTAAGAGCATACTGATATGCAAACTATAAAAGTAGATGGAGTAACATATAATTGGGATACTTATAAAACTCTAAATTTTAAAGAAATACATGGTTTAAACTTTGATAATAATGAAATAGAGGTTCTTGAAATCAAAGGGCTTGATTTTGACTTCCATGTTGTTATTCGTATTGATACTTCTTGCTATGTTACAAGACCATCTTACAGCGATGATCCTAATTGGCTCCAGAGAACTCCAGATTGGCCAGAAAACTATTATCTTTATTATCGCTTTTTAACGAGTGTACTTGTTTTGGGTACAAAATTTTCAAAAAAATATGATATTGCTAAGACAGGAATAAGACTTTTTATAGATCGTGCTAGAG
>NZ_JABVBF010000406.1 GCF_013344765.1 Acinetobacter lactucae
GTTTTGATGCATGCCATAGTTTGATGTAGGGACATGAACAATACGGTCAACCACATCCATTCCTTTAATTACTTTTCCAAAAACTGCATAACCAGGATTACCCGCAGAACGATTTAAGAAATTATTATCTACAACGTTTATGAAAAACTGACTAGTAGCTGAGTCAGGATTTGCTGTACGGGCCATTGCCAAAGTTCCGCGTGTGTTAGCAATTCCATTCCCAGCTTCATTTTTGATAGGTGCTCGCGTAGTCTTTTCCTGCATATTTGCAGTAAGTCCACCGCCCTGCACCATGAAACCAGGAATTACACGATGAAATATCGTATCTTTATAAAAGCCTGACTTTATATAGTCTTTAAAATTCTTCACACTATTTGGTGCTTTATCATCATAAAGCTGTATTTCAATGTTGCCTAAATTCGTTTGCATTTCAACTAAAGTATCAGCCATTACTGAATGACTGCTTATACCTAAACAACATAACATTAATAATTTTTTCATATCTTCCTACAATAAAATGCAAAACTTAATAAAGGATAAATTTAATCATCTATG
>NZ_JABVBF010000407.1 GCF_013344765.1 Acinetobacter lactucae
AATAAAAGTTGGCATGGATGCTGCAATATAGTTGATAGCTGAAAAAGCTTATATAAAAACATACATACAATCTTTGGGGAAAAGGCTATGAATGCACAAAAAGGTTTTACATTAATTGAACTCATGATCGTAGTTGCCATTATTGGTATTTTGGCAGCAATTGCGATTCCACAGTATCAAAATTATATTGCTAGATCTCAAGCATCTGAAGCATTTACTTTAGCAGATGGGTTGAAAACAACGATTAATACTAATCTACAAGCTGGAACTTGTTTTGCAGGTGGCGCTAATGCAGCAACAGCAGCTGATAAAGTAGATGGTAAATATGGGGAAGCAGTGATTGGTGGTTCAGCTCCAGCTTGTACTATTACCTATACCTTCAAATCATCAGGTGTATCAAATAAGCTTACATCTAAAAAGATTGGAATGAATGTAAGTGAAACAGGTATCCTGACAAAAAATAGTGATACGAATGCACCAGTTGAGTTACTTCCACAATCTTTTACAGCTTCATAAGTTAAAAATAAAAAGAGAGGCTTAGACCTCTCTTT
>NZ_JABVBF010000408.1 GCF_013344765.1 Acinetobacter lactucae
ATCTAGGAATGAATGAGACGATTAACCTTCTTCTCTCTTCCTCGCTTTTTGGGATGTTTATCACTTGGTACTACAAAGGTAGTGGACTATGCCTTGCTTTATTTAGCTTTTTCTATTGGGCAATGTTTGTCATTAGTCAAAGCTTAGAAGTGATATGGATGCTCACAACTTCAGTAATCGTATATCTAGTGATGACTAAAATACTACCTAAACTCAAGACCATCCATATGGGCGTAATAGCGAAATAGTTAGAATGGGTTCACTCCCCGATTCACCATACCCACTTTCTTAACTGTCTTAACTTTAGTCTGCTCAGCAATAACCAGTTCATTGATGAAAGCTTTTAAATTTTGCTCATCGAGACGAATCGGATTAAAAGTACTTTCTCCCATCTTGAGAAAGAAAGATTCGATATTTGTATTACGTTGTACATATTTCATAGACCATTTTTGAAAAGAGTTTTGTTCAATGGAATATGTACATAACCATTTAACATTGTGGTGTCTTTCATCATTTGTAATTTTTTCAAATAATCTTTCAACCAC
>NZ_JABVBF010000409.1 GCF_013344765.1 Acinetobacter lactucae
TTTCATACCCTCCTCATCTTTGACGATATGATCGGTCACAATATATAAAGAGCTTGTATCTAATAGATGATTTCTAACTTGCATATGAAACTCTTTAGCAAAATCTTTATGTCTTAACTCATGTAAAGCTTGGTGAATGATGACAACATCGAAAGTTTCTTGTTGGCATACATCATACCAACCAGACTCTTTAAAATTCGCAGTTAAGTATTTGGCCTTATTCGTAAGTAATCCTAAATTTTTTCTGGACAACTCATGCATCGCCTCAGAGAAATCTAAAGCTGTATATTCCAGAGAATCTATATTTTCTAAGAGAATTTTTGCCAAATAACCAGGACCAGCACCTATCTCAAGAATCTTAGGTTTTTTGATATTGAGTGACTTAATCTCAGCCACATACATGCTAAAAAACTCATATCTCCAAGGGCGTTTCACATTTACTTCTTCAGCCCACTCTAAAGCATCAGCCGCTTTTCTTAGGTCAATTGGACTTGCAACTTCCTTTATAGTCATAATTTTTCGCCCTTTAATCGCTCTTTTTAGT
>NZ_JABVBF010000040.1 GCF_013344765.1 Acinetobacter lactucae
ACCAACAAGAGCATGCTTTTTTGCCTAATTTAAATATAAAGTGGCATATTCGAATTATAATTAATCAGACATTATGTCCAAACTAATTAAATTATCATATCTGCAAAGATACGCCTTTCTAATCTAATATTTTTTTCTTATAAATGAAGTAGTTTCAAATTATGAAATAAGGCTTCAAAAAAGTGTGAAGATTTAAGAAAAGATATAGGAGTACTCATGAATTTGGAACAAGTTCGTCTCGTGGATGAGGCTATCACTTCTCGGCATTCTGTCCGCGCTTTTTTAAATACTCCAATTGAACCAGAAGTGATTAAAGATTTATTACGAGTCGCAAGCCGAGCGCCTTCTGGAACGAATACTCAACCATGGAAAGTGTATGTGGTAACAGGCAAAAAGCGAGATGAAATGGTTGAACGTGTCTGTGCTGCACAAATTGAAGTTTCAAAAAATCCGGAACTTGCAGAACAATATAAAGAAACTTTTGCCTATTACCCTGAAAAATGGATATCCCCTTTTATTGACCGCCGCCGTGAAAATGGTTGGGGACTCTACGGTTTACTCGAAATCAAAAAAGGCGAAAAAGAAAAAATGGCTGAGCAGCAGTTACGTAATTTTAAACTGTTTGATGCTCCAGTCGGTCTTTTCTTTACCGTAAATAAAACGATGGGAATCGGGTCTAAAATGGATATCGCGATGATGATCCAAAACGTGATGGTCGCTGCCAAGGCACGTGGCTTAGATACATGCCCACAAGCAGCTTGGAACCATTTTCACCCTATTGCTTTAGATGTGTTGGGTGCATCAGATGACGAAGAACTGGTATGTGCAATTGCACTAGGTCATGCTGATCCTGACCATATTGTAAATACCTTTATTACCCCTAGAGAACCTGTTGAAAATTTCGCAGTTTTTCTAGACGAATAAGCTATAAGTGGCCATTCTCTAAAAATTAGGGGAATGGCTTGGTTTTTACCTGTTGTGTCGCTTTCAATACAACAATAAAACCACTCAACGTAAATAACACCATCATTATTCCCATATTGAGTGATGCAGACCAAATCAAGAAGTTAAGTAACACACCACCTAAAAGGCCACAAGCGAATTGCATACTTCCCATGATCGCACTTGCTGTCCCTGCACGAGCACCTTGTTTGGACATTGCGAGTGCCATCGCATTTGGGCCAGTTAAACCAATGCCAGAAATAGCGAAAAATAGTCCTACCATAACAAGCCATAAAGGCGCCGCAGGAATTAAACCAGCAATAAATACAATGATGGCTCCAGTCACTTGCACAAGGGAACCCGATTTTAAACGTTTAGTGATCTCAACACGTGTTGTTAGGTGCTTATTTAAAGAGGACATCAACATAATACCAAAAGCATTTAGTCCAAATACGTAAGCAAACTCTTGCTGATTAAGTCCGTACTGATCCATAAACACGGCAGGTGCTGAGCTGATATAGCAAAATAATGCTGCCCCCGTTAAACAGCCTGCAAACATAGGTAAGCGGAAACTCACATCCTTGAAAATAGCTCCATATAAAGTCACCACTTGATAGAGCGATAGCTTAAGCCTTTTATCATTTGCCAAAGTTTCTTTAAAAAAGAAATGTACACACAGCCAACATAGTGCCCCCACAACTGAAAGCGCGATAAAAATAGCCTGCCAAGGGAACCAAATTAAAATCCATGCCCCTATCATCGGTGCCAAAATTGGTGCAAGCCCCATGACAATCATCATGCTTGAAAAAGCTTGTGCCGAGCCTTGAACATCGAGTTTATCGCGTATTGCTGCACGAGCCATGACCACACCCACACAGCCACCTAAAGCTTGCAAAATACGTGCAGCAATCAAGCTCCATTCACTGGTAGCCATTACACAAAATAAGCTGGCGACTGCATAAAGCGCAAGGCCAAAATAAAGTGGTTTCTTTCTTCCAATACGATCACTTAGAGGACCATAAACTAACTGTCCGATAGCTAAACCAAAAAAATAAGCTGGTAGTGTATTTGCCACCATTTGCGTACTTACCCCAAAATCATGAGCCATTTGGGGCAATGCAGGCAAGTACATATCAATGGATAACGGCCCTAAAGCCGTAAGCAAGGCGAGCAACATAATCCAGCCAATAGAGTATTGACGCTGGGCTGTTTGTTCAGACATAACGATATTTCATTTTTCACTCATTTGCATACAGACAAGCTTACACTGTCTATCGTATGATTTGTGCAACATTGGTGTAGAAATACACAAATCCTTTATCACTCAGGTTGATCAGCAAGGACTTCCTTTGAAATCTTGGTTTAAACGCCTAAAAAGAGCGACTTATAACACAACATTTATGTATAACGTGCGAATGCTGATAGCCTTTTCAGGAACTGCTTTCGTGCCTTATTTTTTAGGCTATCAATTAGCAACTATTCCACTCACTTTAGGTGTAGTCGCAGCAGGTTTAAGTGATATTGATGATCGCTTTTCAGTGCGAATCATGAACCTGATTTATACTTATATTGGGTTCTTCGTTACCGCAGCTTCCGTACAATTACTTTTCCCCTACCCAATGGCTTTTGCCTTAGGCTTAATTGCTTCATGTATTGGCTGGATTTTACTAGGTTCGTTAGGACGTCGTTACGCCACCATTTCTTATGGCTGTTTGGTTGTTTCGGTCTATACCATGTTGGGTGTTCACCTTTTTGATCATTGGTATATCCAACCAGCCCTTTTAGTTGCAGGTGCTGCATGGTATGGTCTAATTGCAACGATTAGCTTTTTATTATTTCCCGTTCGTCAACTTCAAGACAAACTAGCTGCCTCCTATGCATCTCTAGGTGATTTTCTATTTGCAAAATCAAATTTGTTTGATGTAGATATGACGCCTGCCAGCTATCAGCAAAGCATGATTGAGCTGTCATTAGAAAATGGTAAATTAATTACGATTTTTAATGATTTAAAAACAGCTTTATTGACTCGTTTAAAAGGTGACCGTGGACAAAAAGATACACGCCGAAGCCTACATTATTATTTTGTCGCTCAAGACATTCATGAGCGTGCAGACTCAGCCCATATTGACTATCAAAAATTAGCTAAAATTTTTCAGCACAGTGATATTTTATTTAGATTTCAACGAATTTTGGCGGTTCAAGGCAAAGCTTGCCAAGAACTAAACGAATGTATTTTGCAACGTAAACCTTATAATCATAATAAACGCTTCAAACAAAGTTTTGAGAACCTAAGACTGTCTTTAGAGAAGCTAAGACGTGATCAGCATTATGACCTTTTATGGGTAAATGCTCTTTTCGCTTTGTACCAAAACTTAAAATCTATCGACTCTCAGTTACTTAACTTGGAAACTGAACAACACATTCAATCTGATAAAGTAAAACAAGCCGAAAATCAGCTGAAAGATGATGATTTACAAGGATGGAATGACATAGTTGTTCGAATAAAACAAAATTTAACTCCCGAATCTGTACTCTTCCGCCATGCAATTCGCGTATCGATTGTTCTTTTTATTGGTTATGTGTTGATTCAAATGACCAATATTGAGTACGGCTATTGGATTATGCTTACAGCCCTATTTGTAAGCCAACCCAATTTCAACGCAACCAAACGTCGCTTACGCTTAAGAATTGTTGGAACATTAGTTGGGATTATTGTTGGCCTTGCAATTGTATTTCTAGTGCCTTCTATAGAAGGACAACTAATAATGTTAATCCTAAGCGGAGTATTGTTTTTTGAGTTACGCAGTAAGCAATATGCTCAAGCAACCGCGTTTATTACAATTTTGGCATTAATTAACTTTAATCTAGATGGTTCGGCAATGGCCGCTGCTATTCCGCGATTTGTAGATACTTTAATTGGTTGTGCCCTAGCTTGGTTTGGGGTGACATTTATTTGGCCCGACTGGAAGTTCCGTCGCTTACCTCGCAACATCAGACGTTCATTACAAGCTCAATGCAACTATTTAGCTGAAGTCGTTAAACAATATCATGAAGGTCGCAATCATGCGCTGAATTACCGTATTGTAAGACGTGCTGCCCATAATACAGATGCTGAGGTTGCTTCACTTATTTCAACTTTAGCAACCGAGCCAGACTTTGACCCTACTCGTAAGTCAGATATCTTTGAATTTTTATGTTTAAACCATACCTTTTTAAGTTATATCGCAGCACTTGGGGCACATCGGGAAAGCATTCAAGATGAAGCTGTTCTTAAACTCTTAGACCAAGCGCTAGATGACATTCAAGGGGCTTTACTAAGGGACGAAATGCCTGATCTTACAGCACAAAATATGCTCCAAACGATAAGACAGCGTCTAAGTCAAAATAATGAAGAGGATCAAAAATCACTCATTATTTTACAGCAACTATCACTCATGCTTGGTGTATTGAACCGTTTTAGTATGTTAAAACAACGTCTAAGTCATGATCTTGATAATGATGCCAGTGAGCTCGCATCGTTATAAATTTGAGTCGGAAATTAGTATGAAATTGGCATAATATCCTTTCCTGACTTATGCCAATTAATGCTAAACTTAAAACAGTTTACAATTTGTTATTTGCACTATGACCGCGAAAACTTTATACGCTTATACGCTTCAGCCTGTTCCATATGATGTGTCAGAAGCTGAACAACGTAATGCACAGCTTCTTATCTGGCGCAGCACCAATAAAATCAGCACAAAAATTTGGGCAATTATGGGTGTCGTTTTAGCCCTTGCTATATTAGGTCTTATTTTTATTAAGAACTACTCTACAGTTTTTTGCTGGGTTGCTATTGTCGCTGTAGTACTTTACTACCTAGGTCGTAAATACGGATTAGAATGGTATGTTAAACGCAAAATGAATGAATTTCCGGTACAGGAAATCAAAGGTATTCGTTTAGGTGTGCAGCCTCATGGTATTGTGATGCGTCAACAAATGGGCTTACAGGAAGGCGTAGGTACTATTGGATGGAAAAATATCTACGAATGGTACAATACACCTGATTTTATTTTGGTCAATTTCAAAGTAAAAGATCCAAAAGGCCAAGAACAACAAGGTGCTTATATCCTACCTAAGCGCATGGATTCTAAGAACTTCTCGTTCAATACAATTCGCACGCACTTAAAAGAATCTGTTGGCGAGCCGAAAACCTTATAATTCTATATTTAATAAAAAGCCTCCTCATGGAGGTTTTTTATTAAGCTAAAAATAAATGATAATGAAAATTAATATTATCTCCAAAATCCATATTATCTCCCCAATCTTCGGCTATACTTCGTTACAAGATCTCCATCATATTTACATTTTCGACCATGTTTAAAAAAATTTTATTTCAAATTCATTGGTTTCTGGGTATTACTGCTGGCCTAATCTTATCCATTATGGGTGTAACAGGTGCAATATATTCTTATGACCAACAAATTTTAAAATGGGTGAATTCTGATAGTTATGTAGTTCAAGCTGAAAACACTCCAAAATTAACTCCTGCGCAGCTTTATCAGCATTTCAATACAACTCAGCCTGAAATCAAAATTAATAGCATTACGATCGCCAAGGATCCCACCTCTTCTTCTATTGTAAATATTGAAAAAGAAGGTGAACGCCGTGGCTACAATATGATGGTGAACCCTTATAACGCTGAGGTTCTTCCAGATATTAAAGGCCGAAAGTTGTTGTTACTCATACAACAAATTCATCGTAATTTAACCGCTGGTGAAGTTGGTAAACAAATTACTGGTGCCTGCGCACTTATGTTAATTTACTTCGTACTGAGTGGATTGTATTTACGCTGGCCTAAGAAGCACTCTGCTCGTCAATGGCTTGCTATTAAACCGAAACTCAAAGGCCGAAATTTTATTTGGGATCTACATGCTGTTGTCGGCACATGGGTCATTGTTTTTTATCTACTTTTTGCATGCACAGGTCTATATTGGTCTTATGATTGGTGGCGTAGTGGCATGTTCAAAGTAATGGGAGTCGAGCAACCTAAACCACAAGGTCATGGTGCTACTCCTCAAAATCGTGGAATGCAACAAGGTAAACAAGCTGACCGTAATCATGATAAAAAATCAGAACCCCAATTAGATAATACTCAGCTCATTACAGCACTTAATGAAACATGGAGTGGCTTCAATAGTCAGATTGGACGTGATTATTCAACTCTAACCATGAACTTACCAAAAAAAGATGATGGAAAAATTGAGTTAACTTTTATCGATGCTACTCCACAACACGAACGTGCACGTAACCAAGCCATCTATAATTACCAAACTGGTAATATCGAAAAGATAGAGCTTTACGAAGATAAAAAGCTTAATCAAAAGATTATGAGCAGCATGTTACCTGTACACCGTGGTAGCTTTTTTGGACCAATTTATCAATTCGTTGCGATGCTTGCTTCATTAGCAATGCCTTTGTTCTTGGTTACTGGATGGATGCTGTATCTTAAACGCCGTAAACAGAAAAAATTAACACATGCGGCTCGCCAGTCTTTAGCAGGACAATACATTGATCCAAATGCAAAGCCTTGGTTGATTACTTATGCAACTCAAACGGGTGTAGCAGAACAACTCGCTTGGAGTACGGCAACAAGTTTACAAGAAGCTCATCAACCTGTTCAGGTTAAACCTGTACAGCAGCTAACACAAACTGATTTAGAGCAACATCAACAGGTTTTATTCGTGATCAGTACTTATGGTACTGGTGATGCTCCTGATCTCGCTACAAGCTTTGCTAAGAAACTTTTAAAATCGAACTTAGACCTTAAGCACATCAACTATGCTGTTTTGGCTCTCGGTTCTAAAGAATATCCAGACACGTATTGTAGTTTTGGTCATGTGGTGGACGCTTGGCTCAAAGCGAATGGTGCTCATGCCCTCTTCAATACAATTGAAGTTGATAATGCAAACCCATCGGATATTCAGAACTGGAATCAATCTCTAGCAAAAGCAACTAAATTAGATTTGCATGCTGTAAATCTAGAAAAAGTCTTTGATACATGGATATTGCAACAACGCGACTTACTCAATCCAAATAGCTTAGGTCAACCTGCTTATAATATTGAGCTTAAAGCAAGTCATGAGGCGATATGGCAAGCGGGTGATATTGCTGAAATACAACCGGGCAATAGCGCTGAACGTATTCACGACTTTTTGCAGAAGCATCATATTCTTAAAAATACAAAAGTTGATTCATTACAGATTCCAATCGAAAAAGCGCTTTGGAATAAAGATTTAACTGGCGAAATTGAACCATTTGCGAATCTGGACCATTTATTAGAACAGCTTCCTAACTTACCAACGCGAGAGTATTCGATTGCGAGTATTCCTTCTCAGCAAGTCCTTCGTTTGGTTGTTCGTCAACAATATGACACGTCTGGTAACTTAGGTTTAGGTTCAGGTTGGCTAACTCAACATACGCAAGTTAATAATGAAATTGCTTTACGTATTCGTACCAATGAATCATTCCATCTTATTGATGACAACCGCCCTATTATTTGTATTGGTAATGGAACAGGTATTGCTGGCTTAATGAGCCTATTACACACCCGTACGCGTCATGACTACACTGAAAACTGGTTAATTTTCGGTGAACGTCAAAGAGCATGTGATTTCTTCTATTCATCAACTATTGAGGCATGGCAAACAACAGGAATGTTAAAACGCCTTGATTTAGCATTTTCTAGAGACCAGGAACAACGCATTTATGTTCAAGATGTAATTCGTCAGAATGCAGCAGAATTAGTAAGCTGGATAGAACGCGGTGCTGTTCTGTATGTATGCGGTAGTATTGATGGTATGGCAAGCGGAGTTGATCAAGCACTTATCGAAATTCTAGGTGAAGAACAGGTAGATGAGTTAAGACAACAAGGCCGCTACCGCCGTGATGTATATTAAAGACCAATAAGAACAAAAAAAACCGAGTAATAGCTTAAATGCTTTACTCGGTTTTTTATTGCATTCAGAATGATTTTGCATACACTGTCTGCAATTTAAATTGCAACTCTAAGCACAATGCAAGTCAGTAAGTGGATCCGTATTTTCCTAGCAATCATTGGTTCGATTTTATTTCTAGATGGATTAGTTCTAATTTGTCTCAATAAAATTAATGTAGGCACCGTTATTCCTTTAATTTTAGGTGCTTTCTTCTGCCTATATTCTTTATTTTATTATCACTTAGAGCGCTTTTTCTTCTATCACTATCGCTTACACACACTTTGGCGTTTTGGGTGGTTATGCTTCTGGATATGGTTAATTGGCTTAGGCTATTTCTTTAGCTTTATTAAAGAAAATAAGAATACTTCAAATAATATTCCCCCAGTAAAAGCAATTATTGTCTTAGGAAGTGGTGTCGAAAATGGCCAACCATCCACAATTCTTGCAAAACGTTTAGATACAGCCGCACCTTTAGCACTAAAACAGCAGCAAGCACAGATTGTTTTAACAGGTGGTGTTGATTTTTCAGAAAAAGAAAGCGAAGCATTAGTTATGTCTCGTTATCTTGAGCAAAAGTATCATATCGCAAGAGATCAAATGATTCTTGAAGATAAAAGCACCAGCACAGAGCTTAACTTAAAAAATAGTAAACCGTTATTAGAACAGCACCTCATTACCTTAGACCAGCCAATCGCTATTGTCACAAGTGATTTTCATATTCCTCGAGCAGTAGCGATTGCAAAAAAACAGGGCTATACCCAAGTTTATGGAGTAGCGGCCGAAACACCATTAGCTACTCGTTACAATGCATGGTTACGTGAATATTTCGCGTATGCAAGTGGATGGCTTTTAAACGAATATTAAAAGTACTTTAATCGAAAAACTGCTATTCAAAAAAATAGCAGTTTTTTTATTTGTAAAAATATTGGTGATCGGTACAAATATAAAGTTGATATTAGCTAAAACTAGTAAGTTACACACTAAATTCTTATCTTTAACCACTACTAACGAAATTTAATGAGCACTAAGAACCCATCAAAGACAATAAGTATAGAAGTAATAAAGCTGAAGACTTAATAACTAGCGATCAATAAAAAGAATAACTTAAAGATATAAAGACTTTAATTTTAGAATAGAAAAGTTGAGCCTATACTTAGTCACATAGTAAATAAATTTACATGCAAGCATAAGATATTTATAGAAGAATATTAATCTAGGGAGATTTAAATTTCTGGTAGGAAATATGGTGGGCGCTGACGGGATCGAACCGCCGACATTCTGCTTGTAAGGCAGACGCTCTACCAACTGAGCTAAGCGCCCTTAATGAGAAAAGATAGCGAATGTATCTTCATACTCTACATTCTCTAGACAAGGGAATCAAGAGAATGGCGCAGCGGACGGGGCTCGAACCCGCGACCCCCGGCGTGACAGGCCGGTATTCTAACCAACTGAACTACCGCTGCACTACAATACTTTAAAATTAAAGTATGGTCACATATATGGTGGGCGCTGACGGGATCGAACCGCCGACATTCTGCTTGTAAGGCAGACGCTCTACCAACTGAGCTAAGCGCCCCAAGAAGAAAAAACTAATAAATTATTAATTTTTCGATTTAAAACTTTTACATCCTAAATCATCTTCCAAACACAACCCGAACTGAAAAGTGGCGCAGCGGACGGGGCTCGAACCCGCGACCCCCGGCGTGACAGGCCGGTATTCTAACCAACTGAACTACCGCTGCACTTTCACAATATCGAAATTGTGGGGTAAACGATGTTAAGTCTTAAGTGGCGCAGCGGACGGGGCTCGAACCCGCGACCCCCGGCGTGACAGGCCGGTATTCTAACCAACTGAACTACCGCTGCACTTGAGAGCTTAACGTAAAGGCTTGGTGGGCGCTGACGGGATCGAACCGCCGACATTCTGCTTGTAAGGCAGACGCTCTACCAACTGAGCTAAGCGCCCTTAACGTCTTCATCGTTTGTGAGGTGCATTATAGAGAATCTTTAACAGGTGTCAAACGCTTTTCGACAACTTTTCAAAAAAATGCGAATGAATGATTAAAAATAAGTCATTATTAAGTAAAAAACAATTTTTTGTATTTTATTTAAGCACTTATTCTAATATTTTGATCATTCAGCTAATTAAATAAGAATTTTTAAAATCCTATTTTAGGTTAAAGATTGCTCAGACAAATAAACCAATGCATCTTCAGAGACTAAATCAAATAGTTCAATGATTTCCTCATTACGCATTCGAACGCAACCATGTGACATTGGTACACCCATTGGTTGCGTGTCTGGCGTCCCATGGATGTAAATATAACGCTGCATAGTGTCGTGGCCATCCCCTCTATTAAAGCCCTCTTCCAAGCCATCTAACCAAAGAATACGTGACAATATCCAATCTCGTTCAGGGAATTGTGCTGCTAGTTCAGCGTTATAAACCTCCCCTGTTGGCTTACGTGCAATAAAAACCGCATTTTGAGGAGACTCGGCGCCAATTTTTTTTGCAACTCTATGCCATCCACGTGGAGTTCTACCTGTATTTTCCTGCTCACCAATACCATTCTTTCCGGTAGAAATAACATAAAACTTATTATGTTTAGGCAAAGTTAAAGTTTGATTTGCCAAATCTATGAGGACATCTGCATCTTCGAGCTTAAATTGAGACATTGAACTTATTCTCTTATATCAACTCAAATATTTTGAGTTTAAGTAAAAATTTATAGGAAAAACTTGTCTTGCACCAAAAATAAAAGGTTCTCAATCTTCTTTTATCTACGCGCATTTTCACTTTTTGGCTCAGGCCTTAGCCATAACCAAACTGCAACGATGAACATGGTAGTATCGGTAAAAACCTTGACCCAAAGCGGTGCTGAAGTAAATAGCATGATCAGGCCACTGATTGCCATCATTATGCTTGCAATCCACTTGGCTTTACGTGGCACTGTACCATTGGCTCGCCAATCACGTAATGTTGGGCCATATTTGGGATGATTTAATAACCAGTCATCCATTTGTGGCCACCCCTTTGAAGCCGCCCATGCAGCCAGAATCAAAAACACTGTTGTGGGCATACCTGGTAAAATTGCTCCAATAATGCCTAGCGTGATAAAAATCACGACCAAAGAGCGCCAGAACAATGTTCGCATATATAAACCTTAACCTGCTGTTAGCGTTAGTATAAAGTGTTTTTCTTATATTGTTTGTTGGTCCCTTATGAAATTAGGATGAATTACTTCGAGTATTAAATATATGAATATTGCCTCAGTGAAAACTTCCTATTTCGAACCATGGCTTCAATTTCGACACCCTGTAGTGCGACAGCTGGCTTTTTGTATCGCTAGCCCCAATTTACTTTACCAATTACCAAAAAGTTTTTTTATACAACATCACTTTAAGCTGCATCCAACCGAAGTATGGGAAGAGCATTTTCAAAATTATTTACCACGTTTGAAAGAACTTGATCAGTCACCAGAACCATTAATCCACTTTTTATCTCAACTTAAAAGTACACGCTTAGGTTTACGCTTTGAGAATTTACTTTGGTTCTGGCTACAAGAGGATAATTATCATCCTTACCAACTGTTGGGTCATAGTATTCAAAAGATTGAAGGAGCAATAACTTTAGGTGAGTTAGATTTCTTAATTTTAAATAAAGAAACTCAACAAGTTGAACATTGGGAAGTCGCGCTAAAATACTACTTAGGCGAGGCAGATTTACATTTAGAACAATGGATTGGGTTGAATCGCCAAGATACTCTGAGCAAAAAACTTTATCATTTTACGAATAAACAATTTCAGTTCTCTGAAGCATTAAATTTTAAGATCGAACAACGTTTTGCTGTTTTAAAAGGACAACTCTATCTACCTTTACAATTAAATTTACAACAGTCATTACCAGACTGGATAAATTTAAAGCGTCGTTTGGGATATTGGGGTACTACCATTCCACACTCTCCCTTTTATCGATTAGAAAGACACGAATGGTTGTGTCCAAATCAACAACCTAGTTCAGATACAGCGTACTGGTGGACAGATGGTTTATATTGTAAAAATAGTGAAGAGGTCATGTTTTATATGTTTAGACATCCTTCATACTTAAACATTAAGTCGATTTCGTACTAACTTGCAAAAATTAAGCTAATTAACAATAAGTTTTAAGTTTCCAGAAACATTTTATAACGTTTTTACTATTAAACAGTCATGTTTCTTTTTCCGTTTGTTTTTTAATCTAAATTTACTTCATTATTAAATTTAAACGGAGAAAATGATGAAAAAAGTTTTAGCTGCTTCTGTAATGATTGCTGTTGTTTTAACAGGCTGTAATACGTTTAAGGGTTTTGGTAAAGATGTTTCTAAAGCAGGTGATGCTGTAACGAATACCGCTGAAAAAACGCAAAATAAAATGTAAGTTAGAGTCATCACGTGAAAAAAACCTTATCGTTCCGATAAGGTTTTTTTATTTTTACATACCCATACCGTAGAGATTCGCCTATTATATCGGACTATATTTCACCTAATCAGCACGCAATTTTCGGTATGAACCATTCAGATACTCTCTCGCTTAGCTTAGAACTGTTACAACAACCTTCTATTACTCCTATTGATCATACATGCCAAACCATCATGGCAGATCGTTTAGCTAAAATAGGTTTCCATATTGAACCAATGCGTTTTGGTGAAGTTGATAATCTCTGGGCACGCCGTGGAACTGAAGAGCCTGTATTTTGCTTTGCAGGCCATACTGACGTAGTACCAACGGGTAAGTTAGAAGCATGGAATTCAGATCCATTTGTACCTGAAATCCGTGATGGAAAACTATATGGGCGTGGTTCGGCTGATATGAAAACAGCTTTAGCAGCTATGGTTGTTGCATCTGAACGTTTTGTAACAAAGCACCCTGATCACAAAGGTTCAATTGCCTTCCTCATTACTTCTGATGAAGAAGGCCCTGCTATTAACGGTACGGTTAAAGTTATTGAAACTCTTGAAAAACGTAATGAAAAAATGACGTGGTGTTTGGTCGGTGAACCTTCAAGTACCCATAAACTAGGCGATATTGTTAAAAATGGCCGCCGTGGTTCTCTTAATGCTGTATTAAAGGTTCAAGGCAAACAAGGTCATGTAGCTTACCCACACTTGGCGCGTAATCCAATTCATGAAGCATCGCCAGCGTTAGCTGAGTTGTGCCAAACAGTTTGGGACAATGGCAATGAGTATTTCCCAGCGACATCATTTCAGATTTCAAATATCCATGCAGGGACTGGCGCAACTAATGTAATCCCAGGTGCTTTAGAAGTTACTTTTAATTTCCGTTATTCAACCGAGGTTACAGCGGAACAGCTTAAACAACGTGTTCATGAAATTTTAGATAAGCATGGCTTGCAGTATGAAATTGTCTGGAATTTGTCTGGTTTACCATTCCTAACACCTGTGGGTGAACTCGTTAATGCCGCACAAACTGCTATTTTGAACGTAACGGGTACTGAAACTGAGCTTTCAACAAGCGGCGGTACTTCAGATGGACGTTTTATTGCCCCAACAGGCGCTCAAGTCTTGGAGTTAGGTGTTCTTAACGCAACAATTCATCAAATTAATGAGCATGTCGACGTACATGACCTTGATCCATTGACTGATATTTATGAGCAAATTTTGGAAAACTTGTTAGCTAAATAAAATTTAAAAAGGAACTCATTTGAGTTCCTTTTTTGCTTTATAAGCCAAGTGATTTTTCAATATATTCTAAGTTAGGTATATAGTAGCGTTGATCTTGCATACGCACATATTTAAATACTGTTGGATGCTGTTCAGCCTCATGCTCATCTATTTCATCGACAATTTCAGAAATACGTAAACGAACAGAAAGTGGCATAGTTTTACACATTAATGCAAAACGTTGGCTGATATCTTCCCCTTCAATTACCAGTGCTACAGCATATTGATCAGTTGTGTTATGGACTGAGTAGATAGGTAACTTTACATCATGCCACTCAATATGTTTTATGCCATTTCTTACGTCCATAGCGGATAACACAATATTTTGTGGCAACAGCATAGGTACCTGATCATTACATTCAATAATATAGGCATCAATAAAACCAGTTGAAACCGTAATAAGATGCTGTAGCTCTTGTTGGTCCATATTACCAATCAGAGATGTATTCACACTACCTTTCATGATTTGACCTCACTTTCAAACGCTAGAAGTAAAGCATCGATATTCTCTAGTAACTCTTCCTCTTGGAAAGGTTTACCCATGTATTGACTTACACCTAATGAGAATGCTCGTTCACGATGTTTTTCACCTGTTCGGGATGTAATCATAATAATTGGCATGTATTGATGCATGTCATGATGTCGTACAAGATTCAGTACTTCGAAACCATCCATGCGTGGCATTTCAATATCAAGTAGCATTAGATCTGGCTTAATATTTTCTAGCTGCTCTATAGCATCTACACCATCTTTAGCGGTCACAACATCGTAGCCTTGGCGCTCAAGTAATCGAGACGTTACCTTACGTACAGTTACCGAGTCATCAACAATCATAACGAGACGGCGCTCGTCAGATTCTCGTTGTTTATATACCGCTTCACTGAGCTGTTTATGACGCGGCGTTGACTGAATTTGTCGTGCAATATTTTGTCCATCTAAAATTAAGCAAACCTGTCCATCACCTAAAATAGTCGCACCTGCAATTGCCCCAATGCTAGAGAACTGTTGACCAATTGGTTTCACTACAATTTGTGCTCGAGAACCAATTAACTGATCAACAAGTAATGCAACAGTTTGGCCATTATTGGCTTTAATCATTAAGACAGGTAATGAATACATCATGCCATTTAGACGAGGCATTGGTTGATTACCCACAAATTCTGAAAGATAACGTAATGGATAACGTTTATTTTCATACTCGAATAGCTCTTTAGGACTTTCAAAATACTGTTCTAAAGAAGCTGGAGAAACTCGAACAATTCGATCAATTTGAGCAAGTGGAATCGCAAATTGTTGATCTGCCACTTTCACCATTAGAGCATCACTTACAGCTACTGTAGTCGGTACACGAATAGTAAATGTTGTTCCCTTACCATAAACAGAGTCTACGCTAACATGTCCACCTAGAGCCTTAATGTCACTTTGTACAACATCAAGTCCAACACCACGTCCAGAGATCTGGGTGATCTGTTCTGCAGTACTTAAACCTGGATGGAAAATCAGTTGCAGAATATCTTGGTGTTCCAAGTCTTGTTCTGGCTTGATCAGACCTGCGAACAGCGCTTTTTGGCGTACTTTTTCTACATCAATACCTTGTCCATCATCGCTAAAGACAACCACAACATCTGTACCTTGACGTTGAATATTGAGTTCAATACGCCCAGCTTCTGGTTTATTAGCTTGCTGACGCTGCGCTCTGTCTTCTAAACCATGGTCAATTGCGTTTCTAAGCATATGCTCAAGCGGCGTTACTAAACGTTCTAAAATATTACGGTCTAATTCACCTTCAGTATTATTTACAAAAAGCTCAGCAGGTCTGTTCAACGCGGTAGAGGTCTGACGAACAATTCGCTGTAATCGCGGTAGTAACCGTGAAAATGGAACTAATCGTGTTCGCATCAAGCCTTCTTGAATTTCTGCCTGAATTCGTGATTGTTGTAAAAGCAAACTTTCTGTATCTCTGATCTTGTGAGATAACGTATTTTTAAAGTCGACCAAGTCCGATGCAGATTCAGCAAGAGATTTTGATAACTGATTTAAAGATGAATATTGGTCCATTTCTAAAGGATCAAAGTCAGTATAACGAGAATGCTCAATACCGTGTTTGGCAATAATTTGTGTCTCTAACTCACCTTCCATTCGACGTAACTGATCGGCAAGTCGTTGAATAGCCAATTCCATTTCAACCAATGTATGACCAAACTGACTTAGATCCATTTCAATTCGGGAACGGTTAATCGAGTTTTCACCAGATAAATCAATCATTTTCTCGATTAAGTCTGCTGAAACACGGATCATTTCATTATTCTGATCCAGACGTTCTGTTTGCTCCCATAAACCCATCATTGGTGGCGGTTCTGTACCATCACCTTGTATAAAGGTCATCACAGACTCTGAGCTAAACAAATCAGCTTTAGTTAACTTAGCCGGGATTTGGATATTTGTTTCAAAGAATTGAATATTTTCTAAGCTTTGTTGTAGTCCATCAAAATGTTGGTAGTTGTGCTTGAAAATTGCATCTTTTAGCCATGCAATGGCACTTTCGAGCAAATGATCATAAATATTCGAGTTGAAGTGATGCAGTGCAAATTGTTCAAAAGTATTTTCCAGTTGATAGGCAATTGCATACACAGCTTCTAAACCGACCATTCGTGCACCACCCTTCAAACTGTGCACGGCTCTTTGTAATTGAAGCAAGATGCTACGGTTCGTACGCTGATCGAACCATTGTTTCAATAGCACATCAGCCATTTCTAACAATTCAGCAGCTTCTTCTAAGAATGTTTGCTCAACAACAGCCGTAATATCCTCTTCATCAACTACAGCTTCATTCTCTTGCAATGATCTAACTGATGTTATTGCTTCAACTGGAGTAGCCAATTCAGTAACAACTGTATCAAGTACTTGATCATGATGAACTTCTAATTCTTCAATAACAGGTTCAATTTCTGTCAGCACATTATCTATTAATACTTCAGATATTACCTCTTGTTCAGAGAATAGCTCACTTTCAATATCAAATTCTTCAACCTCAGGTACAGATTGGAAGTTAGAGTTTTGGCCTGCTCTCTTCAACGCGTTAATTGTGTAAGGAGCTGCATAATCTAGCTGTTTTTCACGCATGATTTGTAGACGGTCAGCCAAATCATCTTGAACCAAACGAATAAAATCAATTAAAGGTGAAGTTGCAACTAATTGTTTTTGAATTAAACGCTCATATATACTTTCTAATTCATGGGTAATCAAACCAAGATAGGTTGCTTGAACCATATTTGCTCCCCCTTTCAAGGTATGCAAATAGCGCATTAGATTATTCAGGGCCGCAAAGTTTTCTTGCTCACCTACCCAAATATTGAGATCGGTATCAATTCCCTCAAGTAATTCCTCAGCTTCTTCAAGAAAGATATCTAATAGATCTGGATCAAAATAACGGTTTACGTGTTCACTCGAAATAAACTGACGATCCAACTGTACACTCTGACTCATCAGGGCAGGATCATTTGATACATCTTCTATAGATATCAGAGGTTCATTTCTTATTTTTTCAATTGCAGTATTAAACGATGGTTCAATGACTTCCTGATAACTTTCTAATGGTTCAAAATTAAGACTTGGTACATGTTGAGTATATAGTCTTAGCTCTTCAAGAATATTTTGGTGCTGCTCAATAATACTAACTCTTTGACCCGCAGCTAAGGCATCAAATAATTGAATTAATTGTTGATGTGCTTTTTCATAAATTTCAAAAATATAGTCTGATTGCAGTAAATCAGGTCGATCAAGTAATATCTTATAGCTGTCTTTAAGCTGGTTAGTATATTCATATAAACCCACCATTGCCTGTGACTGAGTATGTTGTAACAACAAATCTGCTTGTTCACTTAAACGTTCAAGATAATGAGGAAACTCAGTACGTATTCCTTTCTCAAAGTCTAACTCTGCATCAAGCAACTCGGAAACATCTAGTTGTAATAGCTGGGATACCAGACCATGTGGAGGCGTGAGTGAACTAGAATGCTCTCCACGCTGCTCTATATAAGCATCCCAAATCTGATTGAATCTTTGCAGGCCAGCTTCTAATTGCTCATTAGCACAATGTATAGACAATAGGTCTAAACAATTTCGAATAAATTGACGATAATCACGGAGTAGTCTAATTTCTTCTGAGTGAGAAGAGAGTTCTTCTTGCAATAAGATTTTAAATAAATGCTCAACTTTAGTACTGGCCTCAAAAATCGCATCAATCTGTGCCATTGCAGAGCTACCACGTAACGTATGTAATGCTCGTATTAAAGCATTGTAACTCTCATGCTGATGTATTTCTTGTTCTAAAAATTGATCAATAGTAGCTAAGTGCTCTTCTGCTTCTTCCATAAATAAAATTAAGGTTTCCGCAAGAGCCTGTTCATTTTCTATAGCGATTTCTGGAGTAGAGATAGTTGAAACTTCATTTGATTCTAATTCTAAACCATTCGTTTCTAAACCAGTCTGAGTTTCAGTAGTAAGAGTACCCGCCAATACTAAAAGTTCATCTAATGCCGGCTCTAAACTTTGCTGCTGTTGTAATTGTTGGCCCAATAAAATAAGTGCTCTAAAGTCTACTAAATGTTCTTTTTTAGATTTGAAGTCATCTACTAACTTAAAGAAATAGAACTTAAATACCAACTGAACATATTGTTGGATGTTCGGAGTTAATTCGATACTTTGATTAATAATCCGATTAAGCGTATCTTCGACAGTCCAAGCAAGCTCTGCAGATGATTTTGCACCAATCATCCGCCCCGAACCTTTCAAGGTATGAAAATGACGACGAATTGCAGTCAGCGTAGCAATATTTTCAGATTGCATCCATTCATGAATCAAAGATTGTAATTCAACAAAAATTTCTTCAATTTCTTCAATAAAGATTTCAAGAAATTCATCATCTTGTTGAGAATAGCTATCTTCCGGTAGCATCATTGCTTCAGTTAAAGTTTTTAATATTTCTTTCATAGCAAAGGCTTCTTTTGCTTATCTCCTAAATGGAGAAAAACGACAGAGTCAACACCAGAAAAATAGCTGTTTTCCCCAATATCTATCTGGTGTTGTTAATACTTTTTAGAAGAATAGCGATTACAGAAATAGCTATTCTTTTCCCCCAATTTAGTCAGGTAATTTAAAGTCTGTTACTGACTCACGTAGTGACTCTGACATATTCGCCAATTCCGATACCGAGCGAGCAGTATCAAATGTTGCTGTCGTTGTTTGTGAAGTAATTTCTTGTACAACCGTCATGGTTGCAGCAATATGACTTGCAGAAGCTGATTGAAGTTTTGCTGCGTCAGAAATGCTAGCAATTAGGTTTGCCAAGTCACCAGATACTTTTTGAATTTCATCCAATGCAATACCCGCATCTTTCGCCAAGTTAGCACCACGAACAACCTCCGTTGTAGTTTGCTCCATTGAGATAACGGCTTCGTTAGTATCTGTTTGAATCGTTTTAACCAGAGTTTCAATCTGTTTAGTTGCCGATGCTGAACGTTCTGCAAGACGCTGGACTTCATCCGCAACTACAGCAAAACCACGACCTGCTTCACCAGCCATAGATGCTTGGATCGCGGCATTCAAAGCCAAAATGTTTGTTTGGTCTGCAATATCGTTAATTAATGAGACAATATTACCAATTTCTTGTGATGACTCACCCAAACGTTTAATACGCTTAGATGTTTCCTGAATCTGTTCACGAATGGTATCCATACCCTCAATAGAACGATTTACCACTTGTGCGCCATTAGAAGCAATATATACCGAACGCTGTGCTACGTTAGCGGACTCAGATGCATTAGACGATACTTGGTCAATAGACAATGCCATTTCGTTCATCGCTGTTGATGCACCTGCAATTTCTTGTGCTTGGTGCTCAGATGCCTCTGCTAACTGGTTAGTAATATTCTGGGTATTCTGGGTATAACGAGCAACTTCTTGCGAAGTTTCATGAATTCGAGATACGAGGTCACGTAGTTGGTCAATTGCGAAGTTAATAGAGTCGGCGATTGCCCCTGTAAAGTCTTCAGATACCGTTGCATATGAACGTAAGTCACCATCTGCAAGATCGGCAATTTCATCAAGTAAACGTAAGATCGCGTTCTGGTTACGGTCATATTCTTCTTGCAATGTAGCTACACGCTGTTTATCAGCTTTACTACGAAGTGATAAAAGCTTTAAAACTGAGCTAATTAATCCAATAAGTGATAATGTAAGAAGTGCAACTAAAACAAAAGCTTTCCACCCATAACGTGTTTGCTCGGAAAGATCACCCAATGCAGCCAACATGTCATCAGATTGCGAGAATATCTCACCCGATGATTGACGTACGTTTACAATTTGATTTGTATGTTTGAGAACTGATGTCGCTGCAGATTTTAAAACTTTATCATATTCGGCTTGAATACCTTCCAAAGATTCACGTACTTCTGGAGACTCAACTCTAGCAACACCCAATTCAGCATTACCATTTAGCTGTGCATTTAAATACACACCAAAAGTATCAATATCGACACTAAAGTCATGCGCTGAGTTCTCGGAGTTCTCTGTACTAATGAAAACGGAGTTAATAGAACGTAAAATACGTTCCGCAATAAATACCTGGTTTTTAGCAATAACGACCTGATTATTCGATACGTTTTCGCGGACCATCTTATCAACCATCAAGTTATATTCAGCTTGAATCTCAGGAATAGTGTCACTAATCGAGATGTTCATATTATATAACTTATTAATTACACTCTGCTGTGACGAGATCAAGTCGACGTCATAAGACAAAGCTTTCCACAGAACCGCCACCTTTTGGTATTCTTTTGAAGACTTACCATAAATATTTTCAACATTTTGCATATTTTTAGCAAAAAGTTGGCGCGACTCAATTAAGTCTTTCATTGCTTCAGGTGATCCAGAAGCCGTTGCTTCCGTAGCCTGTCTAGAAATAGTTTGTGACAATAAGCGTAACTCACCCAGACTACGTGTTAATTGGTTATGTCGAGGCACGCTATAAAATAAATAAACGAGCGAAGTTAAAGCAAATACTAAACATAATAATGCAACATAAAGGATAGGCTTGGACTTTTTACTTTCCCCAAACAAACTGGCATATTGCTCAATTTCCGACTGGATTTTTGCAATAAAATTGACATTCGATTTTTCGGACGCAACCCGATTGCTGCCTTTCTTTTTAAGCTTAAAGCCCATAGCTTTTCCCCAAAAAAATACTCTGTTTTCACAGCGTAAAATTAGTTTATAAATTTTGTCGATGCATTCATGTAATGTGGGTTTTGCAATAAACGACTAAATAAAAAGACATGCCAATGCTGGTTATGTTGATGAAAATAACCTTGGCAATATTCTTTTAGATTTTCCTCTAAGTCTAAGCTTTGAGAAAAAAAGCTTTTTTTATTAAAGTGCTGAATCCCCAAGACCTGATCCACAACCAAGCCCACATACTGGTCGTGATGGCTAATACATAACACTTTTTGGGCAGCCGAAAATGAACTTCGTTGCCCTGAAATAAAATGAGCCAAATCAGAAACTGCAAGTAATCTCCCCCGAATATTTGCCAATCCCTTTACCCAACTTTGAGTATTTGGAACAGGTGTATATTTCGGTGGATAGATAACTTCTGACACTTCCCCAAGTGGTGCGACGAAGTATTGCCCTCTCATTTCAAAAGCAATCCCTGACCATCGCTGTGCTTCATTTTGAACTGAAGCGTAGTTCTTATTACCTCGTTTAGATAAACGAAGTAACTCGATAAATCCGTTCGCGGCCATACTCTATCCTATAAGACGGGTTTAAATCCCGCCATTTATGTTTTTATGGATGGATGAGCTAATTTAGAAATTGTTTAATTACATCAATCAGTTGCTTTTCTTCAATCGGCTTAATCAGATAATCGAGTGCGCCCTGACGTTTGCCCCATACTCGATCAGTTGCCTGATCTTTAGTACTCACAATAACAACTGGAATATGTTTAGTCTCTTCATCACGGGTAATTTGGCGTGTTGCCTGAAAGCCATTTACACCTGGCATGACTACATCCATTAATACTAAGTCCGGCTGTTCTGCTTTTGCTAAAGTTACACCATCTGCACCATTTGATGCTTCAAGCACATCATAACCATGCTTGGTTAGAATTTCTTTAAAACGAAAAGTTTCTGTTGGTGAATCATCTACAATGAGAATACGTGCCATTTTTTTGCCCTCAAATTACTGGATTATGAACTTACATGATTACGAATCGCGTTTAGCAATTCATCTTTGCTAAAAGGTTTCGTCAAGTATTCATCTGAACCTACCACACGCCCTTTTGCCTGATCAAATAGACCATCTTTACTAGAGAGCATAATAACGGGAATGTTCTGATAATTTTGAGAGTTCTTAATCAGAGCACATGTTTGATAACCATCTAAACGAGGCATCATGATATCGACAAAAACAATATCCGGATTTGCTTCTGCAATTTTGGACAAAGCTTCAAATCCATCCACAGCAGTAATGACTTCGCAGCCTTCTCGCTGCAATAAGGTTTCTGCTGTACGGCGAATGGTTTTTGAGTCATCAATCACCATTACTTTCAGATTTTGGAATGCATCTTCCATTTAATCTTCCATCCCCATAAATATAAAATATAAATGCTATTTAACTTAAATTTGTTTTTACACATTTATAAGCATTTTTAACATATCTCACCTTCTATTTTCAATGAGGCATTTT
>NZ_JABVBF010000410.1 GCF_013344765.1 Acinetobacter lactucae
ATATCAAAATTTCTAAAGGTGATATAAAGAAAAATGAAAGTCTGGTAGAATTAATATTTAATCTTGAATCAGTAATAGATTATTTAGAAGAGAAATATTCAATAGAAAGTGAAATTAGTGTAGAGCAAGTAGAACTACCTTATATCCCAATTTCGAAAATCTGGACTACTTTGGCTGAAACAGAAGAGGAAATTCGAGATCATGTAATAATTAATACTGATGAAATTAAAGAGAATAATGATGGTAATTTTGTAATTCCTTATTATTCAGAAAATGATAACTCGTTTGAGTTTGATTATGATGAAATTGTTAAAGTTTATGACAAAGATAATTATTTGATTGGGGACTTAGTAATTAGGGATACGAACTTAGATTTTTTAACAGTTAAGTTGAATAGAAAATTTAACAGTAATTTATTCAAACCTGGGGGTAAACTTGTTTTAGAGTCAATTAGAAATAAAGCCTCTAGAGATAGGCGGTTAAAGGCATTAAATAGAGTTATTAATAATAACTCTGTAATTAGAAATTTGCCTTCATATTTT
>NZ_JABVBF010000411.1 GCF_013344765.1 Acinetobacter lactucae
GGAGTTAATTGTACAAAGTTTTGGTTTGCCAGCTGAAGATTTTGGTCTTACCTTACACTTGTTGGTGCTTATTTGTTATATACCAGCAGCAATAGTATTTACAATTTTGGGATGTTCCATAATATATTTTGGATTGTCATTATTTATTTTTCTAATAATCCTGAAAAATATGTTGTATAGTTTTGTTCATCCTATTTTAGTTGTGTGTGGTAAAGCTAAATTAGATGAGAAAATACATCAGGACCATAGAATTTTCTTACATTTTTTAGTTTTTGCTATTAATAGTCTATTATTGATTGGAATGTTTAAATTTATTATTAATCATCAATCTTCATTTTATCCATATATTAGATCTATTGCTTATAATACAGATTACCAGTATTTATATAATTATCCTAAGATCGATAAGGGTAAAAAAACTAGATTACACGCAAATAATTATTTTTCTATTATGGAAGGATGTGGGAAGAATCTTAAAGTTACAATGAAAAAAATAGAAGATTAATAGCTTTGAAAAATAGTCTGTCATTGAT
>NZ_JABVBF010000412.1 GCF_013344765.1 Acinetobacter lactucae
CAAGTCCTTAGTATAGAGATCATCTAAAATATTATCTTTCTCTGTTAATACAATGTCACTTAAACGTTCAAATTGTAAGTTTAGGCTTTTTAATAAAGTAAAATTATCTATAAAAGCAACTATACGTGTATCAAATATTGCCTTATATGCTAGTAATGCTAATAATGCACCTAATGTTAAAGTTTCATTGAGTACAAATATTACACCAAAAAAAATAACACAAATATTTTGCAAATCAAAAATGAAGTTTTTTATAAATTTATAGTAAACTTCATATTTTTGAGTTTTAATTTTAGCATTTGTTTGGTCAATAAATAAGGTCAACCACGTACTGCTTCTTAAATTTTCCTTACCAAATAATTTTATTGATTTTATTCCTCTAATAGTTTCAAGAATATATGTTTGCTGCCTAGCACTATATATTATTTCTTCTTTATTTGCAGTCCAAAATGGGTAGAACCAAAAGAACCTCAACAATGCATACAAAATTGCACTTAAAATTATTAATAATGCCAAATCTGCCTTATAAT
>NZ_JABVBF010000413.1 GCF_013344765.1 Acinetobacter lactucae
GTTGATAGTTGTGCAACCTCTTGTTTATTTAGAATAATTTCCTCATTTTTAAGACGCCATATTTCCTGCCTTTGCAAAAGAGTATTCAAACTGTTTTGCTGCACATCTTTAATCATTTGGTGGTCATCATAAATTAAGTTAATTGACAATTGAGCCTGTGAATCATAAATAAAATAGGTTTTCCCAGTCTCTTTTTGCCAGATTTCAGCCGCTTGTTGGCTAACTTCAATTAATTGTTCTTTAGTAAGTTGAAACCGAGGATCAATAAAAGCAATTCGGTATTTTAAAGGTTGTTGAGATGAACTAATTGGCAGATTGCTTTGTGCCAAGAGCGTCGTTTGTAAGCCCATACATAAGCATAAGCTCAATCCCCACCATAGAAATTTTTTCATGGCAAAATAAAAATATAAATAAATCTTATTGTTAGCTAGTTAATTTAATTCGTCAAAATGATAAAAAGTACAGGAGAGTGGATCAGCTTTGTGATCTGGGTGGAAAAATTTAAAAAGAAGTTTTTAGATTTGGC
>NZ_JABVBF010000414.1 GCF_013344765.1 Acinetobacter lactucae
GGTTTACCTATTTCTACTTATATTGCTATACAGGTGTTTAATATTATTGAGAATGAAAATTTATTTTTAAATGCAAAAGTACAAGGAGAATATTTACATAAACAATTAAATAAATTGAAGGAAAAGTTTGATATTATCGGTGATGTAAGAGGTAAAGGTTTATTAGCTGGTGTGGAATTTGTAAAAGAAAATAAAACTTGCTTTAATGAGCAAGAGAACGTTGCATTAAAAATTGTTAACTATATGCGAGAGTTGGGAGTACATGTTGGTTGTGGTATTCCATTTACCAATCATGGAAAACATAGTGATCATATACAAATTACACCACCCTATATCATCAATAATGACCAAATTGATGATATAGTAAATAGTTTAGAGTATGCAATTAAAAAAATAACATTATAAATGTTAAAAAGAGTGAGTAGCAAAAAATTAAGATAAATCCGATCCCTCTTACTGGAGGGAGTCGGATAGGCGATAAATGCAAAATTGATAAAAATATTAAAATATATGGAAGAATAT
>NZ_JABVBF010000415.1 GCF_013344765.1 Acinetobacter lactucae
ATATCATCTTGAATCAAATCCAGTTTTTTATTATCATAATTTGTATTAAAAGTTTAATATTTTAAATTAAGTTATAATTAGTTTTAACTAAATGGAATAGTAATGTCAAAAAAAGAAGATATTATAAATACTGCTTTAAATTTATTTAATCAGATTGGGTACAATGCTACGGGTGTTGACCGTATTATTGCTGAATCAAATGTTGCAAAAATGACTTTTTATAAATATTTTCCTTCAAAGGAAAATTTAATTATGGAGTGTTTGCAGCATCGAAATATAAATATTCAAAACGCAATCAATGAACAATTAAATCTACATCAAGAGGCTGGACCTCTTGAAAAAATTCATATTATTTTCGATTGGTATATAGAGTGGATCAATAGCGAAACATTTAATGGATGTTTATTTAAAAAGGCATTCATTGAAGTATCGAAACAGTATACTTCGATTCGTGAGCCATTTTACGAATATACAAAATGGTTGACTAATTTATTACATGAAAAGCTTGCTCAATTAGGT
>NZ_JABVBF010000416.1 GCF_013344765.1 Acinetobacter lactucae
GAATATATTTCTGCTAGAGATATAGAATTATATAAATCTAACAAGAAAGAGGTATTAGATGACTTAAAAAACTATCTTCTCAATGATGGGAATAGTTTAGATGGAGATGAAATTCAGAAGCATTTATTCCCTGAAGAAAATATCGATATTTTTTTGTCACACTCACATGGGGATGAGGATAAGGTTATTAAATTAGCAATTCTTCTTGAAAGAAAAGGATTAAAAGTTTTTGTTGACTCATGTGTGTGGGGTAATGCATTCGATCTATTAAAAGTTATTGATAAAAAATATTGTCTTAATACTAATGGCAGTGCTTATAATTATGACAAAAGAAATTACTCAACCTCGCATGTATATATGATGCTGAATACAGCACTACATAAAATGATAGATAATTGTGAAGTTTTTCTATTTTTAGGGACACCAAATTCTGTCTCAGTAAAAGATGGTATTAAAAATGAAGAGTCTTTGAAGTCCCCATGGATTTTTTCAGAACTTGCATTTATACAACATGTTCG
>NZ_JABVBF010000417.1 GCF_013344765.1 Acinetobacter lactucae
GTCATGGATGAGCTAAAAATACCAGATGAATCTGTGCACATAGCGAATGCATGAAAAATTGTTTTTTCCTCATTTAGTCTTTTATGGCTAGTTCCAATACCAATAATTAGACTTTCTTTTTCATCTGATCTATTAGTAACACTCCATGGAATTCCATTTGATTTACAAAAGATTTGTAAGGCAACATTGGAAATACTATATTTCAAAGTATTTTCATTAGAAAGCTTATCACTATATAAAAATTGTGATCCAGCATCATACTTCAAACAAAGTAACTTAATTGCAGTATAAAATTGACTAGATATATGCTCATCTCTACCATGTAAACAAATTACTAAAAAAGCATTTTTATCTTTTTTAAGAATTTCCTGCTCTATATCTTCCAAATTTTCGAGTAGATTACCTTTCAACTCATATTTTTTTACATTCCCCTTATCAACATTCATATTAAAAAAATCCTTCATTCCTGAAAAATAATTTTTAAATAATGCTCCAGTTAGAGCCTTATATAC
>NZ_JABVBF010000418.1 GCF_013344765.1 Acinetobacter lactucae
CTTAATTAAACGTGTAGGAAGGCCTGAGTTATTAAATCCAACACAAAAGGAGGAAGTTTTAAATAAATTTAAAAAAGGTTATAGTGTTTATTCACTTGCTAAAGAGTATGCTGTAACCAGAACTGTTATACAGCGTATAATAGATAAGGCTAAATGGTCTAAATAATAAAGTTAAAATATGGATTTAGCTTTTTTAAAGACAATTTAATTTTCTATATACTAAATATTTTTTTGAAATTAGTAGTTTTATTTTTGTTTAAATATAGTTTTAAAATTATTGTGCTTTAAATTAATTTTTAATTATTTTATTTAATGCATATTGTGAATGATGCTTGTTTGTGTGATTATAACTTGGAGAATTTAAATTAAATTCTCTATTTCAGGTTTCAGTGTTATTTGCACTAAGTTCATTTTCTTTGAGAAGAGGAGATGAACTTTTTTTTATTTTTAGAAAATTATAGAATTAAGTTGAATATAATTAAAGGTCTGGAAATAAGAGTACAATCTAACTG
>NZ_JABVBF010000419.1 GCF_013344765.1 Acinetobacter lactucae
CCATTGAGTTTCTTTTAAACGATAACAATAACTATTTTTTGGAAACCTAACATTCTTATAATTTTGGTAGAAGTCTATTAAATTTTTATCAAGTTGATTGTGAAGGCCCGTTTCTAAATTTTTATTTTCTTTATAACCCGGTAATACACGATCAAAGATATTTTCACCCTCTAAATTCACAATTTCAAATTTTAAATTTTCTTTCAAATCAGGCATTAATTCATAAGTCCAACTGCTAGGTGTTAACCTTTTCACAGTATGTGTTTGTAACGTCCCTTTATTTAAAACTTTCTGTTCAGTTAAAAGTTCAGTTTCTAGCGGTTGGTTATGTGAATTTGCAAAAAAGATTTCATTATTCTTAATTGGATATTGAGCAATTTCAAAAGAATCACTATAGATACCTGAAGAAATATCGGAAGGTTGATAATAAACTTGGTAAATTTTGTCTTCCTTTTCTAAATTGCTTTCAGCTTGTTCGGACGTATTTTGATCTGAGCTTCCACCACAAGCT
>NZ_JABVBF010000041.1 GCF_013344765.1 Acinetobacter lactucae
TCTATTTTTTTATATCTTTTTTTACCGTACTTATTGCTCTTTTTCATATGAAAATCAATTTTATGATTAATTTTTTGCACAACAAATTTAACACATTGTTTTTTATAAATTTTTAATATCCATATTTTTTCATTAAAAAGCAAAAAAAATGCTTTGCACTTTATTTCATAAGCTGAGCATAAGTCCTCGTTTAGTCGAAAAATATTTCTTTTGTAAGGTAATGACAGCAATACAAGGTGTCATTATGTCTAATTCTCTATCTAAAACGACGGCATACGTCCAAATCATTCAAAATGATCAACAAGCAATTAATGCTGCTTATCAAGTGGCTGATTATGCCTTAGA
Organism: Acinetobacter lactucae; assembly: GCF_013344765.1. Lineage (GTDB taxonomy): Bacteria > Pseudomonadota > Gammaproteobacteria > Pseudomonadales > Moraxellaceae > Acinetobacter > Acinetobacter lactucae_A. The sequence goes on from NZ_JABVBF010000041.1 coordinate 346, forward strand.
GGGTCGTAATACACGTGATCAACAACGCTTATTACCGCATGAGCAAATTGAAAGCTTTAGCCAAAAAGGTTTAGGCGGAATTCGCATTGCGAAAAAATATGGCGGAGCTTTTGTTTCCAATAAAACTTTGGCTCAAGTTTTCCGTATTTTGAGTAAAGGTGATGCGAATGTTGGTCAGATTCCACAAAATCAGATTAGCCTGTTAAACCTGATCGAAATTATGGGCACAGAACAACAAAAACAATTTATCTTTTCAGAAATACTAGCCGGCAAACGTCTTGCCAACGGTGGTCCCGAACGAAATACTCATGACTCAAAAACCTTAAAAACTACTCTTAGTGTTGAAAACGGCAAATATATTTTAAATGGCGAAAAGTTTTATTCTACAGGTACCAGTTTTGCGCATTGGCTCGCAATTAAAGCGATTCATCCCGAAGGTCATGTTATTTTAGTAATTGTTAATCGAGATGCCCAAGGCATTGAAGTCATTAATGACTGGAATGGCTTTGGCCAGCGTACAACCGCAAGTGGTACAGTTAAATTAAATCATGTTGAAGTTAATCCTGAACTTATTTTTGATGAACGTTTATTAACACAAGTCCCAACTTATCGCGGTGCTTATTCGCAGTTATTACAAGTTGCAATTGATGTCGGTATTGCAGAAGCTGCTTTTGACGATACTTTATCGACCATACACAAAGCACGTCCAATTATTGATGCAAATGTTGAAAAAGCCAGCTTTGAACATTACACCCTACAAGAAGTGGGTAAGTTAAATATTTTACTCGACGCGGCAATTTTACTGCTTGATGAAGCGGCTGAGTATTTAGATGAACTTGATCAACTTCAAACTGTGACAAACGAACAAGTAGCAAAAGCTTCCATTTTAGTGGCAGAAGCGAAAGTCTATGCCAATGATGCTGCCCTACAAATTTCTGAGAAACTACTAGAACTGGGCGGTAGCCGTTCAAGTTTAAGCCAACACAATTTAGATCAACATTGGCGAAATGCCCGTGTACATACTTTACACGACCCTGTTCGCTGGAAATTACACGCCATTGGCAATTATTACCTTAATGGTCATTTCCCTGCCCGCCATGCTTGGATTTAAGGAGAAATTGTCATGACTTCATATCAATCAGTTCAAACAAAACAAACGTCGGCATCAAATCAAGCACACATTATTCAAAATGATGCTGAAGCTTTAGAAATTGCCAAACAATTTGCCGAACAATTTAAAAAAACCGCTGTTGAGCGAGACGCTAAGCGGATTTTACCGTATACCGAAATTGATGCTTTAAGCCAATCTGGACTTTGGGCAATTACAGTACCAAAGCAATATGGTGGTGCCGAAGTTTCAAGTCATACCGTTGCTAAAGTAATTGCGTTTTTAAGCGGTGCAGATGGTTCAATCGGACAAATTCCGCAAAACCATTTTTATGCTTTAGAAGTGTTACGCAATACGGGAACAGAAGCTCAAAAACAACGGTTATACGGTGAAGTTTTAAATGGCACTCGATTTGGTAATGCACTTGCCGAGTTTAAAACTAAAACTTCAACTCATAAACAAACCAATATCCGTCCTCACGAAAATGGTTATCTGATTCAAGGCGAAAAGTTTTATTGCACAGGAAGCTTATTTGCACATCGTATTCCAACCTTAGTTTTAGACGATGCAGGCCGAGAGTATCTAGCCTTTGTAAAAAGTGGTTCACAAGGTCTAAAGCTTGTAGATGACTGGTCTGGCTTTGGGCAGAAAACCACAGGTAGCGGCACGGTTAAATTTGATCAGGTTTTTGTCGATGCAGATGATGTCATTCCTTTTGATACCGCATTTTTACAACCAACCTTAGTGGGTCCTTTTGCCCAAATTATGCATGCATCAATTGAGGTAGGCATTGCTCGGGCGGCCTTTGAAGAAAGCTTGCAAAGAGTACATCAAGCTCGCCCATGGATTGACTCAAATGTAGAAACCGCTAACCAAGATCCTTTAACGATTTATGAATTAGGGCGCATTGCTGTCGATGTTCGGGCAAGTGAAGTGCTATTAAAACAAGCTGCTCAATCAATTGATGCCGCAAAAATTGAAACCACACCTGAAAGTATTGCTAAAGCATCCATCGATGTTGCCAAAATACGTGCTCATAGTAGCGATATCGCACTAAAAGCATCGTCTAAGCTGATTGAACTTTCTGGTAGTCGTGGAAGTCAGTCACAAGATGGTTTAGACCGTTTCTGGCGCAATGCACGCGTACATACATTGCATGATGCTGCACGCTGGAAATATTACTTTATTGGGAACTATGTTCTTAACGGTGTTCTACCACCTCGTCGGGGGACATTGTAATGACAGATTTTAAAGCGAAAGAAATTTTACTTAATGCCTTTGATATGAACTGTGTTGGGCATATCAATCATGGCTTATGGACACATCCACGTGATGAATCACACCGTTTTAATGAGTTGAGCTATTGGACAGAGCAAGCCAAAACCTTAGAAAGTGGTTTATTTGATGGTTTGTTTATTGCAGACATTACAGGTGTGTATGACGTCTATCAAAATGGTATTGATCTCACTTTAAAAGAGTCAATTCAACTTCCAAGCCATGACCCATCTACACTCATTTCAGCTATGGCGGCAGTCACTCAAAATTTAAGTTTTGGGGTCACCGTGAACTTGAGCTATGAGCATCCATATCAGTTTGCCCGCCGCTTTGCGAGTCTTGACCATTTAACTCAAGGTCGTATTGGCTGGAATATCGTAACGGGTTATCTAGATAGTGCGGAACGTTTGATTGGTCAAAAAGGTTTAAAAGACCACGATGCTCGCTATGAACAAGCCGAAGAATTTTTAGAACTTTGCTACAAGTATTGGGAAGGTTCATGGGAAAACGACGCAGTAAAAAAAGATAAAGCACAGCGTGTTTTTACAGATCCATCTAAAGTTCACACCATTCACCACCACGGAAAATACTACCAGAGTGAAGGTGTATTTCAGGTGTCTCCTTCAGTGCAACGCACCCCAACACTGTTTCAAGCAGGTGCTTCACCAAAAGGTATGCAGTTTGCTACTCGTCATGCTGAATGTATCTTTATTGGCGGTGACAAACCCGAAAAAATACGCGAACAAGTGAAAAAGATTCGTGCTCTTGCAGAACAGCAAGGTCGTTCAGCGGATGATATTAAAGTCTTTGTTGGCATAACTGTTGTTGTTGCCGAAACACATGATCTGGCTGTACAGAAACTTAATGAATATCGTCAGTATGCAAACCCTGAAGCTGGCTTAGCGCATTATGCGAGTTCAACTGGTATCGACTTAAGTAAATTTGCCGACGATGAAGCGATTCCTTACCAAAAAAGTAACAGTATTGTTTCGATTACCGAAAAGTTTAAAGAGCAACAAATCACGAAAAATGACTTAAAAGCTCAACATGTTTTAGGTGGTCGCTATCCCCTCATCGTGGGTAGTGGCGAAGAAGTTGCTGAATACTTAATTCATCTTTTAGATGAGACCGATATTGATGGCTTTAATTTGACACGTACAGTTGCACCTGAGTCACACCACGACTTTATTCGCTTGGTTATTCCTGAACTACAACAACGTGGTCGCTATAAAACTGCATATAAAGCGGGTTCACTGCGGAACAAAATTTTTAATCGGGGTGATCAATTACCAAAGCAGCACCCTGTTCAAGCGTTCCGATGTAGTCCCTATAACAACAGCAAAAACCTAACAACAATTGAAGAAATAACCGCTTAAATTTGGAGATAGACATGGCTCAAACAGCCTCTAAAAAATGGCTAGGCGTAGGCTTAGTCGTTGTAGCCCTTTTTGTTGCTTTATTCTTTTGGAATAAACACCGTCAAAGTGGCTCAAATGAACTTGTGATTGGTATTAGTCCACCATTTGCAAAAACTTTACAAGCTGCTGCCGATGAAGCAAAGCAACAAGGTTTAAATGTGAAACTGGTGGAATTTTCTGACTGGAATACACCAAACATTACTTTAAATCATGGGGATATTGATGCGAACTTTTTCCAGCATCAACCGTTCTTAGACAATGCAATTAAAGAAACAGGCTTTAAATTAAAGGCATTTGCAGTTGGTGCAGCATCACATGTGGGACTTTATTCAAAGAAATATAAAAGCTTAGATGAATTGCCACAAAATGCACGTGTAGTCATTCCAAATGATCCAGTGAATCAAGGTCGTGCCCTGCTGCTTTTACAGCAAGCTAAATTAATTACGCTTAAAGATTCAAATAATCATTTATCTGCACTCAAAGATGTAGTTTCAAATCCTAAAAATTTGCAATTCATCGAGGTTGAAGGGCCACAAACTGCTCGTGCAATTGATGATGTTGACTTAGCTTTTGGCTATCCGCATTACTTACGCTTAGCAAAAACTGCTGACCCTGAAAGTGCGCTTTTACTTGATGACAATACCAATAAACGTTATGCCATTTTGTTTGTAGTTCGTGATGACTATCAGGACAAGGGCGACAAATTAAAGAAATTTGTTGAGATCTATCAAAACTCGCCAAAAGTTAAAGCTGTTTTAGATGCTGAGATTGGGCCAAAACTTTGGTTCCCTGGCTGGAAGTAATAACGGAAAGATTATGGCGATTCAGTTCAAACAGCATAAGCCATGGTTACTCGGAATTACGATAATTATCGTAGTTCTGGGCCTCGTCGGTTACCGTTATATTAAAAATAAACAAGCCGATGATGTTTTAACGATTGGCATTAGTCCACCGTATGCTGAGTTATTACAAAGCGTTGCCAATGAAGTAGAAAAGCAAGGCGTTCATGTCAAACTCGTTGAATTTTCTGACTGGCGAGCACCAAATGTTGCCGTACAAAACGGTGATATTGATGCAAACTTTTTCCAGCAAAGCGTATTTCTACGTAATGCTGTAAAAGAAACGGGTTATGACTTACATGCATTTGCCGTGGGCTCAGGAAGTCATGTGGGTTTATATTCAAAAAAATATAAATCACTTAAAGACTTACCTTCAAATGCACGTGTTGCTATTCCAAACGATCCCGTCAATTTAGCTCGCGCTTTAATTTTATTGCACCGTGCAGGTTTAATTCAGCTTAAAGACATTAATAATGAACTTTCAACCACTCAAGACATTATTGCTAATCCCAAACAGCTGAGCTTTGTTGAGGTTGAAGGTCCTCAAACCGCACATGCATATAACGATGTCGATTTAATTTTCGGCTTCCCTCACTACTTAAAAATGGCAAAGGTAACCGACCCACATAGCGCATTATTTTTAGATCCAATCGATAAAAAATATGCAATTTTGTTTGTGACCCGTCGCGATTACCAAGATAAAAACCAAAAACTTGCAACCTTTGTTAAAGCATTCCAGAACTCAAAACAAGCACAAGACATTCTGGATAAAGACTTTGGCCAAGGTATGTGGTTTCAAGGCTGGAAATAAGGAGAATGACGATGGTGAGTTTTGGATCACAAGTTGATTTTTCTCTACCCCATATCAAAATTCGTGGTTTAAATAAGTTTTACCAATCGCAGGGTCAAAAACTGCATGCGTTAAAGGAAATTAACCTTGATATCCCACAAGGTAAGATTTTAGGCATTATTGGTAAAAGTGGTGCGGGAAAATCTTCCTTACTCCGCACTTTAAATGGCTTAGAACAAGTTAATACAGGCAGCATTCATATTCATCAACAAAACATTGCTGAATTGAGCCATGCCGAGCTCATCCAAACCCGTCAACGGATTGGAATGATTTTTCAACATTTCAATTTAATGTCTGCAAAAACGGTCTGGGAAAATGTTGCATTGCCCTTGAAAGTTTCCAATTACAACAAAGCAGATATCGACCAACGTGTAAATGAGGTTTTGGCACTGGTGGGATTGGCTGATAAGTCTGGCTATTATCCGTCACAACTTTCTGGTGGACAAAAGCAACGTGTCGGTATTGCACGCGCACTTGTTCACCATCCTGAAATTTTACTCTGTGACGAAGCAACCTCCGCGCTTGACCCTGAAAGTACCGCTACTATTTTGGCTTTACTTAAAAAGATTAATCAGGAGCTCGGCTTAACCATTGTATTAATCACCCATGAAATGCAGGTCATTCGAGAAATTTGCGATCAAGTCGTGGTGATTGATCAAGGTGAGATAGTAGAGGCTGGACAAGTCTGGTCTGTATTTTCACGACCAGAACAACAAATTACCCAAGAGTTGCTCAACCTTGAGCAAATTACCCTGCCTTTTAAAATCAGTCCTCTACCCGATGAAAATTCGACTCATATTATTGTAAAACTGAAATATGAAGCTGAAGCACATCAGGTTCCAGATATTCAAGAACTACTTGCCAGATTTAAATCACCTGTCAATTTATATCAAAGTCAGGTAGATACCATTCAAGGGCATATTATTGGTTCACTTTTAGTCGGTATTCCTAACGTAGAAATTGATATTTCATCTATACAACAAGACACATCAACTGCAATTGCACAATTTGAGGTACTTGGCTATGCACGACCAGCTCATTGATTTATTAATTACTGGAACTGTAGACACCTTACTCATGGTAGGTGCATCTGCGTTTATTGCTTTTTTAATTGGCCTACCTATTGCTGTTGTTTTAGTCAGTACCTCCGAGCATGGCATTCACCCATCACAAAAGATTAATCAAGCTTTGGGTTGGGTCATCAATATTACTCGCTCTGTACCCTTTCTGATTCTAATGGTTGCCCTGATTCCGCTTACTCGCTGGATTGTAGGTACAAGTTATGGCGTTTGGGCAGCCGTTGTTCCATTGACGATTGCTGCTATTCCCTTCTTTGCGCGTATTGCAGAAGTCAGCTTACGCGAAGTCGACCAAGGCTTAATTGAAGCTGCACAAGCCATGGGTTGTAACCGTAAACAAATTATTTGGCACGTGCTTTTGCCCGAGGCTTTGCCGGGTATTGTGGCAGGCTTTACTGTGACTATCGTGACGATGATTAACTCCTCTGCGATTGCTGGTGCTATTGGTGCAGGTGGCCTAGGAGACATTGCTTATCGTTATGGCTATCAACGTTTTGATATGCAAATTATGTTGGCTGTCATTTTGGTGCTCATTGTTTTAGTCATGTTAGTACAAGCGACTGGCGATGCATTAGCCCAGCAACTTGATAAACGTAAAGTTTAAAAGCAATACACCCCTGCTCTAGCCATGACTTTGTCATGGCTTTCATGTAAAATCAGCGACAATTTTTAATTTACACATTTGTGAGTGGTTTTCATGGGTTTTAATTGCGGTATTGTTGGTCTGCCAAACGTAGGGAAATCAACCCTTTTCAATGCATTAACGAAAGCAGCGATTGCAGCGGAAAACTTCCCTTTCTGTACCATTGAACCAAACACAGGTATTGTTCCTGTACCAGATCCACGTTTAGACAAACTTGCTGCGATTGTTAAACCACAGCGTATTTTGCCAACCACAATGGAATTTGTGGATATTGCAGGCCTTGTTGCTGGTGCATCAAAAGGTGAAGGCTTAGGTAACCAATTCCTTGCTAACATTCGTGAAACTGATGCAATCGCTCATGTTGTGCGTTGTTTCGAAGATGAAAACGTGATTCACGTAAATGGTAAAATTGATCCATTAGACGACATCGCAACTATCAATACTGAACTTGCACTTGCCGATCTTGAAACTGTGGCTAAAGCAATTTTACGTTTAACTAAAGTTGCTAAAGGCGGTGACAAAGAAGCTGTAGCAACTAAAGCAGTTTTAGAAAAAATCCAACCTTTACTTGACGAAGGTAAACCAGCTCGTGCGGCTGATTTGTCTGATGACGAACGTAAGTTAGTTCGTGGTTTTGGTTTAATGACTTTAAAACCAACTATGTATATTGCAAACGTTGCAGAAGATGGTTTTGAAAATAATCCACATTTAGATGCAGTTAAAAAACTTGCTGCGGAAGAAAACGCAATTGTTGTCCCTCTTTGCAACCAAATCGAAGCTGAAATTTCATTATTAGAAGATGAAGATCGTGCTGAGTTTTTAGAAGCAATGGGCATGGAAGAACCAGGCTTAAATGTGGTTATTCGTGCAGGTTACGCGCTTTTAGGTTTACAGACTTATTTCACTGCGGGTGTACAAGAAGTTCGTGCATGGACAGTAAAAGTTGGCGCAACAGCTCCTCAAGCAGCTGGTGTTATTCACACTGACTTCGAAAAAGGCTTTATCCGTGCTGAAGTTGTTGCATACGATGACTTCGTACAATACAACGGTGAAAACGGCGCGAAAGAAGCTGGTAAATGGCGTTTAGAAGGTAAAACTTACGTTGTTCAAGACGGCGATGTAATGCACTTCCGTTTTAACGTATAAGTTAAAGCTTAAGAAAAAGCCCCAATATGTTGGGGCTTTTTCTATTTAATGGTTTGAATCCATCATCTCTCGTTTACTACGTGCTTCTTGTAAAATACGCGCATGCAGTGGCTTTCTAAAACCTAACATAAATATAAATTCTGCCAATACAAATAATGGCCCTATAGCAAGTCCAATCACATCATCAACAAAAGCAGGTTTTTTCTTTTCGAAATAATGCCCCACAAATTGAAAGACCCACCCCACCACAAAGAAACCAATACTTGCTGCTAACCACTCTCCAAAAGATAACTGAGCAATTTGATTCGCCAGAGGATACACAGCAACTAAGATAATGAGCATGAGTAAGCCAAAAATTTTATCTAAAATAAAATAATAAATCGTACTAGCTGCAATCAACACCATAGCTAAAGTAAGTTTAAAACTACCAATATCTACCCCAGCTCTTGCGGTTAAACATAAAATTGAAAACACGATGAGTGGAATACCAATAAAATGCGTCAAAATATTTTTATGATTTAAGTGGTAAGCCGCATATTTGCTAAGCTGTTGCTCCAGATTTGACATGAGTTGTTCCCTATTCATCTACATATAGTCATACTGTACAAATAAGGAAAACTTAAAGTTGTCAGCTATTTGACAAAGTAATGTTTTTTTTCATGGATGGGCTGATATTGGATCTTATTTATATTAATCGATTAAAAGAAAATACATGGTTTAGTTTGCTTCCAGAAGCATTCCAAAACTTTATTCTAGAGCATGGTAAGCAAAGAACCTTTGAAAAAAATAGTTATGTTTTCCGTGCTCAAGATGTGTTTGATGGTATTTATACTGTGCTTGAAGGCTCAATTAGCTTAGGTTATGTCGACGTAAATGGTAACGAAGCTCTTTCTGCAATTGCTGAGCCAATTATGTGGTTTGGTGAAATATCCCTGATTGACCATGAACCGCGCTCACATGATGCGATTGCTTTGAAAAAAAGTACCGTTCTGCATATTCCTGCAAAACCATTAAATGAATTACTCAAAGACAATCCATATTACTGGTACTACTTTGCTCGTTTAACTAGCCAAAAACTCAGATATGTTTTCTTAGAACAGATTGCGATCCAAACACGCAGTATTTCTCAAAGGCTGGCTCAACGTCTTCTGTTCATTTTAGAAGGATATGGCAATCATATTGTTATTCAAGATCATCACATCCATATTTCTCAAGAACAATTGGCAAATATGCTGACCACATCTAGACAGACGATCAACCATGAGCTGAGTCTGCTCGAAAAACAGAAAATCATCAAAATTGCTTTCAGAAAAATCGAGATTCTAGATATTGAGAAATTAAAAGTAGTTGCTCAAGCCCATTCCTAATCTTTGTACAGCCAGCTATATGACAAAAACTTAAAACCAAATTAAAAAATTAGATAACACTGCAAATCAAAACATTGTTCAAACTCTATTTCCACAAAATAAATGTGTTAAAGCAGATATTTTCACCCTACACTCAAGCTGAGCAATAATACTCAACAAGGCGCTGATTAACATGAAAAAATTATCAACAATTCTTACAGCAGGCGTATTGGCTATGTTAAGTGTTTCGGCATTTGCATGTCCAAAAGGGACTCAACTACAAGGCGGTACAGGACCGAATCACAAAGGTGGAAAATGTGTAGCGGTACATGGAAAAACTACAGCTCAAAAAGCCAAGAAAGAGGTAACTAAAACTAAACAGGATGTTAAAAAAGACTTAAGCACTCAAAAACATGATGCAATGGTCAGCGCGACACATGCTCAACATGAATCACAGCAAATGACTCATCAAATGAAACAAGATGCTGTGAAAACTGCAAACACGGCTAAAGCTGTCACAAAACCGTAATTCACATTCACTCATTATCGTTTAAAAGCAAAAAAGCGAGATTGATCATCTCGCTTTTTTAGATTCATTAGTTTTATTTTGGTGAAGTATTTCCAAGATTTGGCGTATCGATCGCATCCTTACATTGAGCCTTATCTCGCTCATAGTCCGCTTGTTTTTGGGCAACTGAACTATTGTTTTCTAGCGTTTCGCGTGCCCATATATCTAAACTTGTTAGGGCTTTACGACAGAGTGCATATTTCCCTTCTGTCACTGAGTCCGTCATTTTTACATTAATACGCCAGTCTGTACTCAATTGACGTAAAGGCTTACGTACTTTGTCATCAATTTGGCTGAGTTGTTTTTCATAAACTAAATGCTCAACCGTGTTAATTAATGCCCATGCTTTTTGAGCATAAACAGTTGCATCATTGGTTAGTTTCGGTGCTGGCTTAATTTCTACTTTTTTTTCTGCACCCTGATTACCATTATCACAACCCTGCAAACTAAAAATACTTGCACTCAACATGGCAATATAAACTAAACGAATCTTTGCGTTGAACATATCAAACTGCCGATTAAACATTTCGGCACTATGCTATTAAATTCGGCTACAATACTCAATCTTTCAAGTATTTTTATCATTTGGTTTATTGCCAAGGTGTATTGTGTCCGAACAACAATTGATGCCTGCCCAAACGGCAACTTTTTGGCAAGGCGCCAAAGATAGCCAAGCTATCGTACTCACCTATTTACCCGTTTCTTTTGCCTTTGGCGTTTCTGCTTCTCAGTTTGGTTTTACACCATGGGAAGCTTTTTTCCTATCTTGTTCAATGTATGCCGGAGCCAGTCAGTTCTTAGTTGTTGCACTTTTGGCTAGCGGTTCATCCATATGGCTAACAGCATTAACAGTCATTGCACTCGATATTCGTCATGTCCTTTATGGACCTGCTCTATACAACCTTATTCCAAACAAATTAAATCTTAAGAAAACGGCAGTGTGGGCTTGGGGCTTAACGGATGAAGTTTTTGCCAGCGGAATGATCCAACTTTCACAGCGCAGACAGCAATGGTCCGAGTCTTGGATGCTTGGCCTAAGTCTATTTAGTTGGATGGCTTGGGCAACTGGCTCGTTGTTAGGTGGATTATTTGCCGATCAAGTCGCTCATTTACCAAAGTTTTTACAAGCAGCTTTAGACTTCTTATTACCTGCTTTATTTTTAAGTTTTTTATTAGCAGCGTTTGAACGAAAGCATAGCCTTGTTGTTGCTGTATCTCTAGTAGTTTCAGCTTTGGCCTGTTATTGGATTAACTTATCTGCTGCTATTTTTATTGGTATTCTTTCAGGCATTTTAGCTGGTCTGTTTAAACACTACGTGCTGCAACAACATGATGAGGTTGAGGCTTAATATGAACCTAGAAATTATTTTGGTCGGTATTATTGTTGGTATTGCCAACTTTGCTTCACGCTTCGGACCATTCTTTATTATACAAAAGCTACAAGGGACACAGCAAAGACGCGGTTCAATCTGGCTAAAAATTGCTTTGGGAAGTATTGGTATATCAGCAATTAGTGCCATGCTTGTTGTCGCCACTCTTCCACCACTTCTTGAAAATCCAGATAAAAGCTTAGCGATGCTGATCGGTTTTCTAGTGCTAGCAAGTCTATATTTTAAATTTAAGAAAATTGTTCCGGCAACGTTAACTGCCGCAATTGTTTATGGTCTCATCTATACTTATTTACCTTTATAAGTTATAAATAGATAAACTTATTTTCCTTATATAAAATAAAGCCTAGCCAGAAGCCTGTAAGATTGAAACTTCTGGCGTAAAAATCTAATTTTTGAATTGTTTAAAAAGATAACCTTACTTAATAGAGATAATAATGTCACAAGTTAAAATTTATGCCAATGAACAAACCATTATGCAGTATCGAGAATTGCTTTCTCATGCAATCCATCAAGCGCTTATTGAAGAATTGAAATATCCTATTGAGAAAAGATTTCAACGTTTTATTAGCCTTAAACCAGGAAATTTCATTTACCCTTCTGATAGAAGCCAGCATTACATTATTATCGAACTTTCAATGTTTGCAGGCCGCAGTCCAGCGACTAAAAATCAACTCATTCAAACCCTATTTCGCAACATTCAAGAACAATGCAAAATTGCGCCTCAAGATATCGAAATCACTATTTTTGAAACACCTAAAGAAAATTGGGGCATCCGTGGTAAAAATGCAGATGAATTGCTTTTAAACTATCAGGTTAATATCTAAAAACTACATTTTTAATTGTCCGACAAAATTACTTTTTTATGCGTTATAAGGCTTAACTCCACCATAAGTTCTGCTATGCTTAAAAAAATAATTTTGTCAGGATGATTCGCATGAGCGTGACACTCGGTACCCCACTTCAATCTTCTGCATTTAAAGTTTTATTGTTAGGTTCAGGAGAGCTTGGCAAAGAAGTTGTAATTTCCTTACAACGCCTTGGTGTAGAAGTACATGCAGCCGACCGTTATGATCATGCACCAGCAATGCAAGTTGCACATTTTTCTTATGTGCTCAACATGGCCGATCCAACTGAGTTAAAACAACTGATTGAGACAATTAAGCCAAATTTAATTGTCCCTGAAATTGAAGCAATTGCGACAGAAGTTTTACTAGAAATTGAAGCAAGTCAAACCGCAACTGTCATCCCTTCTGCTAAAGCTGTAAACCTGACCATGAACCGTGAAGGCATTCGCCGTCTTGCGGCTGAAGAACTCGGCCTACCTACTTCTGCCTACCGTTTTGCAGATTCTCTAGAAAGCTTCCGCGCTGCATGTGACGACATTGGTTATCCAAACTTTGTAAAACCTGTAATGTCTTCTTCTGGCAAAGGTCAGTCTCGTGTAAAAAGTTTCGATGAAGTCGACGCTGCATGGGAATATGCAATGCAAGGTGGTCGTGTTAACCAAGGTACGGTCATTATTGAATCTCAAATTGACTTTGATTTTGAAATTACCTTACTTACTGTTCGTGCTAAAAACCCTGCAACTGGTGAAATTAAAACTCACTACTGTGATCCAATTGGTCACCGTCAAGATGCGGGTGATTATGTAGAAAGCTGGCAACCTCAACCCATGACCGTAGCAGCACTCGAAGAATCAAAACGTATTGCAAATAAAGTGACAACGGCACTGGGTGGTTGTGGTATTTTTGGTGTAGAGCTGTTTATTAAAGGCGATAAGGTTTGGTTTAGTGAAGTGTCACCTCGCCCGCACGATACAGGACTCGTAACTTTAGCGTCACAATTTCAAAGTGAATTTGAACTGCATGCACGTGCCATTTTAGGTTTGCCTGTAAACACAGCACGCCATAGTGTTGCTGCAAGTGCAGTGATTTATGCGGGTGTAGATGCCAACAACTTAAGCTTTAGCGGTTTAAATACGGCGTTAGCCAATCCAGACACTGACCTGCGATTGTTTGGTAAGCCAGAAGGTTTCAAACGCCGTCGTATGGGTGTCGCAACTGCACGTGCAGAAAATACCGATCTTGCTCGTACTTTAGCAAAAGAAACCGCTGATCAAGTAAGCGTAAAAACCAACTCTTAATATTTACTTATTGGTAGACCCATTTTCATGATCAATACATCGCCATTGTTGAACTACGTTACAAGCCATCATGATATTAAAGCCATTAATCAATGGCGAACGGATGTAGAAAAGCAATTGCAAGATTCATATGAAAATGGGCAATCTATTCGTGAAATCATTAAAGCGCGCTCAGACCTAGTTGATGAAGCACTGATCTTTTTATGGAAACATGCCGAACTCGACCAGACTGGACTCGGCCTATTTGCTGTAGGTGGTTATGGGCGACGTGAAATGTTGCCCTATTCTGATGTCGATATCATGATTTTATCAGAGCATGAAATTAACGAAGAAAACGAAAAACGTATCTCTACTTTTATTTCCTCTTTATGGGACGTGGGTAATTTCAAACCCGGCATTAGTGTTCGCACCATTCAAAGCTGTGTTGAACAAGCTGCGACCGATTTAACCGTTGCAACAACTTTAATTGAGGCGCGGTTAATTACTGGTAATACTCAGCTTGCTAAATGGCCTCGCCGTATTGTTTCGCAAACATGGACAGATAAAACATTTTATGACGCAAAAATGGCAGAACAAGCCAAGCGTTATCACCAACATAACAATACCGAAAGCAACTTAGAACCTGACATTAAAAATGCACCAGGTGGTATCCGTGATATTAACCAGATTGGCTGGATTGCTAAACGCCACTTCCGAGTGAACCGTATTTATGACTTAGTGCATTTAGGTTTCATTTCAGAGTTTGAACTTGCAGTTTTAGAAGAAGCAGAAAGTTTTCTTTGGGAAATTCGACATCATTTACACCGTTTAGCTAAACGTGATGAAAACCGTTTACTCTTTGACCATCAAAGGGAAATTGCCGCTAAATTTGGATATGTGCGTCAAGAAGGCCAACCTGTAAATTACGGCGTTGAGCAATTCATGAAACGCTACTACCGTACGGCGCAACAGGTCTCAACACTCAATGAAATGCTACTGGCGTATTTTAGCGAATCAGTCATCACCCCTCGATTACCAAACTACGAACGCAAAATTGAAGTTGTTAATGATCACTTTAAGATCGTCGATAATAAACTTGCAGTACAACATCACAAAATATTTGCAGAGCATCCAAGCGCGATTTTAGAGTTGTTCTATATTTTGGCTAATCGACCAGATATTGAAGGCATTCGCGCTCGTACCTTACGCTTACTCATTCTTGCTGCGAAACGAATCAACCAAAGTTATCGTGATAATCCAGAGCATCAAGCACTATTTATGTCAATTATTCGCTCACCGTATCGTTTATACGATACCTTGGTTGCGATGAAACGATATGGTGTTTTAGGAAACTATATTCCTGCTTTTGGCCAAATTATGGGCCTTATGCAATATGACCTTTTCCATATCTATACGGTCGATGCCCACACATTATTATTACTACGTAATTTAAATCGTTTTAGAGAACCTGAATTCGCTAAAGAATTTCCTGTAGTAAGTTCAGTTTTCCAACGTCTTGCTCGTCAAGATATTGTCTTTATTGCTGCATTATTCCATGACATCGCAAAAGGTCGCGGTGGTGACCACAGCGAACTCGGAGCTGAAGATGCGATTGAGTTTGGTCGTGCACATGGCTTTACAGAGCGTGAATGTAAATTAATTGCATGGCTTATTCAAAACCATTTACTCATGTCTTTGACAGCTCAGAAAAAAGATATTTCTGATCCAGATGTTGTTAAAGATTTCGCCGAAAAACTGGGCGATATGGAGCATCTTGATTATCTCTATACCTTAACGGTTGCCGATATTAATGCGACAAATCCAAAACTCTGGAATACATGGCGTGCATCTCTCATGCGTCAACTTTATACGCATGCTCGTGATGTAATCCGTACCGGTTTAGGTCGTCCTGTTGACTACCAAATGCTGATTGAAGACACCAAATTTGCAGCAAGTGAATTACTGGTAAATAACTTCTCATTGGCAGATGTCGAAAAAGTATGGCAAGAACTAGGTGATGAATACTTCATTAAAGAATCGGCAGATGAAATTGCATGGCATACACAAGCAATTTTAAAGCATGGTGATAATCCAGCGCCATTAGTCCTCTTGCGTGCTCACCGTAAAGCAGCTCAAGATGCAGTACAAATCTTTATTTACACTCGCGATCAACCTAACCTGTTTGCCACCACTGTTGCTGTTTTAGACCGAATGAACTTAGACGTTCAGGACGCAAAAATTATCACGGCAAGTACGGCATTTAGTTTAGACACTTATGTTGTACTCGACCGTTTTGGTACATTACTTACTGACCCAGAACGTGAAGAAACCGTTAAAAATGCATTAGTGAAGGCGCTTAGCCAACCAGATCAATATCCGGGACTCATGCAACGCCGTATTCCACGTCAATTACGTCACTTTGATATTGAAAATACAGTCGACGTAACATTAAATGAAGCCTTACAGCAAAATATGGTCGAAATTTCAACACTCGATCACCCTGGCCTACTTGCACGCGTGGGTGGTTTATTTATGATGCAAGGTTTAGACATCCATTCAGCTAGAATTGCAACTTTAGGTGAGCGCGCCGAAGATATTTTCTTTGTCACCAAAAAAGATGGGAAACCGCTGAATAACGAAGAGGTCAAGCTCTTCTCGGAAAAACTGAAAGCTGCATTAGATGAAGCATCTAATCAAATTTGTCAGCACTGAAACTCAACTACTTGGTAACTGTTTAATGAACTCTAGCTTGTCGTTATTACACCCGTATCCATTTGAAAAGTTAAACCAACTTTTTAAGGATACTACTCCTGCTAATCTTCCCTTGATTCCTCTATCAATTGGCGAACCGAAGCACCCAGCACCAGAGTTTGTTAAACAGGCTATTATTGATAACTTTAACCATCTATCAACTTATCCAAACAGCAAAGGCTTACCTGAGCTTCGCCAAAGCATTGCAGATTGGTTAACCAAGCGTTTTAAACTTAACAGCATTAGTGCTGAAAACCACATTTTGCCTGTGTCTGGTACGCGTGAAGGGATTTTCTCATTTGTTCAAGCGCTCATTAACCGTGAAGACGCTCCGTATGTGGTAATGCCAAACCCGTTTTATCAAATTTATGAAGGTGCGGCTTTACTTGCAGGTGCAAAGCCATATTTTATTAATTGCACAGAAGAAAATGGCTATTTAGGTGATTTTGATGCTGTACCAGCAGAAGTTTGGGAAAAGACAGCCCTTCTTTTTGTATGTACACCAGGTAACCCAACAGGTACTGTGCTTTCTAAAGAACAATTTAAAAAGCTAATTGCCTTATCTGATCAATATAATTTTGTTATTGCTTCTGACGAATGCTATTCAGAGCTTTGGTTTGATCAAGCTCCTATTGGTTTACTAGAAGTTTGTGCGGAACTTGGCCGCGATGACTACAAAAACTGTATCGTATTTCATTCACTTTCAAAACGCTCAAACTTACCGGGTCTACGCTCAGGTTTTGTCGCGGGTGATGCCGATCTGTTAAAGCCATATTTGCAATACCGTACCTATCACGGTGCAGCAATGCCAGTACAACATCAACTTGCTTCAATTGCAGCGTGGAATGATGAAAACCATGTTGAAGAAAACCGTAAGCAATATCGTGCAAAGTTTGATTTATTCCAATCGGAGCTAGGCGACTTACTCCCACTACAAAAGCCAGACGCCGGTTTTTATTACTGGTTAAAGGTAGATAATGATGAAACTTTTGCCAAGATGTTAATGGAAAAAGCACATATTAAGGTTTTACCGGGCCGTTATCTATCTCGTGATACCGAGCAAGGTAATCCCGGTGAAAATCATGTACGCATGGCACTCGTAGCTGATTTAGCACAATGTGAAGAAGTGGTTAAACGTTTAAAAGCGATTCTTTAAACCCAGCAAAATTGCATAGTCTTCAGTGTTATTTAGAAGACTATGCAATCTGTATTAGCTATAGACAACCAATAGCACTGCGAAAATAATAAAAGCGATACCAGAACAATAATACAATCCTTTAGCAGAACGTTTAATCTGGGCTAATACCCGCTCTTGACGTAATAGACGAACCAATAATAAATTCCAACCAAAAACCACAGCAATCATCCATCCACTCATCAGTAATTTTTGGAACAAGCTAAATTCTTGTTGAATGAGTAGCATTAAACTACTGTAGAACATAATATTTTTAGGATTAAGAAGACTAGATTGCAACCCCAGAGCTAAACTTTTGAATTTACTTTTATAACTAGACTTTTGCTCAACCAAATTATTTTCTTCAACCGCTATATTTAAGGTAGCTCCTTGAGCGGCCCTAAAACAAAGAAAGCTTAAATAAGCTAAATATCCAGCCCCCAGCCATTTAAGTACTAAAAGAATCGTTGTACTTAAATTTCCAAGCACCATAAATCCAAATATACACACCATTAAGATAAGAGCATTACCCAAAGTAATTCCCAGAATAACGCCATAGGTATAACGCCCCCCTTTTTGTAAAAGGCTTGTGAGTATAAGAAAAAAATCTGGACCCGGAGATAGTAGTGCTAAAAAGTGAGTAAAGGCGATAACTAAAACAACTTCCATAACGATTTCATCTTTAAAACTGTATGGAGTAGCTTAAAAATAGAGAAAATTAATTTCTTGTAAATTATTGCGCGGCTGCAAGTTGAAACTGACGAGGTGTGATTCCTGTATGCGCTTTGAAAGCTTTATGAAAATGACTCTGATCACTAAAGCCTAAATTGACAGCTAGCTCTGCGAGTGAAATCCCTTGTTTTAATTGAGCTCTGGCTTGATTAATTTTTAAATTAATTTGAAATGCATGTGGGGTTAAACCAACATTGGCCTTGAATAAACGAATAATTGCATATCGACTAAGACCCACCTGCTCTGCGAGTTCTTCTAGAGAAATAAATTGTTCTGACGATTTAATAATCTCAATTAACTCCAAAAAATCTTCATACAAATATTCCGTTTTTTGTATTTCTTCTAACATGAAATGAGGGAGTAATAACTGTGTAAGGCAATAGATCAGCGACTGTTCTTTTTCAATAATTAATTTTTCAGGATCAAATAAAGTTTCATTCATATCAGAAAAAGCCTGATATAAAATTTCTTCTTTTATTATAAGTGGCTTATGCTGAGGCAAATGTAAATCTAGACCTTGCTTTTGAAATTCAGAATAAAGCTGATTCAACCATGCTATATCCAAATGTAGCATCTGATAACTCCAAGCCTGATCTGGCAAAGGGTTACATGAATGCTCAATATGTGCAGGTACAATCACTAAAGTACCAGTACTAATCTTTTGGGGTGTACCAAAAGAACTTTGAAAAACGCTATTCCCCTCGTCTATAGCTCCAATAGAAAACGTTGGATGACTATGAGACTTATAACATGTTCGGCTAAAACAAGATCTTCTGGTTTCCACATAAGGCATTCGCCCATCTTGCCAAAACTCAAAAGCTTGAGGAATAGCGTTCATTTAAATGATTAACTCGCTAATGCTTTTTCAATATCAGCTTCTAAAGCTTCCGGTTTAGTCGTAGGCGCATAGCGATTTAAAACAGCACCATCTTTACCTACCAAAAACTTGGTGAAGTTCCACTTAATGCTACTACTACCTAAAATACCTTTAGCTTCACGTGTTAGATATCTGAAAATGACATGAGCTTCCGGCCCTTTTACATCAACTTTAGCAAACATGGGGAATTTCACTCCATAGTTACGCTGACAAAAGCTACCGATTTCTTTATTACTTCCTGGATCTTGCCCACCAAACTGGTTGCAGGGAAAACCTAAAACTTCTAATCCTTGATCTTTATATTTTTCATAAAGTTTTTCGAGGCCTGCAAATTGTGGGGTAAAACCACATTTACTTGCAGTATTTACAATTAATAAAACTTTACCTTTGTAATCAGCGAATTGTTTGATATCTCCCTCTAACAACTCAGCTTCAAACTGATAAATGTTACTCATGGATAGGTTTCCTCATCATTTTTTTCTTGTGTTTTCAGTTGTAATGATGCCGAGTTTACACAATAGCGCAAACCAGTCGGCTGTGGTCCATCTTCAAATACATGCCCTAAATGAGCTTCGCAATCATGACAAACTATTTCAGTTCTGACCATACCATGTGTTAAATCTTCATGTTCATCGATGACACCACCATTGATAGGACGGAAGAAACTCGGCCAGCCACAACCACTATCATATTTTGTATCTGATGAGAACAATTCTGCGCCACAGCAACGGCACACATAGGTACCATGTTGCTTAGTATTCCAGTATTGCCCCGTAAATGCTGGTTCAGTGCCCTTTTGTCGTGTGATCCGATACTCTTCTGGTGATAACTCTCTTTGCCATTCCCGGTCTGTTTTATTGACTTTTCCCATGACATGCACCTTTTATTCTGATGTAAACATTTCTGATGATCGAGTTTTATATTTACGCCATTCATCAAAAAAACACTAGTCTCTGAACGTAAAATTTGTTGGAATTTAAACATATAAAGAACAAAAAGCAAAAAGTAAGCAAAATATAAATTCAAAAGTAAGCAAATTTATTACTAATCTTCTTTAAAGCAAGCAAACATAGTGCTATTCTTATTGGGCACGGTTGTATAGGACAGAACATGTCTCAGAAAAAAAGTGTGGTTTTCCAACAGCTACTACCAATCATCAAACAGTATCAGCAATCGGGCTTTACCCATGAAAAAATTGTTGAATTACTAAAAGATCAACATGATCTGAATTTGGTAACAGTTAAAACATTTAAAAGTTATTTATACCGATATGCAAAAGTGAATCCAGCTATGTCTAAAAATACTGCTACTCTCCAATCCATGCCATCTACTCGAGAAATTAAAAAATCATCGAAGCTTGAGCATGTTTGTTATGACATTCGCGGACCAGTATTGCGAGCCGCCAATGAAATGGAAGAGCAAGGACATAAAATCATTAAGCTGAATATCGGCAACCCTGCTCCATTTGGTTTTGAAGCACCACAAGAAATTATTAATGACGTTGCTCTAAACCTGCCAAATGCAATTGGTTATGTAGATTCAAAAGGCATTTTCCCTGCTCGTAAAGCGATCTGCCAGTACTACCAGCAAAAAGGCATCTTAAACATGCACGTTAATGACGTGTATGTTGGTAACGGCGTATCTGAGCTCATTGTAATGGCTATGCAAGGCTTATTAGATGACGGAGACGAAATGCTTATTCCAATGCCGGATTATCCGCTTTGGACAGCAGCAGTTAATCTTTCAGGCGGCACAGCGATTCACTATAAATGCGATGAAGAAAATAGCTGGTACCCAGATATTGCTGATATTGAAAGTAAGATTACTCCAAATACTCGCGGTATTGTCATCATTAACCCGAACAATCCTACGGGTTCGGTATATCCACGCCACATTCTTGAACAGATTGTAGCGATTGCAAAAAAATATGATCTAATTTTGTTTGCTGATGAAATTTACGACAAAATTATTTATGACGGTATTGAACATGTTTCAGTGGCATCATTAGCGGGCGACCAACTTTGCGTATCTTTCAATGGTTTATCAAAAGCTTATCGTATTGCAGGTTTCCGTTCAGGTTGGATGGCAATCACTGGAGATAAAAGTCGTGCTGCCGACTATATCGAAGGATTAGACATGTTGGCGTCTATGCGTCTTTGTGCAAATGTTCAAGCTCAATATGCGATTCAAACTGCCCTAGGTGGTTATCAATCTATTAATGACCTGATTCGTCCAGGTGGCCGTTTATACGAACAGCGGAACATTGCTTGGGAAATGCTTAATGAAATTCCAGGTGTAAGCTGTGTAAAACCAGATGGAGCAATGTACTGTTTCCCTCGCCTTGATCCCAACATCTATCCAATTGAAGATGATGAAAAGTTAATGCTTGATTTGCTCCGTGCAGAAAAAGTTTTATTGGTACAAGGTACGGGCTTTAATTGGCCAACCCCTGATCATTTCCGTGTGGTTTTCTTACCTGCCGAAAATGAATTACGTGAAGCAATTACTCGCCTAGGTCGTTTCTTAGCCAATCGCCGTTAAAAAAGGCATAATAAAAAAGGCATCTTAGATTAGGTGCCTTTTTTATAAGTTTAGTTTATTTATTTTTATAAAAGAAGAATCACACAATTTCACATCACCTTTAGCA
>NZ_JABVBF010000420.1 GCF_013344765.1 Acinetobacter lactucae
CAACTTCACTGTCTTTCAAGAAATCAGTGTTTGGCAATAAACCAATCTGTACAAAGATCCCTGCAAGCTCGACCACATGCTCTTCGTCAGTGGCACGGTCTTTATATTTAAGACCAGTCACTTGTGAACCATCACCCAGCACTTCTGTACTCAATGCATTCATAATCACAGTGGTGTTTGGCAAGCTATGCAATTTGTTTTGCAAGACTTGGTCAGCACGAAGTTTGGTATCGAATTCAACCAGAGTCACATGCTCAACAATCCCAGCAAGGTCAATCGCAGCTTCAACACCCGAGTTACCACCACCAATCACCGCAACACGTTTGCCTTTGAACAATGGACCATCACAGTGTGGGCAGTACGCGACACCACGGGTACGGTATTCTTGTTCACCCGGTACATTCATTTCTCTCCAACGTGCACCTGTTGAAAGGATCACGGTTTTTGATTCAAGTTTTGCACCGTTTTCAAGTTCAACTTCAACCAAGCCATTTGCAGTCT
>NZ_JABVBF010000421.1 GCF_013344765.1 Acinetobacter lactucae
GTTACAAGCAAGTAGTTTTTCATCTTACTAATAAAATTAGTAACTCTGATATGAGATTATTAAGTGAAATTATCAAAAATATCTTTAATGATCGTGCCGATTTAGTAATTTTGAAACTAAATAAATCTTCTAAATATATAGGTTTCTCAGAGAGGAATGATTGTGTAGTTGCTAAAGGTGTATGTATAAAGTTAAATGCTAGAAAATTCTTACTGTGGACAGATGGGCATTGTAATGAAAATATTTATAGTAATAGACCTTCAAAACCAATTGATATCGAAATATTACATAGTCCTAAGGATATTATTGTAAAAAGTCTTTTAGAAGATATCTTTAAACTTTCGAGTGCAAACTGGCATGGTTTTAAAACAAACTCATTACCGATTACACTTGTGTATTCTAAAGATATTGCAAACTTTATTTATTATGTACATGAAAGTGGCTTGTTAAAAAAATTACAAGAGTTACCAACTTCGAAAGTTTCTAGTCCATGGTTTTTAT
>NZ_JABVBF010000422.1 GCF_013344765.1 Acinetobacter lactucae
ACTAAAGGTTTTGGAATGTTTTCGTCCTTAGTTCTTAAATATAAGGTATTTTCTGGATTACATTCGGTGCTTGATCTCAGATAATTCAAATATTCCTGAACATCCTCTTTAGAATACTTATTATTATTAAAATTATTTATCCACATATGGTCATCTAAACCACCATATGTAGAATCAGGACCATTAGCAAAATACAGCTGATCTACAAAATTAGAAGCATATTTAGCTAAGGCTACCACACATGGATATTGATCCCTTCCCACTGGATCTTCCATTGCCCAAATTGCTTCTGGCCATAATTCCAATAAATCAATTGGTTTAACAATTACTTCATGATGATCTGTTTTTAAATATTCAGATGTTTCTCTTGCCCCAATAATTTCTGGATCATTCTCGCCATAACCCACTGTAAATGTCTTTAAAGTTTTTTCTAATTCTTTATATTTTAACGCCATTTTTGCAGTAAAATAAGAAGAATCGATACCACTACTAAGTGT
>NZ_JABVBF010000423.1 GCF_013344765.1 Acinetobacter lactucae
GAGTGTAGTAGATAGTTGATAAATTTATTAGTATGACTTTATCAATTATTCCTCTAATAAAATATACGGATAAATTTTTTTTCTCCAATTTATTCCATAGAACTTTTTAGCATCGGAATCTAAGGTGTTAATAAAATCCCCCCATTGTCCTGGCGGGATAGTCTGACACCCTTCACTTGAAGTTGATGTCAAGCCACCTTTATGAATATTAATTCCAAAATATCCTTTATCTGAATATGGCTCTTTTAAGCCATCTCTCAAAACTGTAACTTCTCCTGCTTGTTGACATAAAGCTAAATACTTACCTTTATGAAGTCCTAACTTATAAACATTCCAATAACCTTTGAGTAAACTAGCCATTCCTTTATTTATGCCAGTCCCAAATCCTGGCTTGAATGCCGAAGGATCTGTATTACCGTTAAAAGTTTTATAATTGTAAGGAGTTATCAAAATAATTGCATCATCATAAATTGATCGATCATTTGCATTATAG
>NZ_JABVBF010000424.1 GCF_013344765.1 Acinetobacter lactucae
TTGGTAAATGAATAAGATGCAATGCTTTATTAGAAGTTTACTTATTAAAATACTTTTGGGGATAATGCCAGTGACCGCCTATGCAGAACAGAAGTGTTATGGGGATATTATCGTATTTCAAAGATTTGATGACCAAGCAATATATCCTTACTTTGCGCCAGCTTCTAATGATAAAACTAAAAAGAGTGAAGTTAAGAATAAAGCAATAATCATCCAGAAAGGAAAACAAAAGCAAGATGAGATTTTAGCTCAAAAGAAAACAGAGAATGTTCACACAAAGAAATTAGAAGAAAAGAAAAATTTTGAAAATAAAAAACAACTTGATGCTGCGATCGCTAAAGAAATCTTAGAAAATGGTGAAAAAAAGTGGATGGTACAGGTTGCATTAGCAGCTAACCAAAATAAAGCCTATAAGATTCAATCTCAGCTAGAAGCAAAAGGATATAAAGTCGTAACCAGTTCAACTACTAAAGGAATACGGGTTATGAT
>NZ_JABVBF010000425.1 GCF_013344765.1 Acinetobacter lactucae
TAAATACAATATTAATTACAGAGATAGAACTAAATCCATTATCTCTACATTAGGTCCCATAATTAAGATAATCAATAATCTTTTACTATATATTTAATTCCAAAAGTGTCCACAACGCTTACATCTATTACCATTTTTAAAAGAAAATAAAGGTAGGCCGAAAAACATAAACGCTAAAAAGGTAGATTTTTTTCCTTTAGTATTAACTTCCATATCCAAACTTCCACACTCAGGGCAACATTCTTTACTCTTCCCGAACTTTTGTTCAAGCTCGTCACTAAAGTCTTTTTCAAGAAATGACTTTGCTTCATCAACATAGTTCTCTGGAACTAACAAACGAACCCCACCTAAAGCATTAGAATAAAACCAATCCATATTAATGGTATGTTCATTTTCAATATAAACTGGAATTCCAAAAGCTTCTAATTGAGTTTTTGCAATTTGTGCCTCATAAGGAAACGAGAAAGTTTTAACTACGAT
>NZ_JABVBF010000426.1 GCF_013344765.1 Acinetobacter lactucae
GCATAAATCGAAGCATTGTTTTCTTTCGCTTCCTCATCTCGCTCTACATAACCACCCCAGCCAAATGATCCGATTTTCGGCTCTGATAGCCCGAATATTTCCTGTCTGTAACTCAACTTACCGCTGTCACTTGACACACTCGTAATTGCATTAACTTTACTAGACGGGGTATATCTCAGTGCAAAGTAAATCCCATAGTCCTTGCTATTTTCATAATCTTTATACGCTGATGCATAAAAGCCCCAGTTCTTGTCCAGACTTCCACTTAAATTAGTAGACAGTAACTTATAAGAGTTCTCGCTATATTTGATCTGGTTATAACCTAGATAAACCCCATAGCCTGGATAAAAGTTATAGTTAATCCCTGCCCTAAAAATCTCATCTGCCAGTGCACTGTAGTTCAGATAGTTTTGTGACTCGGCATTGAGCTGATTCTCTTTTAAATATCTGACCTGAGATACACGGGCAAGGTCAAA
>NZ_JABVBF010000427.1 GCF_013344765.1 Acinetobacter lactucae
TTTGGGGACTTTCTTATGGTGGGGTTTCTATATCATTAATGACTTGGATGATTCGTTCAGCCCCTATGCATATTGAATTAGCATCTGCACTTAATATTACTATGTTTAATTTATCAATAGGATTAGGAGCTTTTTTAGGTGGGCTAATTTATGATGCCTTTGGAAGCGGGTTGAATCTATTCTTTGGAAGTGTATTAGCTTGTATTGCGGCCATTTTAATATTTATTAATCAAAATAAAAATCCTCTCATTTGAGGGTTTTTTTTGAATCAGATCACTGCATTAAAGCACAGCAATTTGCTCCATATTCGCTTTAACTTTCTCTAACTGAGCAGCAAACTCAGCAAGCTTCACTTTTTCACCTTCAACAACTGCTGCTGGTGCTTTAGACACAAAGCCTTCATTTGCAAGTTTGCCCGTGATTTGGTCGGTACCTTCTATAATAAGAAATCGTTGTGGTTATATTCTTTATAAA
>NZ_JABVBF010000428.1 GCF_013344765.1 Acinetobacter lactucae
GTATTAATCATAATACCCTTCTGTGAATATTATAATTGCTTCAACTGGTAAAAATGGTTCTTCTTCATAATTTGGTTCATAAAAACCTATCCCAAATTTAAATGAAGTTAGACCATCTCCATCAATAGCAATATCTTTATCTAATGCAGCCATTAACTTATAAGCCTCAAATGCAGGGAGCCTAGATAACTCTATCCCATTAAAAACAACATGAGCAGGTTCATAAAACTCTAATGCTATAGCTCTATCATTACTATCATAATATACATTAATACCAATTTCATCATAGCCATCAGTAGCAGAATCTGAATAAGAATTTCGCCAAAATGCTCTAGGCTCATACTCAGAAAAAATCTTTCTTACTTCTTCTCTTTTCATGCCAAACTTAATTAAACAAGCTCCCATGTATGGAGTTATTTCAAACATTATTCCATCTCGATTATTTATTAAGCACTTTTTTATTC
>NZ_JABVBF010000429.1 GCF_013344765.1 Acinetobacter lactucae
TAATTAGGAGAAAAAAATGCAATTAAAAAATACAAGCTCATTAGTAATTGAGAGTAAGTCTAGTAACAATCAGGCAAGTTTTGATCGTTTGGATCAAGGTAAGGCAACTTATGAAGATCTAACTGATGCTTTTGCTAGAGAATTAACTACAGAAGAAATTGCTTTAGTTTCTGGAGCAAATACATTAAAAACAGGAGTACATTATTGTGGAGGGGTAATGTACGTTTGCTAATAAAAATAGTAGGAGCACTATTTTTTAAATAGTGCTCTTGAGGTTAAAATGAAAAAAATTATCTACCCTTTAAAATACGACTTTTTAAAAAATAAAAGTCTTTTTTTTGTCTTTTGCCCCCCTGATCATTTAGATGAGGAAGATAGGCCAATTTTAGAGACTAGGAGTCTAAATTATAAAGAAAAAAAAATAAATTTTGAAAAATGCAATTTTGATG
>NZ_JABVBF010000042.1 GCF_013344765.1 Acinetobacter lactucae
ACTATCGTATCATACACATCGTTGAAAAATTATATCCATAAAAATCAACACTGTGTGTATCTATATTCGTTATGATCTAGGATTAGGTTTGAATGAAAAGTTTTAAAGTTGCCCTTGCTCAGTTTTCTCCGCATATTGGCAATATTGACTCAAACACCCAAAAGATGATTGAGCAAGTAAATCAGGCGAAAAAACAAGATGCTGACCTGATTATTTTTCCCGAGCTTTCTGTTATTGGTTATCCAGCTGAAGATCTATTGTTACGTCCAAATTTAAATAAACGTATGCAAAAGGCTTTTGCACAACTTGCCGAAGTTAAAGACATTGTTATGGTTTTCGGATTTGTAAACCAGACAGAAGATGGTCAACGTTATAATTCTGCTGCTGTCATGAAAGACGGTCAAGTTTTGGGTGTTTTTAATAAACATAATTTACCAAACTATGGCGTCTTTGATGAAAAACGTTATTTCCAAAAAGGCCATCAGCATTTGGTGTTTGAATATCTTGGGCATAAATTTGGTGTATTAATCTGTGAAGATATCTGGTCAATTAATACAGTCAAACAGTTAAGCCAATTGAATGTTGATACAGCTCTTGTACTTAATTCATCACCATATGAAGTCGGCAAGCCTCAACACCGCACACAAACCTTGAGTGAACTTGCAAAACAACTTCATTTAAACATTGTTTATGTTAACCAAGTTGGCGGACAAGACGATTTGATTTTTGATGGCACAAGTTTTGTCAGCAATCAAAATGGTGAAATTGCTTTACAAGCACCGAGCTTTAAAGAAGATATTTATATTGCTGAATTTGACCACGATACAAAGCTATATAAAGTCACTGAGTCTGCGCCTGCATTAGAAACATTTGCAGAGATCTATCAAGGTTTAGTCATGGCAACTCGTGACTATGTAGAGCGTTCAGGCTTCCCTGGTGTGATTTTGGGTCTTTCTGGCGGTATCGACTCTGCCCTCACCCTTGCAATTGCTGTTGATGCAATTGGTGCTGAAAGAGTCCAAGCTGTAATGATGCCTTACACTTATACTTCTCAAATTAGTGTAGAAGACGCGGCAGAACAAGCTCGCCGTATGGGTGTAACTTTCGGTATTGCTGAAATTCACTCAATCGTAAATAGCTTTATGCAAACCTTATATCCCTTCTTTGGTAATTCACCAGCTGACGCAACTGAAGAAAATTTACAAGCGCGTGCTCGTGGCACATTGCTTATGGGCTTATCAAACAAGTTCGGTAATTTAGTCCTTGCTACAGGAAATAAATCTGAACTTTCAGTTGGCTACTGTACGCTTTATGGCGATATGGTTGGTGGCTTTGCGGTTCTAAAAGATGTTTATAAAACTATCGTGTTTGAATTAGCAAAATACCGTAATAGCTTAAGTGAAACTCCAGTTATTCCTGAGCGTGTGATTACCCGCCCACCTTCAGCAGAACTTCGCCCAGATCAAAAAGACCAAGACTCTTTACCAGCATATGATGTATTGGATGCCATCCTTTACGCATACATTGAAGAAGATTTAGGTCAGGCCGATATTATTGCCAAAGGTTTTGATAAAGAAGTTGTTGAAAAAGTCATCCGTTTAGTTGATCGTAATGAATACAAACGTCGTCAAGGTGCGATTGGCCCGAGAATTACCTCTCGTGCATTTAGTCGTGAACGACGTTATCCGATTGTCAACGGTTGGACAGCGAATGACTGAGCAGAAAAACTCATCAAAAACTACAGCACTTGCTCAAGCACTTTTGCTTGAGCAGGTGGAATTTTTCAAAAAACAATTATCTATAGAAAACTCACCTATTTATTTCCAGCAGTTCATTCAGTTATTTATGCAACATGCTGACGAAATCAAGCTTCATGAAGTTGTAGATTTAGAACAATTACAAGCCGTTGTGAAACGTTATGCTTTCGAAATGCAGCTTGGTGCTGGCTTACTTGAGTTCATTGGGGAAATTGCACAGCGTATTTATTTATCTGCTATGAAATCTCCAATTCAGCTACAAGACTTGGTCTCTGATCACCAGTTTGAAATGTGGCTTTCCAAGTTTTTGGAAATGGAGCATATTCCTCAATATCTGAATGAGTTTTTAAGAACTAGCCCTTCTGTTCAACAGCTTTGCCAATATATTGCGACCTCAACTCTAGAACAAAAATTACCAAAATTTTTAACTGTCTCGACAGTAAATGACTACCATTTTGAATGGCAACATAAACTCAAAAAATTCTCTTTTTTACAGCAGCAACGTATTGAACATAAGCTTGAAACGTGGATTGCCAGTTTTATTCATGAACAACTCACAGAACTAAGTCTTTTATCGGCTGACGATATAGAAAGTCTAGTACGTCATGTATGGGAAGATATTAGGCATAAAAAAATGTATGAGTTTATGAAACAGCTCACTCCTCTCGATGTAGAAGAGTTCTTTGTTTTAATTTATGAATATTGGAAAGAATTACGCCAATCAGAATTTATGCAAGATCTGATTTTGTATGGCGTAGAAGTTTTTTATGACTTTTATAAAGATCAGAGTTTATTTGAAGTATTAAGTGAGATTGGTTTAACCGAAAGCGATTTACAAACTGAAGCTTTACGTTTTTATCCGAAAGTTATGGATGCCTTTAATGAGCACGGTATTTTAGAACCATTACTTCAAGCGCTTTTAGCTCCTTTTTATCAAAGCTCAAAAACACTTGATATGATTGAAAAACATTTTAATAAGTAAAAAATAGATAAAAAGAAACCACGCAGGAGCGTGGTTTTTAAAATGGTGGCTATGACGAGACTTGAACTTGTGACCCCCGCATTATGAGTGCGGTGCTCTAACCAACTGAGCTACATAGCCGTAAACTGTGTGCGCATTATCTATAGTTCTGTATAGCAGGTCAATAGGTAAAAACCCTTAATGCCCATCAATTGAACAAATAAGATTCAGATCGTCATTATTTGTTCTTTTTTTAGCAATTTTTTGCTTTAAGCAATTGATCGGCCAAACAAATATATTAAAGATCGAATACTAGTTTTTTTACCTTTAGCTCTCGATACACAAATCATCATGCTCTTTTGTGAAGCCTTTTCTGCATCACTTAAGTAGTGATCCAAGTGATCTGCCTCACCTTCTAAAATAGCAGTTTCACATGTACCGCATACGCCTTCGCGACATAAGCATTCCACATCAATATTTAATGTTTCGATGGCTTGTAAAATCGTCTGATTACTTTGTACTTCAATTTCTTGATTAGACTTAGCGAGTACTACCGTAAATGCTTCACCATCTTCAGGAACTGTTGATGCAAATTGTTCCCAATGAATGTACTCGTCGCGATAACGATGCTTATTACAACAGTCAATTACCGCATCAATCATGGGTTTCGGCCCACATACATAGACATGTGTGCCTTTAGGTTGCGATGAAATCAATTCATCCAAATTCAATGTACAGCCCTCTGAGTCAACATAACTAAATACATGCTCGGCATGTTTCTGCTTTAGCCCATCTAACAAAGCTATAACTATAAAGCCCGTCTTTACAAACTGCATTTAATCAAAAAATGAACATAAAAAAAGACCACGCAGGAGCGTGGTCTATAAAATGGTGGCTATGACGAGACTTGAACTTGTGACCCCCGCATTATGAGTGCGGTGCTCTAACCAACTGAGCTACATAGCCGAAAACTGTGCGCGCATTATCTTAACTTCTTTAACGCACGTCAAGAAAAATTTTAAAATAAATTAGGTGAAGTGAGCCTATAAGCCGGGTTCTGTCGAGGATGATCATTCCTCTAGGCGTACAATCACTCATACGCTCAAGCGACCTACCCGAATCCAGTACGGGCCGTACCTCAGGATTCCTATTTGGTCTTGCTTCTGGTGGGGTTTACCATGCCGTGAACTGTTACCAGACACGCGGTGCGCTCTTACCGCACCCTTTCACCCTTACCTCACGAATGAGGCGGTCTACTCTCTGCTGCACTTTCCGTCGGCTTTCACCGCCCAGGCGTTACCTGGCACCCTGCCCTATGAAGCCCGGACTTTCCTCCCCTGCTTCAGTCACGAAGACCTCCACAGCAGCGACCATCCAGCTCACCTCAGGGGCGCATATTAACAAATTTATTTACTAATTGCTTGTGCTTTTTTGAGCAATTAATTTTTTATATTTGTCGAATAGCTGCTCTTCCGTTTCCACATGCTGCGGATCTTTAGGAATACAGTCTACAGGACAAAATAACTGACATTGCGGTTGGTCATGATGACCAACGCATTCAGTGCATAAATCAGGATGAATTTCGTAAATCACCTCACCCATGAAAATAGCTTCGTTTGGGCAAACTGGTTCACAAACATCACAGTTTATGCATTCATCGGTAATATATAGCGACACGTTACCAACCTTGTTGATGTTTACGTTCAAAGGCCTCAACCACAGCTTGCGGAACAAACTTGGTTACATCCCCTTTTAAACGGGCAATTTCTCGAATCAATGTCGAAGAAATAAAAGAATACTGTTCAGATGGTGTTAAAAACACTGCTTCAAAATGTGGGTCAAGTTGACGGTTCATATTGGCAAGTTGAAATTCATATTCAAAATCAGAAACTGCTCTTAAACCACGAAGTACTGCTGTTGCCTTTTGCTCTTTGAAAAAATTAACAAGCAAACCATCAAAACCAACAAATTCCACATTTGATAAATGGCTTAATGAGGTTTGGGCCAGTTCAACTCTCTCTTCTAAACTGAACAAAGGGTTTTTATGATGTCCAATTGCAATTGCTACTACAACCTCATCAAACATTCTTGATGCTCTAGTAACTAAATCAACGTGTCCATTCGTGATGGGGTCAAATGTTCCAGGATAAATTACACGCGTTTTAGACATCCGCTAGTACTCTAATTGTATTGTGAACCTATTTTAGCAAATGTTATACACGAGGCGAAATATTGATGTGCAGGAAAAACTTCACCTTAGCATCAGTTTACGGCACAATAGGCATAATTGTGGAAGTTTGAATTATGGCGAAAGCAACAGTAGTAAAGAAACAAAATGGCGGAACCATCGCACAAAACAAACGTGCCCGCCATGATTATTTTATCGAAGAAAAATTTGAAGCTGGTATGTCTTTACTCGGCTGGGAAGTAAAGTCTTTACGTGCTGGTCGCATGAGTTTGACAGAAAGTTATGTCATTTTTAAGAATGGTGAAGCGTTTTTATTTGGTGCACAAATTCAACCGCTCCTTTCTGCATCTACTCATGTAGTACCTGAAGCTACACGTACACGTAAATTATTATTATCACGCCGAGAACTAGAAAAACTAACAGGTTCAGTTAATCAAAAAGGTTATTCATGTGTTCCTTTGGCATGTTACTGGAAAGGTCACTTGGTTAAACTTGAAATTGCCCTTGTGAAAGGTAAACAGCTTCACGATAAACGTGCGACTGAAAAAGATCGCGATTGGCAGCGTGATAAAGCTCGTATATTTCATAAGTAATAAAAAAACCTTTAAAGTTAACTTTAAAGGTTTTTTTATGTCATTTTGAATTTAGCAAAATTTTAAATTGCCATAACAATTTGGTGCAAAAGATTGATTTTTAAGTTGTAAATCTTTCAATGGAAAATTTACAATCGTATTAGGTAATTTAACCTCACCAACTGCTAAGTCTTCGCCAAATAAACAATTTAATAGATTACATCTCACTGGGTTTGCAGTTAAATAAGCACTAATTGGATCTACCACCTGTTTTAAAACATCATTAGTGATCTCAATTTGCTTACTTGGCGTCACGTTACCAATATCAATTTCATCGTCAAAAGCCATCCACCACCCACGCTCTGCTGCAGCATCTGCACCTGGCCAAAATATTTGCTGGCCTTGCAAGGAAAGTGAGAAAGGATTATTTAATTCAATTTTATGAATAAATCCTAAGTTTTGATCAACTGTAAGCGCCGCTCTTAACCCAGTAATGCTACCCGTCACATTCTTTTGTAAATTTAATAAACCTAGTGCAGCATTAATGGAAGCTTTCAAATCTCCTGAGAAGTTAAGTTGATCAATATTTGCTACCCCGTTCAACATGACATTGTTCATTCGTGAACCAGATATAACTTGACCATTGATCACAATAGGTGCCGTGGTCTGTTGTAATTGCAAATTATAATCAGACGAGTTAAATCCTAAAGGGATACAAAGTCCGATACAAGCATTAACAGTTCCATCAATGGTCTTGCCTGTATCTTGATAAGACATATTACGGGCAGCGGTATAAGCTAAACCAGTGGTATCTTTAATTTTCATATAACCACTTAAGCTATTAATTCCATTTGGTGTTTCTGAATTTTCAAGCCCCATAGTCAGCAGTCCCATAACCTTTTCAGCACTTAAACGAAAACCTTTAATTTCTCTTAAGGCCGCGCTGTCTGGATTTTTAATTGCAAATTCAATAAATGGATTACTAAAAACAGCAGAAGAAGAAGCTCGCCCATCACTGGTATCACTTAAGCCACTTAAACTTAAGTTATCAATATCAATATCACACCCACCTAAACCGTTTACCCCTCCACATCCTAATTGCAACTTCTTAACATTGGCATTTAATTCAAGATTAGCTTCCAAACCTAATTTATAAAAACCAATATTTTGCTGACTCATTGAAGCGTCAGCTTGTTTTGGATCAGTATAGGTAAATGAAAATAAAGCTTGCGCTTCAACTTTGGAGAGTTCTGTGTCACTGAGTGGAATAAGATTAGCAGATTCTAAATTAGCATAGCTCAGAGTACTCCATGTTATACAAAGAGCTGTTAAAAAGTTTTTCATGATTATTCCATTTTTTTATTTATTAGGATTTAGACATCATTGTCCAAATAAACCATTTGGTAAAAAATAATCAAAAAAGAATAAAAAAAATACAACTATTTTGTAATTAAAATAAAACTATTAAATTTATTTATTTTCAATCAAAAACTTATTTTAACTTATTCTATAAAGCAATCCAGCAATATATTCGCCAAACCATTTTGCAGTATCTAAATCACCTTGTGGAGGAGTAATTTCAACAGGGGCATTATCTGACTGCGTCATTAAACCTAAACAACTCGATAATCGGTTTAAATCTTTTTCACCATGACCTGTCGTCATTAAAGGTAAACCAGACCAAAGCATGCCATGTTGCATTGCAAAAATATTTAATTGTTGTAATACAGCTAGTTTATCGCCACTCAGCCCACCCGAATTTGCAAATCCAGCTGCAAGCTTGCCTTGCCACAAACGCTCTTTCCAACGTTTAGAAGTACTGTCCATAAACTTTTTAAAGTCGGCCGTCATACTTCCCATATAGGTAGGCGAGCCAAAAATAATACCATGCGATGTATCAAGCGCATCCCAATCAATATGTTCAATATTCATTAGATGTACTTTTACCCCCATCACCTCTGCACCAGCAGCAATAGCAGCAGCTACCTTCGCGGTATGACCATATGGACTGTGGTAAACAATAGAGAGATGTTTTTCAGGCAAAGACATAAGATTAAAATTTTGAGCGATTTTTTCTATTTTATCATTTTATTAGTGCTTGCTAAACCTTCATCTATAAATATGAAATACAAGCCTTTCACTACCGCACACTATAGAAATATTTTTAAATTAAATAAAAAACTCTCCTATTTTTAATAAATATAAAATAAGAGAGTCATTTAAGGCGATGATCAAAACTTACATAAAAACAAACGTAGCCATACGTCCTGTCTTCGCATCACGACGATAAGAAAAATATTCATTACTCTGTTGATAAGAGCATTGATCTCCACCTAAGACTTGTTGCACACCTAAACGTTGCAAAATAAATCGTGCAATCGCATATAAATCTGCATGAAATTTATTGGGACCCGCCCCCTCAACAAAAGCTGTTTCCAACTCTGGATACTTGTCACAAAAAACAGTTTTTACTTCAGCCCCAATTTCAAAACAAGGTTGACTGATTGCAGCTCCTAACCACGCCCAAGTTGGAGGATTTTGCATAGTCGTAACCGTATTTTCAATAATACCACCAGCTAAACCACGCCAACCCGCATGCAAATTAGCAACTTCACTGCCTTCGGTATTTCCCAACACGACAGGTAAGCAATCAGCCGTCATCATCATTAAAGCATGGCCTTTAGTTTGAGTGACCAAACCATCGCCAATTAAGGCTTTAAAAGGAATTTGTTCATTTACAGTATGGCAAATCGTACTGTGCGTTTGAGTCATCCATGTCATTCTTTTAACACCGAATTTCGCAAACTCATCTAACAATATCATTCGATGCTGTTGAACACGTTGTGCCTCATCTTTGACATGTAAAGCCAAATTAAATCCAGATAACTCCACCTGATCTGTTGGCAATGCCAAAGGATGCTGAATACGTGTCTGCCCTACAAATACACCTTGAGGTAAACCTTGAACAAATTCCATATGCACGTCCTTAATATGCAGCGTTTTCTGAACGCAACACATTCACTAAATGTGTAAAGTCTTCAGGCCACGGCGCTTCAAACAGCATTTCTTCACCAGTACGAGGGTGTTTTAAGCCTAATTTAGCTGCGTGCAATGCTTGACGTTTAAAACCACGTAAAGTTTCAATCAGTAATTCAGATGCACCAGCCGGTACACGCACACGATTCATATAAACCTGATCACCAATTAAGCCATAACCAATATAACTAAAATGCACACGAATCTGATGTGTTCGACCAGTTTCAAGACGAGCTTGCACACGGGTAAAATCTTTAAAACGTTCTTTTACATTGTAGTGAGTTACTGCATCTCGTCCGCCCGGTAGAATTGCCATTTTCACACGGTCAACTGGATGACGTTTGATCGGTTCATCAATCGTACCGCCAGCAATAATATTTCCATAAACAACCAAGTCATATACACGGTAAACCGTTTTATTCGCCAACTGTTTACTTAAAGAAAATTGAGCCTCTAATGTTTTAGCAACAACAAGTAAGCCACTAGTATCTTTATCAATACGGTGTACCAAACCAGCACGCGAAAGTTCTGCCAATTTTGGGAAATGATAAAGTAAGGCATTTACCAAAGTTCCGGAACTATTACCTGCTCCTGGATGTACCACCATGCCTACTGGTTTATTAATAACTAAAATATCATCATCTTCATAGACAACATTGAGTGGAATATTTTCAGGTTGACTCGTTGTCTGAGCTTCAAGCTCTACTTCGAGCGTAAGCAGCTCAGTTCCTTCACAACGGTGCTTAGGCTTGACAATGTTACCATTCACCAACAGATGGCCATCTTTCAACCATTGCTTGAGCTTTTCACGTGAAAACTCGCTCCATACCAAGGCCGCTACCTGATCGATACGTTGTCCCAGATAGGTTTCATCTAGCTGAACTTGCAACGATAAACGTGTTGCAGTTGTATCAGAAGTATGGTTATCTGCATCCTCAGAATCTTCAAGTAAATTGAAGTCGGTTTCAGATAAGTTTGTGTTTGAAGATTGTGCTGAAGTCATTTGATCATTGAGATAAAAGTGGTTTAATAGCGCAATTGTAGCTCATTGCCCAACATAACAGAGGAGTTTTTATGTCGCTACCACGTTATAAAATTACGATGCTTGCCTTATCTTTAGGCGTAGC
This sequence comes from Acinetobacter lactucae, assembly GCF_013344765.1. Lineage (GTDB taxonomy): Bacteria > Pseudomonadota > Gammaproteobacteria > Pseudomonadales > Moraxellaceae > Acinetobacter > Acinetobacter lactucae_A. The sequence goes on from NZ_JABVBF010000042.1 coordinate 9,642, forward strand.
GTCTGCATTTGTGGGCTGTAGCAGCAATCCAAGTAAAAAAGAAGTGGTCGATACTGGCCCTCAATCTAGTGAACAAGCTTACTTCGAAAAGGCCCAAAAATCGCTTGACCGTGGTCAATATCTTGATGCGACCAAGTCTTTAGAAGCAATCGATACTTATTATCCGACTGGACAATACGCACAACAAGCACAACTTGAACTTCTATATTCGAAATTTAAACAAAAAGATTATGAAGGCGCGATTGCCTTAGCAGAACGTTTTATTCGTTTAAATCCTCAGCATCCAAATGTGGATTATGCTTACTATGTTCGTGCTGTTGCCAATATGGAGCAAAACTACGACAGTTTGTTGCGCTATACATCTCTGCAGCAATCTCACCGTGATGTGAGTTATTTAAAAGTTGCGTACCAAAACTTTGTTGATTTAATTCGCCGTTTCCCAAGTAGTCAATATTCTGTTGATGCTGCTCAGCGTATGAAATTCATTGGGCAAGAACTTGCTGAAAATGAAATGACGGCTGCTCGCTTCAACGTTAAACGTAAAGCTTGGATCGCAGCGGCTGAACGTTCACAATGGGTGATTGAACACTATCCACAAACGCCTCAAGTCCCAGAAGCGTTGGCAACTTTGGCTTATAGCTATGACAAATTAGGTGATAAAGCCACTTCACAACAATATATTGAAGTTTTAAAGCTTAATTACCCAAGCCTTGTGAAAAAAGACGGCACAGTTAACATGCGTGCTGCCCGTAAAGAAGGTAACTGGGTTAACCGTGCAACTTTGGGTATTTTCGGTCGTGAATCGACCGCAGTAACACCAGAAAGCACAACTGAAGCAGAAGCTCCAAAACGTGGTTTCCTCAATCGTGTGAGCTTTGGTTTAATTGGTAATTCAGATAAAGAAGAAACTGAAGCACCAGAACAAACACCTGTTGAAGCGCCTAAGTCAGAACGTAGCTGGACAAACCGTTTAAGCTTCGGGTTATTAGACAAACCTGAACCACAAGCAGCAGAAAATACAACTGTTGCACCAGCTGTAACCTCTACTGAAGCTTCAACTGATGTTCAATCAGATGAGGCAACACAAGGCGCGGATAACGCTGCTCAATAAGTTTAAGCTTTAAAAAACATCAACAAACAGGCAAGTGATATCACTTGCCTGTTTGTTTTCATAAAATATTAAAATATTTATTGGGCATATCTCGATTCATCATGTCAGAATATTCTGACTTACTGTCTCATCAAGTTTTAATACGGTTATCTGAATTATGGCAATTCCACAACATACGATTGATCAAATTCTAGATCGCACAGATATTGTCGATCTGATTGGTCAGCGTGTGAAATTGAAAAAAACCGGACGTACATATTCCGGCTGTTGCCCATTTCATCAAGAAAAAACGCCATCGTTTCATGTCTACCGTGATAAGCAGTATTATCACTGCTTTGGTTGTCAGGCTAATGGGAATGCGATCCGTTTTCTTATGGATATTGATAACCGAAACTTTATAGATGTCATGAAGGATTTATCTAGTAGTACTGGAGTTGAATTACCCAAAGATAATACTGAAAATAAAAAACTATCTTATACCCGTCAGGTTACAAAGCCACCAGTTGCTAACACAACTACAACCGAGCCTGTAACTCCGCAGCAACCATCAGATGAAAGCTACAACACGCTTGAACCAGTATTTTTTGACGACCCTTTTGCTCAGTTCGAACAGCCTTTTGGTTTTGATGAACCCGTTCAAGAAGGTAATTTATATGACTTACTGGAAAATATTGCTCAATTCTATGAGCAACAATTACCTCATAGTCAAAAGGCAAAAAATTATTTTAAACAGCGTGGGTTAACTAATCAGACTATTCAATTTTGGCGCTTAGGCTATGCTCCAGAAGACTGGCAACACTTAGAAAAAGCTTTTCCTTATGACATTGACGGCTTAAAACAACTCGGACTTATCCGCTCAAGTGATAATGGGCGTGATTTTGATTTGTTACGTGACCGTGTCATTTTCCCAATTCGCGACCGGAAAGGCCGAGTGGTTGGCTTTGGTGGGCGTGCTTTAAATGATGAAATAAAACCCAAATATATTAACTCGCCGGACTCAGAAGTCTTTCATAAAAATCAGCTACTTTACGGACTTTATGAAGGTAGAAAACTTAAATCTAGTGATTGGTTAATGGTTGAAGGCTATATGGATGTCATTGCACTTCAGCAATATGGCATTACTGGAGCTGTGGCAACCTTAGGAACAGCAAGTAATACTGAACACCTTAATATTTTATTTAAACAAAATAGTCGTATTACGATTGCTTTTGACGGTGATGCAGCAGGTCAAAAAGCAGCACGCAGAACTTTAGAAATTGCTTTACCCCTTCTTAATGATGGTCGTGAACTCAAATTTTTTGTTCTACCAAATGATCACGACCCCGACTCTCTCATCCGTCGAGAAGGACTCCAAAATTTCCAGAAATTATTACAACAGGCCCCTCTTTTGTCAGATTTTGTGTTTGCGCACTTAACAGGTCAACATGATATCAGTACACCTGAAGGCAAAAGTTTAGTCATGGGAGAACTCAGAGAACTCACCGAATTATTGCCTAAACAAGGTTCTTTCCGTTACTTACTTACTCAATCTTTCCGTGAGAAACTCGGACTTGGTAAACGTTTTACCCCACAAATCAGTCACGATGCTTCGCTGTCATTTAATATTCATACAAAAGATGAAGACTTTGCGATTGCAATTTTGATGCATCATCCTTTTCTTTATATTCATTTTGAAGGATTACGAGCTTATATTCATCAAGATGAATTATTGGCTAAAGTACTGGCAATTTTGAATCGTATTTTTGATGATTTACCAGATGACCAAGAGTTGGCAACTTATTATGTGCTTGGTGCTTGTAGTTCTTACTGTCATGAAATCGCCGATATTATGCAAAGAACAAATATTCAGGCATTAACACAGGCTCCAGAGGTAGCTGACAAGTTAGCCAAAGAATATTCATTAAGTCTGCAAGAAAGATATTTACGTCAGAAACTGAAATCCCCGATTTCTTTAATTGAATCAAGAAATTTAAGACAACAACTCAATGAGCTCACCAAACAAATTAGCTTAAAACTGTTGTCTTAGTGTTTCGGCTTACGCTCATGCTCAAACACATTCTGTAAGTGCTGTTGTAACCATTCAAAATAATCAGGATTTTCTGCTTTAGCAGCTTCACGTAGCAGTATAGAGGTAGGATGTATAAGTTTTTGCGTCAAACGATGGGCAAATTGCTGTAATACCTGCTCGGCATTTTCACCGTGATGCAAAGCTTCTAATGCATGTGTAAGCTCTTGTTGACTAATTTCTTCACTATGCTGGCGGTACGCATGGATTGTGCTACCAGCCTCTTTAACCTTTTGATGCGTAATAAGCTGAGTCGCTAATTGATTAACCATTACCTCTGCTTCAACAGCCGCCTGGCGACGTTGGGCAAGGTTCTCATCAATCACACTTTGTAAATCATCGACACCATATAAATAGACCCCATCAAGTGCTTCAACTTTAGGATCTATATCACGTGGCACGGCTAAATCAACCATTAACATTTGTTGATAGCGACGTTTTTTTAAGGCAACCTTAACATCAGAATAACCAATAACTTGGTATAAACTACCGGTACAACTCGACACAACATCAGCACGACATAAATTCTCTGCTAAGGCTGAAAACTCAATAATTTCAACTTCAACCTGATGTGCAATCTCCTGAGCCAGCTGGTCAGCACGCTCACGGCTACGATTACAAATAATAATCTTCGCAACACCCATTTCAGCCAAATGTTTAGCCACCAAGCTATTCATTTCACCCGCAGCAACCACCATTACAGTAAGCGTTTCGGGCTTACTGAAAACCTGTAAGGCCAATTGTGCAACCGCATAACCCATCGAAACAGCATGACTACCTACTGCAGTTTCGGAACGTACACGTTTAGCTGCATAAAAAGCATATTCAAAGACACTGTTTAATTCAGGAGAGACCGTTTGAGCTTCTTTAGATAATGCTAAAGCACTTTTGACTTGCCCTAGAATTTGTGGCTCACCTAGCATAAGTGAGTCTAAACCACTCGCTACTCGCATTAAATGTGTAATTGCTTGCGTGTTCTCGTAACGATAAACATGATGAATTAACTGCTTGACATCAATATTATTGGCATCGGCTAACCATTTTAGAAGACTTTCGGCATTGTCTGCCATGGCATAAACTTCTGTACGGTTACACGTCGAGACGACCACCAAATCCTTTAGGTTTTGGTGATGGCGTTGTTCGGCAAGCAAACGACTTAATCGCTCTGCATTGAAAGCAATTTGTTCGCGGAGTTCTACAGAAGCTGTTTGATGGTTGACACCCAATGCAAAGAAAGACATATCAGATCATCATTTCGCTAAATTTATGCTATTGTGCAACATCGGTGTCATAAAAAGCATTACTTTGGATCAATAAAAATTGCGTCAAATGAATAGCCGTATTAATTTTAACGGTGCTTCGATAAGACAGTATTCTACCACATTCTTATTGTTAGGTAGCATGTCCTCATATGTCTATGCACGTCCTGTGCAAGAGACCTATACAGTGCATTCATTTGATCAGGCATTAGAGCAAACAATGGTTGCAGAATTTGCTCTAGCTTATGACGATATTCCAAACGCTTTGCACAATTACACTGTACTCGCAATTAAAAGCAACTCCACATCAATTAAACAGCGGGCTTTAGACGTTGCACTTGAATATAATGATTTACAGGCTGCGTTAAACATTGCTACACATTGGGTCGCTCAAGAACCTAAAGATGTACCTGCTTTATTCTATTTGTCACATATTGCTTTAAAAACGCACGAATATCAGCTTGCTGCTGAGACATTAGATAAAATTTTAAAGATAGATCCCACTGCTGACTTAGAACAAATTTTAGCCAGCATTGCTCCAGAAAATGCGCAAGATCGAGAAGTACTATTAAAAGCTTTACGTTCTAGCGCAGAAAAAGACAATCCTTCTATTTTAGCACTCATTGCCAATTTAGAAGCACAGAATGGTCAATTACAAACTGCGTTAACCAACATTAACAAGGCATTACGCCGACGTCCTAAAGTGACAAGCTTTATTTTAATGAAAGCAAACTTACTCATCGCTCTCAGCGATCAAGAAGGTGCGCTTAAATGGTATGCGAAATCGAGTCGTAAAAATAAGAAAAATTTAGATATTCGTTTAGCTGAAATCCGCTATCTCATACAAATTAACCAACCTCAGCTTGCGTTAGAAAAACTTGAAAAAATTATAGAAACCAACCCTCAAGCTGAAGAAGCTTTATTTATTGCAGGCTTAACGAGTATTGATTTAAAACAATATGACAAAGCAGAACAATATCTTGTTGACTTACGTAACTCGGCTAAATACCAAAATGAAGCATATTACTACTTAGCCATTAATGCAGAACGTAAACAGCATTATGAAACTGCAAAAGCCTACTATCGTTTAGTTGATGGCAGTTTATATGTGGTATCGAGACGAAACCTGATCGCAATATATGATAAACAAGAAAATTTACAAGATGCTTTACGGTTTCTCACCCAAGAAAGAGTAAATTATCCCCAACATGCAAGTTTCTTATATCAAGCTCAAGCTGAAATCTTAAAGAAAATGGGCAATAAAAAAGCTGCATTAAATTTATTAGATGAAGCGATCAAGAATTTACCAGATGACCCAGAACTAATTTATGCGGAAGTTTTGTTACTTGATCCCTATACAGACCGCGACAAACTCGACAAAACATTAAAACAATTATTACAGCTTGAGCCCAACAGCCCAACATATCTAAATGCATATGCTTATACACTAGCCCTGCAAAATCGTAGGTTAAAAGAAGCACGTCAATATGCAGAGCAAGCTTTAGAATATGCACCGGAACAGGCCTCAATTCTTGATACGCTTGGCTATATTGCATTTTTACAGAATGATTATGAAGCTGCAGCTGAAGCCTTAGGCAAAGCATATGAACTTAGTCATAATATAAATATTGGTATTCGTTATGCTAAAGCTTTGTATATGCAAGGATCACTTACTCAATTTAGCGCTGTGTTACAACAACTGAAACAAAAACATGCCAATGATCCACAATTGCAACAGCTTGATGCATTAATTTTACCTACATCTGCAAAAAAGAGTTAAATATATGAGCAAGTTTGCCCAACTGTGCACAGCGATCTGTGGATCAAGTGTATTATTTCTAACCGGTTGTCAGCATTTTACTCAACCAAAACCTGCGGTTACCCAGCAAGTTCAAGATGAAAAACACTTTAATTTACAAGGTAAAATCGGGGTTCGCACGCCACAGCAAACAGGTAGTGCTTTTTTTACTTGGCTTCAACAGCAAGATAATTTTGATATCGAGTTAAGCGGTATTTTAGGCGTTGGAAAAACTCAAATTCAGGGTAAACCTGGTGAAGTAACTTTAAATAGTTCTAAAACAGGATTGATTACAGCTGCCTCTCCAGAAGAACTTTTAGAACGTGCAACTGGTTGGCAAGCACCGATTACGCACTTAACCAGCTGGATTTTAGCAAAGCCAGCAAGACTAAATGCGCAAATTACGAAAGACGCTGCAAATCGAGTGAGCCAACTGGTTGAAGATGGCTGGACCGTGAATTTCAGTTACGAGGGTGAACAAACTTTGCCAAACAAACTGGTTTTAAAGCAAGCTCTTGCTGAAGATAAAGAAAACCGTATTACAATGGTCATCCAAAACCGCTAAGTCTAATTATATAAATCTATGATTCGAGTTCCTTCCCCTGCTAAGCTCAACCTGTTTTTACATATTACAGGCCGACGCGAAAATGGTTATCATGAGCTACAAACCATTTTCCAACTTATTGATTTATATGACTGGATGACATTTACGCCTGCTTCAAATGAAGAAATCGAAATTGATGGGTTGAGTGAAGTTCGACCTGAAGAAAATTTGATTTATCGGGCAGCTCAAATATTAAAACCACATGCAAAAAAGTTTTGTGGTTTAGACATCAAAATTGAAAAAAACATTCCCATGGGTGCAGGTCTAGGCGGTGGTTCATCTAATGCCGCCACAACGCTTATCGTGTTAAATCAATTATGGGAATGTGGCTTAGACCAAGAACAACTTGCGGACCACGGTGTAAAGCTCGGTGCCGATGTTCCTATTTTTATTTATGGTAAAAATGCATGGGCTGAAGGCATCGGCGAACATTTATCATTCATAGACTTAGATCAAAAACAGTTCATTATTTTAAAACCTGATTGTTTTATCAGCACTCAATTGCTTTTTTCACAAAAAACATTGACAAGAGACTCTAAGACCACTAAATTTTGCGCCTATCAGTTAGAGCCTTCTAATTTTGGAAATAACTTTGAGCCACTGGCTCGGCAGTTATACCCTGAAGTAGAAGAAGCAATGCAATATTTAGATCAGTTTGGTCAAGCAAAGCTTACAGGTACAGGTGCTTGTGTTTTTACTGAAGTAACGAATGAAATGAATATTGATGAAATTCTTAAGCATTCGCCATGTAAATCTTACTTGGTAAATAGTTTAAAAGAATCTCCTCTTAATCATTTTAAGGTTACACGTTAGGGGCGTCGCCAAGTGGTAAGGCACCGGGTTTTGATCTCGGCATCCGTTGGTTCGAATCCAGCCGCCCCTGCCATCTATTTCATTACATACCAACCGCCAAGGGTGCTTCATGCCCAATCTTGTCGTTTTTAGTGGAAATGCTCATCCACAGTTCGCTCAAAAAGTCGTAAGTCACTTACATATCCCTCTAGGTGCTGCATCAGTCGGTCACTTTTCTGATGGAGAAATTTCAGTAGAAATTACTGAAAATGTTCGTGGTAAAGACGTATTTATCGTTCAGCCTACTTGTGCCCCTACCAATGATAACCTTATGGAAATCTTGGTTATGGCAGATGCTTTGCGTCGTGCAAGTGCTGGTCGTATTACCGCTGTTATCCCTTATTTTGGTTATGCTCGCCAAGACCGTCGTCCACGTTCTGCACGTGTGCCGATTACAGCTAAAGTTGTCGCAGACATGCTTACCACTGTTGGTATTGACCGTGTCGTGATGATCGACTTACATGCTGACCAAATTCAAGGTTTCTTCGATATTCCAGTCGACAACATCTACGGTACTCCTGCTTTGCTTGCTGACTTACGTCAACAACAACATGACAACCTTATGGTGGTTTCTCCTGACGTTGGTGGTGTAGTACGTGCTCGTGCTGTTGCCAAACAGATGGGTGACATTGATTTAGCAATTATTGATAAACGTCGTCAAAAAGCCAATGAGTCGCAAGTTATGCACTTAATTGGTGACGTAAAAGATCGTGATTGCGTTATCGTAGACGATATGGTTGATACTGCTGGTACATTGTGTAAAGCAGCTGATGCGCTTAAGCAATTTGGTGCACGTCGTGTAGTTGCGTATGCAACTCACCCTGTACTATCAGGTAAGGCTATTGAAAACTTACGTAATTCAGTTATTGATGAACTGGTTGTGACTGATACCATTCCTCTTTCTGAAGAAGCATTAACCTTAGGCAAGATCCGTCAGGTTTCTGTTGCTAGCATGGTCGCTGAAACGATTCGTCGTATTAATAACGAAGAGTCTATCAGTGCAATGTTCGATAGTTTATAATATTGCAGCTTTTTATAAACCCTAGCCTTGGCTGGGGTTTTCTATCACTAAACTGGTCGCAAGTTTAGTCTTTTAAACTTTAATGAGGATTTACTCATGGCAAACTTCGTATTAAACGCTCAAGCGCGTGCTGAAGACAAACAAGGGAAAGGTGCGAGCCGCCGCCTTCGTCGCGAAGCTTTAATTCCAGCTATCATTTATGGTGGCAACGCTGAGCCTGTAACTGTTACTTTAGAACTTCGTGAGCTTGTAAAAGCTTTAGAAAGCAATGCTTTCTTTGAAGAAGTTGTAGAAATCAAAGTGGGCGACAAAGTTGAAAACGTTAAAATCCAAGCGTTACAACGTCACCCATCTAAAAACACTCCAATGCACGCTGACTTCAAACGCGCATAAGTGTTTAAAGGCGTAGATTAGTGTCAAATATTTCGCTAATTGTTGGTTTGGGCAATCCTGGTTCAGAATATGCCCAGACCCGCCATAATGCAGGTTTTTGGTTCATAGAACAGCTTGCTGATAAATATGGCATTACATTAAAAAATGATCCGAAATTTCACGGAATCAGTGGACGTGGTAACATAGAAGGACACGATGTCCGTCTACTTCTACCCACTACATTTATGAACCGTTCTGGACAAAGTGTAGTTCCATTTGCAAAATTTTATCAAATTGCTCCCGAAGCAATTTTGATTGCTCATGATGAACTTGATATGAACCCTGGTGTAATTCGTCTTAAAACAGGCGGTGGACATGGTGGGCATAACGGTTTACGTGACATTGTTCCTCATATTGGTCCAAATTTTCACCGTTTACGAATTGGGATCGGACATCCTGGCTCCAAAGAGAGAGTTTCAGGTCACGTACTTGGAAAAGCACCAAGTAGTGAACAAAGTCTGATGGATGCAGCAATTGATCATGCCCTTTCTAAAGTGAAACTACTTGTTCAAGGACAAGTTCCACAGGCCATGAATCAAATTAATGCATATAAACCCACTTAAATTGTTGAACAATCATGCTTGCTATCTTGCTTTTTTAGGAGCAAAATGCGCATCAGCCACTTTGCCAACCGCAAAAGCTAAAGATTTCATCATAAGATCTACATCTTAGATCTACTCAGGAGACGCTAGCCATGCTATCTCGTTTATTAAAATGCAAAATTCACCGTGCAGTTGTAACCCATGCTGAACTTCACTATGAAGGTTCTTGTGCAATTGATGGCGTATTGATGGACTTAGCTGGTATTCGTGAATATGAAGAAATTCATGTTTGGAATGTAACCAATGGCAAACGCTTCACGACTTATGCGATTCGTGGTGAAGACAACTCTGGAATTATTTCAGTAAACGGCGGTGCTGCACATCAAGCAGACGTTGGCGATTTAGTGATTATTGCTACATTTGGTGATTTTACTGAAGCTGAAGCCAATATTCATAAACCACGTTTGGTCTATGCAAATCCAAATAATACAGTCAACCACACAGCGAATTGTATTCCTGTACAAGTTGCTTAATAAAGATTAAAAAAGAAAAGCCCGTATTAACGGGCTTTTATCATTTTATAAATCCTTAATAGTTCCTTCCCACCAGTTCTTTTGCTGTTTGCAATTCAATGGTTGAAGCCCCTCTCCTCGCAAATCAAACAGAATTGCTTCTCCTTTAGGATTTACCTTAAATTCAGCATATTTGGCTTTTTCATAACATTGAGCCAAGCCTTCTGCAAAGAAGAAACTGCGAGATGCAGGATATAAAGCCCCCAAACGATTTTCAGGATTTTTTAAAATTAACCTCTGCCCAGCAAATGAATTATTGATATCTAAAACGGTACGAACTACGCGATTTTGTGAATCCAAAATAACTTTTGCTGGGATGGAAGAATGATTAAAAATCACCTGATCTACAGCCTCACTCTCACTTCCTAAAAGAGCTTTAAGAGATTGTAAATGTAATTCATATGCCAGTGCCATATAGTCACCTTGTAAGATTGAACGAGGATCAACTGGTTTAAGCTCAATGAAAATACTTTTACTATGGTGCAGATGCCATTCGTTTTTCGCCACTAATCCCGCAAAAAATAATAGTGTGGCTAATGCAAGAATAAGAGAAAAATACTTCTTCATTCTTTCTCTCCCTCAATAAGACCATTTTTATTTTCACGGCCAAGCAACCACGACAGAGCCAATAGAAAAACACCAGAAATAAAAATAGATAAACTTTTAGCAAGAAAAGTTATTTGTAGGTTGTAATAGAGCTGCCAGAACACTAAAACGAATACAGCTAAGCTAACTCCATAAACAATCCGATCTTTACTTTTTAATGCCCACGTTAAAATAATGAACAATATGAAAATTTCGAAATATCCCAATGCAATAAGCAACACACCAAAAATTAAAAAAGTGAAAAATGTGATTCTCTGAAGTTGTCTATATAAATGAAAAACACTAAAGCAAAGTAACCAAACACTAGGCAGAAAATATAGAACCCACCTATGTTGATCTATCGAATTCTCTGGAACGAGTCCCATAAAAGTATCGAAAAAAGAAGCTACCAGAATGACGACCAGCACACATAAAAAAATACTACGCTCATATAGAGCTAGTGATTCTCTCTTAGGTAAGAGCACCAAACTAAAAACAAAATAATTGAGCAAAATTAAATTTAAATAGGTTTGAGTAGAATGTATTGACCATAATGAATGGTCCAGTTGTAGCAAATAGATAAAAGCTATGCCATACGTAGCAAGCATTTGAATTAAAACAAAGAACCAGTGCGGTTTAAGAAAATAACTAATACATAGAATAAAAATCTGTGCAATTAAAACCCATAGAATTTGATCTGTTTCCGAACCAAGGTGAAATAAGAAAGCAGTCTGCCCACTGATAAATAAACAATAGGCAAATTGTCGAAAGAAATAGCTTTGTGATTTCTTTAAAAGAATAAAAGCCAATCCAACAAAAACAACTCCAATGACTAAAGAAATAGTCTCCCAAAACACCAGCGTAAAAGCTGCAAGCGCTAAACCAGCAAGCCAAGCACCAATTGCCAACGGAATGATATAAAAGCGGCTTTGACGAAAAATTTTTATTAAAAGATAGCTAATCAGCGCAAACCAAATAAAAATAATGCCCGCAATCAATAAAAAAATGAACTCATTAGAGTCTTTAAATAAGTTATTAATCCCATCTACAAGCCATATAGTTGCGGTCACGCCTAAAATAGCAGCCATCAAACTGGCACATAGCTGATCATCTTTTTTGAAGAAATAATAAAAAGTGATTATTCCTGAAAAGAAAGCAGAGATCAGGTAAGGAATATTCTCATTCGATAAATATTGAATCATTCCAATGATTGAAATAACTGCAAACCAAGCGATAAAGACAAACCTTAAAGCACGATATTTCTTTATACATACCCAAAACTCAATAAGGCTTAATAAATTTAGAGCGATTAGGTATAAATAAGGAAATTTTTCTAACCAAAAAGTCTGCTTAAAAAATAAAAAAAGTGTAAGTTGGCTAGTAATACAAATTAAAGCAAAGATTCCAATATTAGGGCGATATAACCACGGTAGTAAAAGCAATGTCCAAATTAAAAAAAGCAAATAACTGTCTGCACCAGTTTGATAAATCTGCCCAATTACCGCCAAACTTAGACCTATCATCAAGCCACAAACGCTATGTAAGGTCTGCCTAACCCCATCGCTTAAAGTATCTTTTATGCTAAACCAAGCTGTGACAAGTAATATAGCGGGCGGGATAGCGAGTTGAATACTGTCTGGCAGCATCAACCAGTTAGCAGCAATTAAATAAAGTATACTTACCGCCATAAATACATAACTGAAAATATGGAGATGCTGAATAAATGAGCTATTGGTCAGAGGATAATAGTCTCTTATC
>NZ_JABVBF010000430.1 GCF_013344765.1 Acinetobacter lactucae
TAATATATTTGATGAACCGGTGTTTAATGATTTTGCTAGAGAAATAGCTCAATATACCAATAGACAAACTTTAACTAGTACCTATATAGCTTTTGGTGATAAAGATTCTTATCGTGCTCATTGGGATACACGAGATGTTTTTGCTTTACAAATAATTGGAAGGAAAAGATGGGTTATCTATAAACCTTCTTTTAATGAGCCTCTATATTTTCATCAAAGTAAGGATTTTGAAGATTTATATCCATGTCCAGATGAAGTTTATATGGATGTTATTCTGGAACCTGGTGATATTCTTTATATACCAAGAGGGTGGTGGCATAATCCTAGTCCATTAGGAGAGCCAACAGTACATTTAGCTATAGGAACTTTTCCTGCATTTAACTTGGACTATTTAAAGTGGACTTTTAAACATGCTAGTTTATTTAATGGAGCTAGAGC
>NZ_JABVBF010000431.1 GCF_013344765.1 Acinetobacter lactucae
TATATAGACTGTTAAATTAGAATTAACGATTAATTTATTTTATTTACTAAATATATACAACCCAAGTTTATATTTTAAATTTAATTAAAAGTCATGAATATAATAAAGAGAATAATATTATTTAAGTATTAATAAAATTATTATATTTAAACTTTTTCATTAAAATAAATTGACGTACTTTATTATACCGATTATTATCTCGTTGCTGGCCTACATTGCCAGACGGTTTTGACAGACCGTACTTAGCAAATGGGTTATACTTCCTGAGTATTTCCCATGTGGAACCTTTGTGCCCCCTTTTTCTCTATGGTAGGGCGGAAGGGGGACGCGTTCGCGCGTGCTGGTCGCTAAGTCTAGTCTGTCAACCCTCTTTCGTTCTGCCACCCTAATCAATTGACGGTGATTTAGTGGCAGGACTCCATTTTTAAGGAGTTGGC
>NZ_JABVBF010000432.1 GCF_013344765.1 Acinetobacter lactucae
GAATATATATGGGGTATGAATTTTGTCGAAAGATTATTTTTTATATCGAATTTGATTGCATTGAGGAGAAAACTCTAATAATCAATAGTAATAAGTCAGATCATATGTATTTCAAAATGTCTGGTAAGTTTTTTTTGTTTTTTGATAAAAAAATGCTTTTAATTGATGAGTTAACATATTATATTTTGGTAGCGTATTCTTGTTGTTATGATTTGGGTAAAATAAAAAAAATAATCGAAAGGAAAATAGGTATCTTCTCAAATCAGGACTTTTTGGAGAGACTAAATTTTTTAGATAAAAAATGTTTATTGAATATAGGAGAAAATCGTGATTAATCGTTCACGTGATTCAGGTCAATGGATTGGTATACAGGGTGAAGAAACTATTCCATTTGATTTAAAAGATGTTGAGTGGAGTTGTTTAACTAAATCTG
>NZ_JABVBF010000433.1 GCF_013344765.1 Acinetobacter lactucae
TTTATATTAATTTTTAGATAAAGATTTAAAATTAATCTTATTGGTTAATAATTTTATTTATACACTAAATTTATTAGTTCTTTTGCTGCTAGATAATAAAATGCTTGGATTAAGTATTTTTGAGTGATTGATTATTGGGTTTATGTGTATTGTATTTTAATTTAAAACTTTTAGTAGAATTAAGGTAATAAAATATTTTTCTATAAAATTTTCCAACTTGTGTTTTTATAAAGTTTTGGATATATGTAACTGTTAGAATAAAAAAACAGATGAATGTATGTTTAAAAATATGATTTAAACATATGTGATAATTATAAACTTATTTTATTTTTGATAAAAATATGCAATATTTGTGATGTCCTTCATGTTTTAAGGGGGAGGTAGCCAATGCGGACCTATGGTTATATTAGAGTTGAGCCTAATAATTTTGATG
>NZ_JABVBF010000434.1 GCF_013344765.1 Acinetobacter lactucae
GTTGGCGCAACAGTGTCTACAACAAAACCATCTGTACCATCCAAGACATCGCCTGTACCCAAGTTACCTGCAAGGTCTGTATATGTACTATCAGCAACACTAATACTTGGTGCTGTACCTGTACCATCCGGTGTGAACACCGCTGTCCAGGTGATGTTGTCTGTCGTAGTCAAGCCAGTCAAGCTACCACCTACGACCACGATGTCGCTTGCATCAAAGCCTGCGACCGCTTCACTGAAGGTGAAGCTAATGTTCGCTGTTTCACCTGCTGCAAGAGCTAGATCATCAGTAGTAATTGCGAGTGTTGGCGCAACAGTGTCTACAACAAAACCGTCTGTACCATCCAAGACATCGCCTGTACCCAAGTTACCTGCAAGGTCTGTATATGTACTATCAGCAACACTAATGCTTGGTGCTGTACCTGTACCATC
>NZ_JABVBF010000435.1 GCF_013344765.1 Acinetobacter lactucae
CGCTATAACTATGGGCTGTATTCAAATGACTATGACGATGCCACCTTTGCATCAGGTGCGATCCGATACGGTTATAGCAACTCATTGACCTTAAGCGGTGGTGCAGAAGCATCAACAGATGGCTTGTCAAATCTCGGCACAGGCTTTGCCAAGAATGTTTTTGGTATTGGGGTGATTAATGCTGACATTGCAGCAAGCCAGTATAAAGATGAAAATGGCTATTCAGCCTTGCTGGGTTTAGAAGGGCGCATCAGTAAGAACATTTCATTTAACACCAGTTACCGTAAAGTCTTTGATAACTACTTTGACCTTGCCCGTGTATCTCAGGTCAGATATTTAAAAGAGAATCAGCTCAATGCCGAGTCACAAAACTATCTGAACTACAGTGCACTGGCAGATGAGATTTTTAGGGCAGGGATTAACTATAACT
>NZ_JABVBF010000436.1 GCF_013344765.1 Acinetobacter lactucae
TTTTAGTATAGACCTACTTTCGTCTGGTGAACAACATTTAATAATTTTATTAGGAAATTTAATTTTTAATACAAAATTTGGAACTTTAATTCTTATTGATGAACCAGAGATATCTTTGCATGCCGCATGGCAAAAGAAGCTTTTGAGCCTAATATCTGAAATTGCGAATATAAATAAATTTAATATATTGATTGCAACACACTCTTTTACTCTAATTAATGGAAACTGGGACAATACTATTGAATTGGCGGAGTTGTTAAAGTGAGTCATAATATTGTATTAAAAGATATTGCGGAAGATCAATTAACTTTCTTAGATGAAGCTTATGGTATATATAGATCTCAGACATATAATAAGTTTCTTTTTGTAGAAGGGAAGTGGGATAGAAAATTTTTGAAAAAAAAAGGTTTCCCTGAGAGTGAG
>NZ_JABVBF010000437.1 GCF_013344765.1 Acinetobacter lactucae
AGACACCACTGACCTTGCCGTGCAGGCCGCGCGCTGCCACTTCCGCACCCAGCTCGGCAAAACTGCGCTGCACAATGACAAAGCGGCCGTCTTCGGCCGCCAGCGCTTGCCCCGTGGCAATCGCTTGTGGATCTTTGTCGAAGCCCAAGAGCCGCCCTTGCGGCCCGAGCTTGCTGAGTATCAGACGGCTGTGTCCGCCCCGGCCGAAAGTGCCGTCCAGATAGCAACCGTCGGCGCGCAAGGCCAATGCCTCGACAGCTTCGTCGAGCAGGACGGTAATGTGGTTGAAGCCGCTATCTATGGTCACAGGATCAGGTCACGCAATTCGTCGGGCATGGCGCCCGGTTGTTGAATAGCTGCAAGGTCAGCTGCCGAAACCGCGTTCCAGGCATCTTCATCCCACAGCTGGAATTTGTTCAGT
>NZ_JABVBF010000438.1 GCF_013344765.1 Acinetobacter lactucae
CACTATTGTTCAACACGCTGTTGCCTGTGGTGACACTGTCCAGATCCAGATCTCGCTTCAAGCCATACTGAATCGTATTGCCGGTCTTGCTGACCGTTAAGTTGCTTTCGCCTGTCACCGTACCAATGTCAACCACATCGCCCGCTTTCACTGCACCTGCCGTTGCACCATTGCTTTGTAACGTCCAGCCTTTGTCCAGCTCACTGATCGCGGCACCCACATTATTTACGTCTGTACCGTTCACGGTATAGGTTGGTGCACTCACCGCACCGGTTGTGCTGTCGTAGCTTGACCCACCGCCCAGATTGTTCGCTGTACTGGTTCCTAGCGCATCGGTCTTGTCATTCGCTGCTGTTGTCGCAGTTTGTAATTGACCCAGGTTCACAGCCTGATCTGCACTCACCGCATCCGCTACATTGC
>NZ_JABVBF010000439.1 GCF_013344765.1 Acinetobacter lactucae
CCTTATGTTTCATTTGGTTATCTTCTTAATCTTTATCAACCTTTTAAAGTCTATATTCCTCAGCTTCCACATCCGAAAATTTATATTGAGATCGGTGGGATTTCATATGACAGAATGATTGTTCGGCAAACAGAAGATGAGGGGGAAGCGATGAATGTTTTAAAGGATTTAGGGCAACTCGTTGTTTAAAATTGAGTGATATTTTTAGTACTGAGTTTGATTTATTCCTCAGGAATAAGCCTGTACTAAGTCCTTATTTATCTGGGTGAATCAAAATACAACCTAAAATATTGAGATAAGTTATTTGTTACTAATTATAAAAAATAACTATTACTTATTAAAACTATACATAACGTAAAATTTCATAAAATTATTTTTAATATAATAATTTCAAATTAATTTTGAGGCTTGTAAAT